>NZ_SSOI01000070.1:124187-383768 GCF_029873175.1 Pseudomonas sp. BN505
GTAGCCGAGTACTCTATCCAGCTGAGCTATGAGTCCGCGATTGGTAGTTTTAGACCAGTTACCACTGGTTGATTGAAGCAGCCTTGCAAACAAAGCCACTTCAAAAGTGGCGGACTCAGCAGGATTCGAACCTGCGACCGCTCGGTTCGTAGCCGAGTACTCTATCCAGCTGAGCTATGAGTCCGTGTCCTGCCGCGCATTATAGGTCGCTGAAACATTTTTGCAAGAACGTTTTCGTTTAAAAACAACTACTTAGCGTTCCTACCGTTTACAGCGCCCTACGCAAATAATGGCGGTGAAGGGGGGATTCGAACCCCCGATACCCTTATGAGGTATACTCCCTTAGCAGGGGAGCGCCTTCGGCCACTCGGCCACCTCACCGCAACACGAGGCGAATATTAAACAGGATCTTCCTCGCTTGCAACCCTTTTTTTTAAAAAAACTTCAAAAGAATTAAAGGCTTGGCTCCTCGTCCTTCTCTTTCTTGATCCGCAGGTAGATTTCCTCGCGGTGAACAGCCACTTCTTTCGGGGCGCTGACGCCAATACGCACCTGGTTGCCTTTGACGCCAAGCACCGTCACGGTGATCTCGCCGTCTCCAATGATCAGGCTCTCGGCGCACCGACGAGTCAGAATCAACATAGCTTTCTCCTTACGCAAAACATTCAGGGGTAACAGTCTTTGGTATCAGGGCCTGGTCGTGGACGACGACGAAGCCCCGGTTACTCGCCACACAGGGCAGGACAGGCCATGCGTGGCGAGCAGAAACGCGAAGGGCGCGGCAAGCCGCGCCCTTCCTGGCAGCGCCTTACTCGCCCTGTCGCACAGGTGCGTCGAGCTCGAACGCGGTGTGCAGCGCGCGCACGGCCAGCTCCAGGTACTTCTCTTCGATCACAACCGAAACCTTGATTTCGGAGGTGGAGATCATCTGGATGTTGATGCTCTCCTTGGCCAGCGCTTCGAACATGCGGCTGGCAACACCGGCGTGCGAACGCATGCCGACGCCAACGATCGAGACCTTGGCGATCTTGGTGTCGCCGATCACTTCACGGGCACCGATTTCGCGGGCAGTGTTTTCCAGCACGTTTTTCGCGCTCTCGTACTCGTTGCGGTGTACGGTGAAGGTGAAGTCGGTGGTGTTATCGTGGGCAACGTTCTGCACGATCATGTCGACTTCGATGTTCGAAGCGCTGATCGGGCCGAGGATCTTGAAGGCCACACCTGGGGTGTCCGGCACGCCGCGAATGGTCAGCTTGGCTTCATCACGGTTGAAGGCGATACCGGAAATGATCGGCTGTTCCATGGATTCCTCTTCATCAATGGTAATGAGGGTACCCGGACCCTCCTTGAAGCTGTGCAGCACGCGCAGCGGTACGTTGTACTTGCCGGCGAACTCCACCGAACGGATCTGCAGCACCTTGGAACCGAGGCTGGCCATTTCCAGCATCTCTTCGAAGGTGATCTTCTCCAGGCGACGGGCCTGTGGCACAACGCGCGGGTCGGTGGTGTAGACGCCATCGACGTCGGTGTAGATCTGGCACTCGTCAGCCTTCAGCGCCGCCGCCAGGGCCACGCCAGTGGTGTCGGAGCCGCCACGGCCCAGGGTGGTGATGCTGCCGTGCTCGTCGACGCCCTGGAAGCCTGCTACCACGACCACGCGGCCTTCCTTGAGGTCGGCACGAATCTTCTGGTCGTCGATCTGCAGGATGCGCGCCTTGTTGTGCGAGCTGTCGGTGAGGATGCGCACCTGGTTGCCGGTGTAGGACACCGCTGGCACACCACGCTTGATCAAGGCCATGGTCAGCAGGGCGATGGTGACCTGCTCACCGGTCGACACGATCACGTCCAGTTCACGCGGAACCGGCTGATCGGTGATCTGCTTGGCCAGGTCGATCAGGCGATTGGTTTCACCGCTCATGGCCGACAGCACAACCACCAGGTCGTCGCCCGCTTCACGGTGTTTCTTGACCTTTTCGGCTACCTGCTCGATCCGCTCGATGGAACCGACAGAGGTGCCGCCAAATTTCTGTACGATCAACGCCATTTCAATGGTGCCTCAGCCCATACAGGGCCCCAAAAAACAATCCAACATGAAGAGGCCGGCGACTAGACCGCCGGCCCCTTCATCTCAAAGTCCCTGCTCTGCGAATGGCACGGCCAGCGCCAGGGCCTGGTCCAGTGCAGCGACGTCGACGCCACCACCCTGGGCCATGTCCGGACGGCCACCGCCCTTGCCACCCACCGCCGCAGCGGCTTGTTTCATCAGATCGCCAGCCTTGAGTTGGCTGGAGAGGTCTTTGGTCACGCCGGCCACCAGCACAACCTTGCCCTCATGCTCGCTGCCCAGCAGGATCACTGCGTGGCCGAGCTTGTTCTTCAACTGATCGACCAGGGCCAGCAAGGCCTTGCCGTCCTGCCCATCCAGGCGGGCGGCGAGGACCTTGGCACCCTTGACCTCAACAGCCGCGTTGGAGAGATCGTCCCCGGCGGCGCTGGCGGCTTTGGCCTGCAGCTGTTCCAGCTGCTTCTCCAGCTGGCGGTTGCGCTCGAGCACAGCCGACAGCTTGTCGATCAGGTTGTCGCGGTTACCCTTGACCAGTTGCGCGGCTTCCTTGACCTGCTCTTCGGCAGCGTTCAGGTAGGCCAACGCAGCGGCGCCGGTAACTGCTTCGATACGGCGTACGCCAGAGGCCACGCCGCCTTCGCTGATGATCTTGAACAGGCTGATATCACCGGTGCGCTTGGCGTGGATACCGCCGCACAGCTCTACCGAGAAATCACCACCCATGCTCAGCACACGCACGGTGTCGCCGTACTTCTCGCCGAACAGCGCCATGGCACCTTTGGCCTTGGCGGTTTCGATGTCGGTCAGTTCGGTTGTCACCGGGGTGTTTTTGCGCACTTCGCGGTTGACGATGTCTTCCAGGGCCTTGATCTGCTCTGGCTTCAGCGCCTCGAAGTGGCTGAAGTCGAAACGCAGGCGCTGGCTGTCAACCAGCGAGCCCTTCTGCTGTACGTGCTCGCCCAGCACCTGGCGCAGCGCTTCGTGCAGCAGGTGGGTGGCGGAGTGGTTCAGCGAGGTAGCGTGCTGCACGTCGGCATCGACCTTGGCCTCGACCGGCGAACCGATTACCAGCGCACCGCTGGCGACCACGCCGTGGTGCAGGAAGGCACCGCCAGTCTTGGTGGTGTCGCGCACGTCGAAGCGCGCAGCGCCGGCCTGCAGGAAGCCGGTATCACCCACCTGGCCACCGGATTCGGCGTAGAACGGCGTGCGGTCGAGCACGACCACGCCCTGTTCGCCTTCACCCAACTGGTCGACGGCCTGGCCGTCCTTGTACAGGGCGATGATCTTGCCCTGGCCTTCGGTGGCTTCGTAGCCGAGGAATTCAGTGGCGCTGTCGACCTTGACCACGCTGTTGTAGTCCATGCCGAAGGCGCTGGCGGAACGCGCACGCTCACGCTGGGCGTCCATCTCGCGCTCGAAGCCGGCTTCATCGATGGTCAGCTCGCGCTCACGGGCGATGTCGGCAGTCAGGTCCATCGGGAAGCCGTAGGTGTCATACAGCTTGAACACCACGTCGCCCGGTACCACGTCGCCTTTCAGCTGGGCCAGGTCCTGCTCGAGGATGCGCAGGCCTTGCTCGAGGGTCTTGGCGAACTGCTCTTCTTCAGCTTTCAGTACGCGCTCGATGTGCGCTTGCTGGCTCTTCAGCTCAGGGAAGGCTTCGCCCATTTCGGCGGCCAGTGCGGCAACGATCTGGTAGAAGAAGCTGCCCTTGGCGCCCAGTTTGTTGCCGTGACGGCAGGCACGACGAATGATGCGACGCAGCACATAGCCACGGCCTTCGTTGGACGGCAGCACACCGTCGGCGATCAGGAAACCGCACGAGCGAATGTGGTCGGCGACCACTTTCAGCGACGCCTGGCCATCATTGCTGCAACCGATGGCCTTGGCCGCAGCTGCCAGCAAGTTCTGGAACAGGTCGATCTCGTAGTTCGAGTGCACGTGCTGCAGCACGGCGCTGACGCGCTCCAGGCCCATACCGGTGTCCACCGACGGCGCTGGTAGCGGGTGCAGCACGCCGTCGGCGGTGCGGTTGAACTGCATGAAGACGTTGTTCCAGATCTCGATGTAGCGGTCGCCGTCTTCTTCTGGCGAGCCCGGTGGGCCGCCCCAGATGTCCGCGCCGTGGTCGTAGAAGATCTCGGTGCACGGGCCGCACGGGCCAGTGTCACCCATGGTCCAGAAGTTGTCGGAGGCGTAAGGGGCGCCTTTGTTGTCGCCGATGCGTACCATGCGCTCGGCCGGCACGCCAATTTCCTTGGTCCAGATGTCGTAGGCTTCGTCGTCAGTGGCGTAGACGGTGACCCAGAGCTTTTCCTTGGGCAGGTTCAGCCATTGTGCCGACGTCAGGAAGGTCCAGGCGAACGTGATGGCGTCGCGCTTGAAATAGTCGCCGAAGCTGAAGTTGCCCAGCATTTCGAAGAAGGTATGGTGACGCGCGGTGTAACCGACGTTTTCCAGGTCGTTGTGCTTGCCACCGGCGCGCACGCACTTCTGGCTACTGACAGCACGGGTGTAGGCACGCTTCTCCGCGCCGAGGAAGCAGTCCTTGAACTGGTTCATGCCGGCATTGGTGAACAGCAGGGTCGGGTCGTTGTTCGGGATCAACGAACTGGAGGCGACTCGGGTATGTCCCTGCTCTTCGAAGAAGCGAAGGAAGGCTTCACGGATTTCTGCGCTTTTCATAGGTTCTTCCACGGAAACGGCGGCCGTTTGGGCTGATACGTCGAATCGACGAAACGACGGCAAAGGGCGCCATTATATCCAGCCTGAACGGCGGATGCAGTGTGTTTATACGCCCGAAACGGTCAATCGGCATGAAATCGTCATTTCGGACTTCAAAGTGGAGGCTATACGGTTCAGCGCCTCGTCACAACGCCCCCTCCTCGTCCATCTTGCCCCTAGATAAGTACCACGCCTCGCCTGCACAACCCTTTAGCTTTGGCCGCAGCGACAACCGCCGCCCCCCATCCACAGCAAGCGAGCCTTCTCATGCACCCCAACCCCGTCTATTTCATTTCTGGCAGGACCAGCGGTTTTCAACAGCAGGCAGACACGTCCATCGATGGCCAAGCCGTTCATCGCTTCTACGAATACCGGGACGACAAGATAGACGTCCTTCTGGAACAGGTATGGTTTGATCAGGGCCAGATCCCGGGCAAGCACCACATGGTGATTCAGAGCCATGCCTCGGCGGTCGATGTCGACATTTCCGCCTACGACTGCCACCTCAAAGCCATGGTCGGCAACAAGAGGTTCATCCTCGCGCCTACGCACAGACAAACCCTGATCATCAGAACAGCATCGGGTAAGGCCAACGTCCGCGTGGCGAAGGAAGTGACGACGCCTGTGATCATTCAGGCCGCAAAAGGCCGCGCGCACATCACCACCGGCGGCGGCATCACCGAGGTCTTCACCGGCAGTAGCGATGCACAAATCAACGTGGGCCAGGGGCTGACATTCATCAAGCGCGGCTCGGCGAGCGACCGTATCGGCGGTCATATCCAGGGAATCGACGGTCATATCCTGGTCGACGACCCCCATGAATCAGTCATTTATGCCCGTAACCAGGCGGGTGACGCCCGCTTCGAGCAACCCCTCTCTGCCCCGCTCGCCGCACTCGCCAGCCACACACTCGACATAGAAGGCAGCGATACCTTCAAACAGGCCGTCCACAACCACCTGGTGTTTCTTTGCCACACGGATTGCGGCCAGCAACTTCTGACTCAACTGGCGAAACGGTCCTGGATAAGGCTCACCGAAACACAGCTGGCCACCCGTTTCGACGTCTACAGCTCAGACCCGACCGACAATGACCATTTCCTGCGACGAGACAGCAAACTGGAGTGGGTAGCCGGCTTGCCGGCCGAGGGCGGAAACCTGGCATTCAACCTGACGCGCTCGGACAGCGACAATTTGCCGCTGCTCGACTTTTACCGTTGCTTGTGCGAAGCGTACAGCGCCTTCAAAGGTACGACGGTACCTGGCCACACCTCAATCAGCACTATCGATCGCAGGCAGATCCAGGTCGACAACGCACACCTGCAAGCAATTGGCCTGCCGAGCGGCCCTCTGTACGATTTCGACAATAACCCCGACACGGCGCCAACCGACACCAACCCATCACCCTTCAACGAAAACGCGCTGCGAATGGAACTGGGCCTGCCAGTACGCACCTACTACTGAGCGAGCCCATGTGGTGCGCCGGGACGGGCACCACCTCCGCCATCAGCCCAGCCGCTGCCCCGAATCCGGCACAATGAGAATCCCCGCGCGCAGGCCGTTCTTAACCTTGGGGTTGGGGAAGATGATGCGCGCACCCTCCTCCTCGACCACCCAGCGCGTCTCGGCCAAGTCTTCGGCCAGCAGATAACCCTTGCTCAACTCGGAAAAGTTCTCGATGTCCGCGGGCAAATGCAGGTGGAAACTGTCACTGTGCTTGATGATTTCGCGGGCGACGCTGAACAGCTGCAGGCCATCCAGCGAGCCTTCACCCTCTGGCTCGGTGCCTTCGATGATCTGGATCAGGCGCTGCTCCAGCCGGTCGAGGTTGACCTGCTCGTTCTGGCCAAACGGGCGGGCCTTGCCCAGCTCCAGGGTGAAGGCTTCGGCTTCCAGCTGTTCGTAGGTAAAGGCACTGAAAGTGATGGAGGATTTGCTCTGCAGCAGCACCGCCTCCATGCCGGCTGCCGCCAGGCGCGCCAGTTCGCGACGGGAGTGCTTGCGCCCCTCTTTATAGGGGTACAAGGCGAATTGCTCGATCTTCGAACCGCGGATGGCGGTATGCAGGTCGTAATGCAGGCGGCTACGCCCCGGCTTGCTGAAGAACACCCGGGCGAATTGTTCCAGCTCGGCGGCACGCAAGGCTTCGAAACCACTGGAAAGCTCATGGCGGCCATTGAACAGCCGGTTGATGTCCTGCTCGATGAAGCGCTCACCCTTGCGGATCGCCGCTGGGTTGCCGAACAGGAACAGCAGCCGTGCCTTGGGTTTGATCTTGCCGTTGGCCACGCCGTGCAGCAGTCGTTCGAGCAATTCGATCGGCGCCGTTTCGTTGCCATGGATGCCAGCAGACAACAGCAAGTCCAGCCCGCAATCATCGCTTTCGGCAGGGCGCACTTCGAGCGCGCCCTCCCCCAGCCAGCGCAAACGCACGCCCTTGGGTGTCACTTGGGTCTTCTCGGCCGGTTCGTGAACGGTGAGGGTCAGCTCAAGCAATTTGCCAAGGGCGAGCATAGGGGCTTCCTTAGTGGTGGTGGCCGCAGTCGGGGCCATGGACGTGATCGTCGTCTTCGCCAACCTCGGCCGGCTCCATTTCCAGCTGCAGGCTGACCAGGTTGGTGGCCATCGGGCGCAGCAGCAGGTTGGCGTATTCGGTGTCGTCTTCGTCGACGTCCACACCGATCAGCAGCTGGCCACGGCCGTCCTGCTGAATCCACACTTCCTTGCCTTGCCAAACCACGGCAAAGCGGGTGCAGGAGGTTTCCAGCTGGGTGCCGTCTTCATCTTCGAGGATCAGGCGCAGGGCGTCGGTCATTGCAAAGTCTCTCTTCAAGGTTGGCGTTGGAACGGGTATACCGAGCCCAACTTCAGGATCTGGGTCAATTGGTCCAGTGCCGTACGGCATTCCACCAGCAGTTGCGGGTCAGCCAGGTCCGCTTCGCCCAGGCGATCGCGGTAATGCTTGTCGACCCACTGCACCAGGGTGTCGTACAGCGGGGCGGTCATGATAACGCCTTGGTTGACCGCCGCCAGTTCCGATTCCTTCAACGCCACGCGCAAACGCAGGCAAGCCGGGCCGCCGCCGTTCTGCATGCTTTGCTTGAGGTCGAATACCTTGACCTCCTTCACCGGGCCACCCTGGCTGGTCAGCTGGCCCAGGTAGGCCCAGACCCGCTCATTGTTGCGGCACTCTTCCGGCACCACCAGCAGCATGGAACCGTCATCGCGGCTGAGCAGTTGGCTGTTGAACAGGTAGGAGCGCACGGCATCCTCTACCGCCACCGCTGCCCGCGGTACACAGATGGCCTGGAAGTTGCCACCCTTGCTGGCCAGTTTAGCTCGCAGCTGGCCAAGCACCGCGTCGGTCTCGAGGAAAGCGTCCTCGTGGTAGAACAGCACCTCGCCGTTGCCCACCGAAATCACATCGTTGTGGAACACGCCCTGGTCGATCACTGCAGGGTTCTGTTGAGCGTAGACCACCCCGCCATCGCTCAGCCCATGCAGCCGGGCCACGGCCTGCGAGGCTTCCAGGGTTTGCCGGGCCGGGTATTTCTGCGGCGCCGGGTAACGGCTGTCGAACGCACTGCGGCCATAGACGAAGAACTCCACACCCGCGTCGCCATAGGCACGGCAGAAACGCGTGTGGTTGGCCGCGCCCTCGTCACCGAACTGTGCCACGGCAGGCAATGCTTCGTGGTGGGCAAAGTGTTTCTCGTTGTTGAACATGGCGCCCAGCACACGGCTGGTGGTCGGGTGCTCAATGCTGCGGTGATACTTGCAGTTCAGGTTGGCGGCGGTGAAATGCACGCGGCCATCTGCAGTGTCGGCACTGGGGCTGACCGTGGCGGCATTGGCCACCCACATGCTCGACGCCGAGCAACTGGCCACCAGCAGGGGCATGGCCTCTTTGGCAGCACGCTGGATCACCTCGGCATCGCTGCCGCTAAAGCCCAGGCGGCGCAGCGCAGCCACATCCGGTCGTTCTTGGGGCGCCAACACGCCCTGCTTGAAGCCCATGTCGGCCAGCGCTTTCATTTTCGCCAGGCCCTGGCGCGCGGCTTCGCGCGGGTTGGAACCCTGCTGGCTGTTGCTCTGCGAAGCCACGTTGCCGTAAGACAGGCCGCCATAGTTGTGGGTAGGCCCCACCAGGCCATCAAAATTCACTTCATAGGATTTCATCGGCTAGGCTCCGTGACCTGTTGTTATAGGGTGACGCCCGGCGTCAGGGTCGCCGGCAAGGCAAGGCTGGCGGTCTCCAGCGAAGCCACGGGGTAAGCGCAGTAGTCTGCCGCGTAATAGGCACTGGCCCGATGGTTGCCACTGGCACCCACGCCACCGAACGGCGCACTGCTGGCGGCGCCGGTCAGTTGCTTGTTCCAGTTGACGATACCGGCGCGGCTGCGCAGCCAGAAGTACTGGTAGCGGGCACGCGAGTCGGAGAGCAACCCGGCGGCGAGACCGTACTGGGTGTTGTTGGCTTCATCGATGGCAGCATCGAAATCGGCATAACGGATCACCTGCAGCAGCGGGCCAAAGAACTCTTCGTCCGGGCGCTCGGCCACGGCCGTGACATCGACAATGCCCGGGGTCAGCAACGCAGCACCGGCCTGCGGCTGGGTCATTTCCAGCAGCTTCACGCCACCTTTGGCGGCCAGTTCGGCCTGGGCCGTAATCAGCGCACGCGCCGCCTGCAGCGAAATGACCGAGCCCATGAACGGTGCCGGCTGCTCATCGAACGCCCCCACCGTGATGGTTTTGCACACCTCGACCAGGCGCACGATCAGCGCATCACCCCAGGCGCCTTGGGGCACCAGCAGGCGCCGCGCGCAGGTGCAACGCTGGCCGGCGGAGATGAACGCCGACTGGATGATGGTGTACACCGCAGCGTCCAGGTCCCTCACCTCGTCTACCACGAGCGGGTTGTTGCCGCCCATTTCCAGGGCCAGGATCTTGTCCGGGCGACCGGCGAACTGCTGGTGCAGCAGGTTGCCGGTGCGGCTGGAACCGGTGAAGAACAGGCCATCGATCCCCGGGTTGGCGGCCAGTGCCACACCGGTTTCCCGCGCGCCCTGCACCAGGTTCAGCACGCCCGCCGGCAGGCCGGCGGCGATCCAGCAGTTGACGGTCAGCTCGGCAACCTTGGGCGTCAGCTCGCTGGGCTTGAACACCACGCAGTTACCCGCCAACAGCGCTGGCACGATATGGCCATTGGGCAGATGACCGGGGAAGTTGTAGGGGCCGAACACCGCTACCACGCCATGGGGCTTGTGCCGCAGCACGGCCGTGGCGTCGGCCAGCGGGCCGCTCTTTTCCCCGGTGCGCTCGCGGTAGCTTGGTACCGAGATCGCCACCTTGTTGATCATGCTGGTGACTTCGGTCGCCGATTCCCACAGGGGCTTGCCGGTTTCCTCACCGATGCACTGGGCCAAGGCTTCGGCATGCTTTTTCAGCTGCTCGGCGAACTTCTCCAGCACGTCGATACGCGCTTCCAGGCTCAGTTGCGCCCACGCCGGAAAGGTCTGACGGGCTGCCTGGACGGCGGCGTCCACCTGGCTGGCGTCAGCGCCCTGCCCTTGCCAGATGACAGCCTGGGTCACCGGGTTCAGCGACTGCAGGGCTTCGCCCTGCCCCGCCAGCCAATTGCCTGCGATGTAATGCGTGGTCATTTACTGGGCCTCCCGGCTGGCCGATAGCGGCACGGCACGCACGTTGTCGCCGGCACCCATGCGCAGACGCTTGGCGGTCAACGGGTCGACCACCAAGGTACCGGCGGCCAGCCGCGCAGGCGCGGCAGTGATGCGGCAATCGTCGCGTTTGCGGTTGTGGATGATGTAAGGGGTGGCGTCGTCGCCCGGCGTGCCCACCGCCAGCACCAGCGTCTGGCTCTCGCGCACCGCGCGGATCTTGGCGGTATCACACTCGATGGCCGGGCCTGCGTCAAAGATGTCGACATAGCCCTGGTAGTTGAAGCCTTCCTGCTTGAGCATGGCCAGCGCCGGCTCGGTGTCGACGTGCACGCGGCCGATCACGTCGCGCGCCGCCTCGGACAGGAAGCAGGTGTACAGGGGGAACTTGGGCATCAGCTCGGCGATGAACGACTTGTTGCCAACACCGGTCAGGTAGTCCGCCTGGCTGAACTCCATCTTGAAGAAATGCCGGCCAAGGCTTTCCCAGAAAGGCGAACGCCCCTGCTCGTCGGACATACCGCGCATTTCGGCAATTATCTTCTTGCCAAACAGCTCCGGGAACTCGGCAATGAACAGCATCCGCGCACGCGACAGCAGGCGGCCATTGAGCCCGGAGCGGTGATCGCTGCGCAGGAACAGCGAGCACAGCTCGGAATTACCGGTCAGGTCGTTGGCAAGGAACAGGGTGGGGATTTCGCGATAGATCTTGAGCTCCTGCGAAGCGCTGACGGTAAGGCCGACCCGATAGTTGTACCAAGGCTCGCGCAGGCCGACGGCACCGGCGATGGCACTGATGCCGACCACCAGGCCTTCGTCGTTTTCCAGCACGAACAGGTAATCGGTGTCGCCACGCTCGGCTTCGCCACGGAAGCTCTTTTCCGCCCAGCCAACGCGATGCCCCAGGCGTTCTTCGTTGGCCGGCAGCGTGGTCAGCCCGGTGGTACCGGTGCTGCGTGCCAATTCGATCAACGCAGGCAAATCGCTGCTGCGTACAGGACGAACGATCATGCTATCTCCTTGTGCGGCGGCGTCGGCCGGCGCAAAACTCTTCTAACGCATCAATCCCGAAACGTCTGTTACCAGACCTCAGACCGCGACCAGGCGCACGCTGCCGCCCTCGCCCACACCCAGCGCATCGGCCGCCGCCAGGCTCAGGCACACCGGTTTGCCGGGCACCCAATCCAGGTCCAGCAGCACCGCGCGGTAGTCCTGTAACTGGCCATTGCACACCAGGTACGGACGCCCGCCCTTGCCTGGGGCGTCCTCGATTTTCACCGGCGCCGAGCGGCTCTGGGCAATCGAGCGAATGCCAGAGGTGCGCGCATGCAGGGTCGGGCCACCGTCGAAGATGTCGATGTAGTGCTCGGTTTCGAAGCCTTCGCGCATGAGGATGTCGAAGGTGATCTGCGCGCGCGGGTGCACCTGGCCCATGGCTTCCTGCGCCTCATCGGGCAGCAGCGGCACGTAGATCGGGTAGTGCGGCATCAGTTCGGCGAGGAAGGTTCGGCTCTTCAGGCCACACAGGCGCTCGGCGTCGGAGTAGTTGAGGTCGAAGAAATTGCGGCCGATGGCATCCCAGAACGGCGATTCGCCATTCTCGTCGCTGTAGCCGACGATTTCGGTCACTACCGAGTCGGCGAAACGCTCCGGGTGCGCGGCCATGAACAGCAGGCGACCGCGCGAATTGAGCTCGGCCCAGCCGCTGTTCACCAGCTCCGGCAATACATAGAAGCTGGTCAGCAGGCTGTTGCCGGTCAGGTCATGACACAACGACAGCACGTGGATCTTGTTGTGGATCTTCAGCTCGCGCGAGGCGTGCACGAAGGTCTCGTTACGAAAACTATAGAAAGGCTCGGAATACCCAGCCGAAGCGACAATGGCCGAGCAGCCTGCCAGCTTGCCAGTCTCGCTGTCTTCGAGCACAAAGAAATAGCTTTCCTCGCCGTTGAAGCTGACCTCGGCGGCGAAGGAAGTCTCGGAAGCGGCGATCTTGTCGCCCAGGCGAGCAGCGTCGTCCGGCAGCGAGGTGACACCAATGGGGCTGTCTGCAGCCATGCGCTGCACTTCGTTCAGATCAGCCATTTGCGCGGGGCGCATCACCAGCATGGTGTCACTCCTTTGGAATACGGGCCACTCACGGCGGCACGGAAAAACGGCAGGTACACGGGCACCTGCAGTGGAATCGGGTATCGCCGGCCAGGCCCGGGAATGGCCTTTGCCGGCGAAGGTGGCGCAGGCGGATCAGCCCTTGGTCAGGGTGGCCACGGCGCGCTCGAAGCGGTCCAGGCCTTCGTCGATGTCGGCGTCTTCAACCACCAGGCTTGGCGCAAAACGCACCACGTCCGGGCCGGCCTGCAGCACCATCACGCCTTCTTTCTCGGCGGCGTTGAGCACGTCCTTGGCCTTGCCTTGCCAGGCCTCGGTCAGCACGCAGCCGAGCAGCAGGCCGACACCACGCACCTGAGAGAACAGGCTGTACTTCTGGCCAATCTGTTCCAGGCGGGTCTTGAAACGTGTGTGCTTGGCCTTGATGCCGGCCAGGGTTTCAGGGGTATTGACCACATCCAGCACCGCGCAGGCGACGGCGCAGCCCAGCGGGTTGCCGCCGTAAGTGGTGCCGTGGGTGCCGACGGCCAGGTGCTTGGCCAGTTCGGTGGTGGTCAGCATGGCGCCGATAGGGAAGCCACCGCCCAGGCTCTTGGCACTGGTCAGGATGTCGGGCGTCACGCCGTAGTGCTGGTAGGCATACAGCGAACCGGTACGGCCCACGCCGGTCTGCACTTCGTCGAAGATCAGCAGGGCGTTGTGCTCGTCGCACAGCTTGCGAGCGCCTTCCAGGTAAGCCAGGTCTGCCGGTACCACGCCGCTTTCGCCCTGGATCGGTTCAATCACCACAGCGCAGGTCTTGTCGGAAATCTGGGCTTTCAGTGCTTCCAGGTCGTTGTACGGCACGTGGCTGATGCCGGTGATCTTCGGGCCGAAACCGTCGGAGTACTTAGGCTGGCCACCGACGCTGACGGTGAACAGGGTACGGCCGTGGAAGCTGTTCACGGTGGCGATGATTTCGTGCTTTTCCGGGCCAAAGCGGTCATGGGCGACGCGACGGGCCAGCTTGAACGCGGCCTCGTTGGCCTCGGCGCCGGAGTTGCAGAAGAACGCCCGGTCGGCAAAGGTGGCGTCCACCAGCTTGTGGGCCAGGCGCAGGGCCGGCTCGTTGGTGAACACGTTGGATACGTGCCAGAGGGTGTTGGCCTGGTCGGTCAGGGCCTTGACCAGCGCCGGATGGCAGTGGCCCAGGGCATTTACCGCGATGCCACCGGCAAAGTCGATCAACTCGCGACCCGACTGGTCCCACACACGGGAACCCTCGCCTCGCACAGGAATGAAGGCCGCCGGAGAATAGTTGGGGACCATGACCTGGTCGAAATCGGCACGTTGCACCGGGGCTTGCTCAACGGACATCTGAGTCTCCTGAAGAGGAACGCTGGCCTGGAAGTGGGCGAGCGATGGGGGGATTGTAAGGACTGATCCGCGCCTGTCCTTGCGGCCAAGCGACAACTTGTTACAGCGCAAAACCCAGTTTTGACAAGGCTTTCGGCAATGCGACAAACACTGTCGCAATCGCGCAGTGTACGGGAGAGAGGATGCTGGGTGAACGGGTGTTCACATAGGTTTGTGGGAGACGGGGATGTTCGGCGATGTTGATGTGTTGCCTGTGAGATCGAGCACCGCGCGGGCGGCGCTCGATTTCCGCCCCACCATCACCCCCAAGGCATACACCCCGGGCCCCACGCATCATCAGCCCTTTTCGGCAGGCGCCGAGCTCAGTTCGAACGGGCTGCTGCTACGCCGCTGGTTGCGGTCTTCCCGTGGCGTGGCGCCAAAGAAGTTGCGATAGGCACTGGAAAAATGCGGCCCCGAGGAGAAGCCACAGGACAAGCCGATCTGGATGATCGACTTGCTGGTCTGCATCAGCATCTGCCGCGCCTTGTTCAGCCGCAGCTCCAGGTAGTACTGGCTCGGCACGCGGTTCAGGTACTGCTTGAAGATGCGCTCCAGCTGCCGACGCGACACGCACACATGCTGGGCAATCTCGTCAGTGGTCAGCGGCTCTTCGATGTTGGCCTCCATCAACAGCACCGCCTGGGTCAGTTTGGGATGGCTAGAACCCAGGCGGTTCTGCAGCGGAATGCGCTGACGCTCGCCACCCTCGCGGATGCGCTCCACCACCAGCTCTTCCGACACTGCCCCCGCCAGTTCCGCCCCGTGATCACGGGCCAGCACTGCCAGCAACAGGTCGGCCACGGCGATGCCGCCACAGGCAGTCATGCGATCACGATCCCAGTCGAACAAGTGACTGGTGGCAATGACCTTGGGGAAGCGTTCGGCAAAATCGTCCTGCCAGCGCCAGTGCACCGCAGCCCGGTAACCGTCGAGCAGGCCCAGCATCGCCAGCGGATACACCCCGGCAGCCAGGCCACCGACCGTGCAGCCACTGCGCGCCAGCTGCTTGAGCGCAGTCGACAAAGCAGCCCCTACCGCCGCAGGCGGCTCGTCAGCGAGCAGGAACAGTTTGTGGCAACCCTCCAGGCGGCCGGTCCACGGCTCGCCCGGCAGGCGCCACTCCCCCTCTGGCGCGGGCTCTGCCTGCAGGAAGGCCAGTTCGTAGACCACATCCGGATGCACCCGCTGCGCCACCTGCAACACTTCCTCGGCCAGCGCCAGGGTCAAGGGCCTGGTGCTGGGCCAGATGAGAAAACCGATTCGCTGGGTGGTCATAGGGTGCGGTCCGAAACCTGAGGTCGTTCGAGTCTGTGCGCCGGGTCAGGCTGCGCTCGCAGCGCAGCATGCCCTATTCTGGTGCAAAAATGCAGCTTTTACTTCAGGCTGCCGGAGAGGAACTGCTTCAGGCGCTCCGACTGCGGGTTGGCCAATACTTCGCGTGGGCAGCCCGCCTCTTCCACCAGACCTTTGTGCAGGAACACCAGCTGATTGGAGACCTCGCGAGCAAAGCCCATTTCGTGGGTCACCACCACCATGGTCCGGCCTTCCTGAGCCAGCGCCTGCATGACCTTGAGCACATCACCCACCAGCTCCGGGTCTAGCGCCGAAGTCGGCTCGTCGAACAGCATAACCTCTGGCTCCACGGCCAGGGCCCGGGCAATTGCCACACGCTGTTGCTCACCACCCGACATATGCCCGGGGAAGGCGTCCTTGCGGTGGGAGACACCCACCTTGGCCAGGTAGTGCTCGGCCTTTTCAACGGCTTCTTTCTTGCTCATGCCCAGCACGTGTACCGGCGCCTCGATCACGTTCTCCAGCGCCGTCATGTGCGACCACAGGTTGAAGTGCTGGAACACCATCGACAGGCGCGAGCGCATGCGCTGCAACTGACGCGGGTCGGAGGCCTTCAGCGCGCCGTCCTTGCCGGCCACCAGCTTGAGCTCTTCGTTGTTGAGCAGGATCTTGCCGGCGTGCGGCTGCTCCAGCAGGTTGATGCAGCGCAGGAAGGTCGACTTGCCCGAACCACTGGAGCCGATGATGCTGATGACGTCGCCGGCCTTGGCCGCCAGGGAAACACCCTTGAGCACTTCATGGCTGCCGTAGCGCTTGTGCAGGTCTTGGACTTCGAGTTTGTACATGCTGTCGATTCTCACAAAGCGGTCAGTGCTTGCGCGGCGCCAGGTAGCCGAGCCAGCGGCGTTCGGCCATCTTGAACAGGCGCACCAGGATGAAGGTCAGGCACAGGTAGAACACGCCCGCCGTGATGTAGGCCTCGAAAGGCAGGTAGTACTGGGCATTGACCGTGCGTGCGGCACCGGTGATGTCGATCAGGGTGACGATCGACGCCAGGCTGGTGGTCTGCAGCATCATGATCACTTCGTTGCTGTACTGCGGCAGCGCCCGGCGCAGGGCCGATGGCAGCAGGATGCGCCGGTACATCTTCATGCGCGACATGCCCATGGCCTTGGCCGCCTCGATCTCGCCGTGGGGCGTGGCCTTGAGGCTGCCGGCGATGATTTCTGCGGTGTAGGCACTGGTGTTGACACCGAACGCCAGGCAGGCGCAGAACGTGGCGCTGGACAGCAGCGGCCAGGCGAAGCTTTCACGTATCGCCTCGAACTGCGCCAGGCCGTAGTAGATCAGGAACAGCTGCACCAGCATCGGCGTGCCGCGAATCACGTAGGTGTAGAGCCACGCCACGAGATTGACCACAGGCTGCTTCGACACGCGCATCAGGCCTAGCGGAATGGCCGCCAACAGGCCGAAGAACAGCGAAATCGCCAGCAACTTGAGGGTGGTCAGCAGGCCGCCGAAGTACAACGGCAATGCCTCCCAGACGACGTTGTAGTCGAAGATCATAGTTCAGCCACCTTGACGCCCACCGAGTAG
Organism: Pseudomonas sp. BN505; assembly: GCF_029873175.1. Classification (NCBI taxonomy): domain Bacteria; kingdom Pseudomonadati; phylum Pseudomonadota; class Gammaproteobacteria; order Pseudomonadales; family Pseudomonadaceae; genus Pseudomonas; species Pseudomonas sp. BN505. The sequence goes on from NZ_SSOI01000070.1 coordinate 141,057, forward strand.
CGGCGCTCGAGATACTTCAGGGCCAGCAGCGAGACGCTGGTCAGCACCAGGTACAGGGCCGCCACCGCCAGGAAGAAGGTGAAAGGCTCGCGGGTGGCGTCGGCCGCCTGCTTGGCCTTGAACATCATGTCCTGCAGGCCGACGACCGAAATCAGCGCGGTGGCCTTGGTAAGCACCAGCCAGTTGTTGGTGAAACCCGGGATCGCCAGGCGAATCATTTGCGGCACCTGGATGCGGAAGAACACCTGGCGGTTGCTCATGCCATACGCCACGCCCGCTTCGGCCTGGCCCTTGGGAATACCGAGGAAGGCACCGCGGAAGGTTTCTGACAGGTACGCGCCAAAGATGAAGCCCAGCGTGCCGATACCCGCCGCCAGCGGGTTCAGGTCGATGTAGTCTTCGTAGCCGAGCAGCGGTGCCACCCGGTTGATGATGTCTTGCCCGCCGTAGAAAATCAGCAGGATCAGGACCAGGTCCGGAATACCACGGATAACGGTGGAATACAGATCGCCCAGCCAGGCCAGCCAGCGCACCGGCGACAAGCGCAGCGCCACACCGATCAGGCCGAGCACGATGGCCAGGGCCATCGACGACAGGGCGAGCTGCAGCGTCAGCCACGCCCCGTCGAGGATGACTGCCCCGTAGCCTTTCAACATGATGAGGTCCTCGACCTAGAGAATGAAAAATGGTGCAAACCTCAGAGCCTCTGCTGTTTGCACCATTGCACAGGTGAAACCCGATGTCTTAGTTCGAGTCTGGACCGTAGATGTCGAAGTTGAAGTACTTCTTCTCGATTTCTTTGTACTTGCCGTTGGCACGGATGGCGTCGATGGCCGCGTTGATGCGCTCGACGTTCGCCTTGTCACCCTTGCGCACGGCAATGCCGATACCGTCACCGAAGTACTTGGCGTCGGTGAAGGCCGGGCCTACGAAGGCAAAACCCTTGCCGGCGTCGGTCTTGAGGAAGCCGTCTTCCAGCAGGGTGGCGTCAGCCACGGTGCCGTCGAGGCGGCCGGCTGCCACGTCCAGGTAGATTTCGTTCTGGGTGCCGTAAGGCACCACGGTGGCACCTTTGGCGCCCAGCACTTCCTTGGCGAAGCGGTCATGGATCGAGCCGCGCTGCACGCCGATCTTCTTGCCTTTGAGCTCATCCAGGCTTTCGCTGACAGCGGTGCCGTCCTTCATGACCAGGCGCGCCGGGGTCAGGTAGTAGCGCTTGGTGAAGTCGACCGACTTCTTGCGGTCTTCAGTGATCGACATGGACGACAGAATGGCGTCGATCTTGCGCACTTTCAGCGCCGGGATCAGGCCGTCGAACTCCTGCTCGACCCAGGTGCACTTGGCTTTCATCTGTTCGCACAGGGCGTTGCCGATGTCGTAGTCGAAACCGGCGATGCTGCCATCGGGCTGCTTGAAGGCGAAGGGTGGGTAGGCAGCTTCAATGCCGATTTTCAGGGGTTTTTCATCGGCCTGCGACACCAGGGAAAACACAGACAGCGCCAGGGCGCCAAGCAGTGCGAGCTTCTTCATCAGGTAACTCCATCGGTACGGGGCAATACAAGGCAGGTAACAACTGCCCGATATGCGAATGGGTACAACGCGAGCCGCGCAGGGTTCGACCAAGGTCGCAGACCACGAGCGAGTGAGTGGCATTTTAGCGACAGCCCGGTAGTCGATATTTCTTCAAAGCGACAACTACTTACAGAAGCGCTTGAAACCGCTGCGGGCGATGTTGACAGCCAGTGCAAAATATGCAAAAGCGCAAGAAATAGAACCTATAGACCTAGCAATTCCTGGGCCTATTATTGGCAAAGCCTTGTACTACGGCAAGTGTAGCGTGCTGTGTTGCAAAAAATGGCTACGGGAACGCACCGAAACGGGCCTGATTTGTTTCTTCGCGCCCCGAACTTGTGCAGCACCGGTGACAGAACAGTTACCGATGAATGTCGGGTAACAGTAAAGCAAAAACCCCGCCGGTTGCCCGGGCGGGGTTTAGTCTGGTCGTGGCGTGTGCAAGCAGCCCTGTGGGAGCGGGCGTGCCCGCGAAGCAGTCAACGCGGTGGATGGCACCGGCTGCGCCGGTGTTCGCGGGCACGCCTGCTCCCACATAAAGCCACTCCCACAAGGGCCCGCGCTCTGCCTCGATATCAGGCCGAAGCCAGGTTCATGGCCTTGTGGGTATCGATCAGGTGCTGCACCACACCCGGGTCAGCCAGTGTCGAGATATCGCCCAGCGCATCGTACTCACCGGTGGCAATCTTGCGCAGGATGCGGCGCATGATCTTGCCCGAACGGGTCTTCGGCAGGCCCGGCGCCCACTGGATCACGTCCGGCGAGGCAATCGGGCCGATTTCCTTGCGCACCCAGTTTTTCAGCTCCAGGCGCAACTGCTCACTGGCCTCGATACCGGAATTGAGGGTGACATACACATAGATGCCCTGGCCCTTGATGTCGTGCGGCACGCCAACCACTGCAGCCTCGGCAACTTTCGAATGCGCGACCATGGCGCTTTCGATTTCGGCAGTACCCATGCGGTGACCGGAGACGTTGAGCACGTCATCCACACGACCGGTGATCCAGTAGTAGCCATCTTCGTCGCGGCGCGCACCGTCGCCGGTGAAGTACATGCCACGGAAGGTCTTGAAGTAGGTGTCGACAAAGCGGTCGTGGTCGCCGTACAGCGAACGCGACTGGCCTGGCCAGGAGTCGAGGATCACCAGGTTGCCTTCGGCCGCACCTTCGATCAGGTTACCCAGGTTGTCCACCAGGGCGGGCACCACACCAAAGAACGGGCGGGTTGCCGAGCCCGGCTTGAGGCCGGTAGCGCCCGGCAGCGGGCTGATCAGGATGCCGCCGGTTTCGGTCTGCCACCAGGTGTCGACGATCGGGCAGCGCTCCTTGCCTACAGTCTTGTAGTACCAGTTCCACGCTTCAGGGTTGATCGGCTCGCCCACCGAGCCAAGCAGACGCAGGCTGGAACCATCGGCCCCTTCAACAGCGGCCTGCCCTTCGGCCATCATCGCGCGGATGGCGGTTGGCGCGGTGTAGAGGATGTTGACCTTGTGCTTGTCGACGATCTTCGAGACGCGGGTAATGTCCGGGTAATTCGGCACGCCTTCGAACAGCAAGGTGGTGGCGCCGTTAGCCAGCGGGCCGTAGACGATGTAGCTGTGGCCAGTGACCCAACCGACGTCGGCGGTGCACCAGTAGACCTCGCCCGGGCGATAGTCGAACACGCGCTCATGGGTCAGCGCGGCATACACCAGGTAACCGCCGGTGGTGTGCAGCACACCCTTCGGCTTGCCCGTGGAGCCAGAGGTATAAAGGATGAACAGCGCTTCTTCAGCACCCATTTCCTTTGGCGCGCAGTGGCTGGAGGCCACTTTCATCAGGTCTTCGTACCAGATGTCGCGGTGCTGGTGCCAGGCAATATCACCACCGGTGCGCTTGCACACGATGATCTTCTGCACGCTTTTGGTTTCAGGGTTGGTCAGCGCCAGGTCGACGTTGGCCTTGAGCGGGGTACGACGGCCGCCACGCACGCCTTCGTCGGCGGTGATCACCACCTTGGACTCGCAATCGATGATGCGGCCGGCCAGCGCTTCAGGGGAGAAGCCACCGAACACCACCGAGTGGATCGCACCAATACGGGCACAGGCCAGCATGGCCACCACGGCCTCGGGGATCATCGGCATGTAGATGGTGACCACGTCACCACGGTGCACGTCCTGGCCACGCAGGGCGTTGGCGAACTTGCAGACCTGCTCGTGCAGTTCACGGTAAGTGATGTTGCGGTGTTCGGAAGGGTCGTCGCCTTCCCAGATGATGGCCAACTGATCACCGCGCTCTTCGAGGTGGCGGTCCAGGCAGTTGGAGGAAACGTTCAGAGTGCCGTCGGCGAACCATTTGATATCGACGTGGTGGTCGTCAAAGGAGGTTTGCTTGACCTTGGTGAACGGTTTGATCCAGTCGATACGCTGGGCCTGCTCGCGCCAGAAGCCGTCCGGGTTGATCACCGATTTCTGGTACATGGCCTTGTAGGTGGCCTCGTCGGTCAGGGTAGTGGCCGCAACCTCGGGACGAACGGGATACAGTGGAGCCGCACTCATCTGTGTTACCTCGGTGTAATAGTTGTTTTTGTATGGAACCGTTTGTAACTGTACCAGAGCGACAAAAGCCATTCGACGTTGGTAGTAATTTGGTACGCCCGTTCCGGCAAAGCCCTCTAGCTCGGGCATTACAGCCGATGAGGGCAAAAAAAAAGGGGGTTAACACGGGATTGTTACAGATTCTGTCAAAACACTTTATCAAAAGACCCACTGTTTCGGCCTTGGCCAGCGCCATAAAATTCACCTCGCCAGCAACGGCAAGGCGATTAACAACTGGTAACAGCCCCCACGAAGGCAAGCGTTAATCTCCATCTAATCCCGATAGTTAAAACTAGCAATACTCGCGGCGCCATAAGCGCCGCGTGCCCCCTCACGACCTTAGACAGGTAAATAGAAAATGAAAGCTTTACTGGTATTGGTACTTGGCAGTCTTTGCGGCGCGGCGATGGCCGGCGAAGCCAAAGATGCCGAGCAGATTCCGGTTGAACAGTACAGTTACTCGCAGCACCTGGACATTGCCCGCGTCATTTCCATGAGCGAAGTGCCCAATGTGTGCGAAGTCGTGCCAGCCCGCATGACCTACGAGGACTCCCAGGGCCAGAAGCACATTCTCGAATACCGCGTGATGGGGAACGGCTGCTCCAACGGCTGATACCTTATGAATTGGGGGCCCTGCGGGCCCCTTCGCGGCACAAGGCCGCTCCTACAGGTATTGCGCAATCCTCAAACCCGCGCCGTACCTGTAGGAGCGGCCTTGCGCCGCGAAAGGACTGCGAAGCAGTCCCAAGTTCTTTGCCCGACAACTAATCCGCGGACTTGCCAAGCGAATAATCCCTTAACTTGTTGGCAATTGTCGTGTGCGAAACACCCAATCTTTTGCCCAAAGCCCGACTACTCGAAAACTCCCCCATCAAACTTTCCAGTACCGCCTTTTCAAAGCGCCCGACAATCTGCGAAAGATCCCCTTCCAGCGAAAACTCACCCAACGGTTGCCGCGCGCCATAATCCGGCAAGCGAATATGCTCGCTTTTGACCACGCCGCCTTCACATAAAGAAACCGCCTGGAACAATACGTTTTCCAACTGCCTTACATTACCTGGCCAATGGTATTGCCCAAGTTTGTCCATTGCGGCCGGCGCCAGGCGGGGCATGGCGCAGCCAATCTGCCGGCTGGCCTGATCGAGAAAGTGCTGTACCAGCCCTTCCAGCCCATCCATGCACTCACGCAAAGGCGGAATGTGCAGCGACAATACGTTGAGGCGGTGATACAGGTCCTGGCGAAACTCGCCACGGGCACACAGCTCGGACAAATCCACCTGGGTCGCGCAAATCACCCGCACATCCAGGTAGACCTCTTCATCGCTGCCTACCCGGCGGAAGCAGCCGTCCTGCAGAAAGCGCAGCAGCTTCACTTGCAGGCGCGGGCTCATCTCCCCTACCCCGTCAAGAAACAGCGTGCCGCCAGCGGTCAGCTCCAGCAACCCCAGCTTGCCCTCCGCCCGCGCCCCTTCGAATGCCCCGGGGCCGTAGCCAAACAGCTCGGTCTCGGCCATCGACTCCGGCAACCCGGCGCAATTGAGCGCCATCAGCGGCGACTGTCCGCGCGGGCTGGCCAGGTGGCAGGCGCGCGCCAGCAGCTCCTTGCCGGTACCGGTCTCGCCTTCAATCAGCAAGGGGGCATCCAGCGGTGCCATGCGCCGCGCCTCACGCACCACGGCGGCCATCACCCGCGAGCTCTGGAAGATGCTGTCGAAACCGCGCAGTTCCTGCTTGCGCACGTTATAGATACGCTCGCCGATGCGGTCAGCCCGGTGCAGGGTAAGTACCGCGCCCGCCAACGCCTCACTGTCATCGTGCTCGGACTGCAACGGCGCGATATCGGCCAGGAACACATCGCCTTTGACCTTGATGCGCATGCCGTTGATGCGCGACTTGTTGGCCCGTACCAGCTCCGGCAGGTCGAAGTCTTCCACGTAGCGCGCCAGCGGCATGCCGGGCACCTCGTCCACCCGCACCCCCAGCAGCTGCGCCGCAGTACGGTTGGCGGCGACGATACTGCCGCCCATGTCGATCGACAGCACCGGGAAATCCAGCGCGCCCAGCAGTGCGTTCAGCTCCATGTGCCTGCGCTCGCTGGGCATCAGCCCCACGCGCTTGACGCCGAATACCCCGGCAATCGCCTCGAACTTGGGCCGCAATGCCTGGAACTGCAGGTTGATCAGGTTCGGGCAATGCAGGTAGATGGCGTTGCCGTGGTCGCCGCCCACCTCACCGCGCAGCACGTTGATGCCGTACTCCACCAGCAGATTGAGGATGTCGCGCAGGATGCCAATACGGTTCTGGCAATGCACTTTGATACGCATGAGGGCTCTCGAAGCGCCAATGTTTTTCAACACCGCGCAGAAAATTCGTAAAGATAAGCTGACAAAAACCGCGCAACCATCAGCCAGATGCCTCGGATTTTCCGACACCTGCTCTATTTTGTAAAATTATCGTTACGAAAGTAGGGGTGACGAGCAACTACAAGCCCTGCCATCCATCGTGCAAACCGACCCGGGTGGGGATATTACTTAGGCATGTCCTGCACATAACAAGAAAAGCCCTCACCAGGAGAGCCTCATGAAACAGACGCAATACGTGGCACGCGAGCCCGATGCGCATGGTTTTATCGATTACCCGCAGCAAGAGCATGCGGTATGGAACACCCTGATCACTCGCCAGCTGAAAGTGATCGAAGGCCGCGCGTGCCAGGAATACCTGGACGGCATCGACCAGCTCAAGCTGCCCCATGACCGTATTCCGCAGCTGGGCGAGGTCAACAAGGTGCTGGGCGCCACCACCGGCTGGCAAGTTGCCCGGGTACCGGCGCTGATCCCCTTCCAGACTTTCTTCGAATTGCTGGCCAGCAAGCGCTTCCCGGTCGCCACCTTCATCCGCACCCCGGAAGAGCTGGACTACCTGCAAGAGCCCGATATCTTCCACGAGATCTTCGGCCACTGCCCGCTGCTGACCAATCCGTGGTTCGCCGAGTTCACCCACACCTACGGCAAGCTCGGCCTGGCTGCGACCAAGGAACAACGCGTGTACCTGGCGCGCCTGTACTGGATGACCATCGAGTTTGGCCTTATGGAAACCCCGCAGGGTCGCAAGATCTATGGCGGCGGCATCCTCTCGTCGCCCAAGGAGACCGTCTACAGTCTGTCTGGCGAGCCCGAGCACCAGGCTTTCGACCCGATCGAGGCGATGCGCACGCCGTACCGCATCGACATCCTGCAGCCGCTGTATTTCGTGCTGCCGAACATGAAGCGCCTGTTCGACCTGGCCCACGAAGACATCATGGGCATGGTCCATAAGGCCATGCAGCTGGGCCTGCACGCGCCGAAGTTTCCACCCAAGGTCGCCGCCTGAGCGACCTTGCCGATAACAACTCGAACTGGAAAGACACCCCATGAATGCCTTGAACCAAGCCCATTGCGAAGCCTGCCGCGCCGACGCACCGAAAGTCTCCGACGAAGAGCTGGCCGAGCTGATTCGCGAAATCCCGGACTGGAACATTGAAGTACGTGACGGCCACATGGAGCTTGAGCGCGTGTTCCTGTTCAAGAACTTCAAGCACGCCTTGGCGTTCACCAACGCCGTGGGCGAAATCGCCGAAGCCGAAGGCCACCACCCAGGGCTGCTGACCGAGTGGGGCAAGGTTACCGTCACTTGGTGGAGCCACTCGATCAAAGGCCTGCACCGCAACGACTTCATCATGTGCGCGCGCACTGACAAGGTGGCTGAATCGGCTGAAGGCCGTAAGTAATCGCTTAGAAACTGGGGTCGCTTCGCGCCCTTCGCGGGCTTGCCCGCTCCCACAAAGACGGCGCGCGCCTCTGGTTTTCGCGGTCCCTGTGGGAGCGGGCAAGCCCGCGAAGGGGCGCGAAGCGGCCCCAATTATTTGCAGGAAAAATGTGCGCTGTTCGCCCGCAAAACCGACAAGCGACCGGTAAAAAATCCAAACTGTCATCCAGACTTGTGTATCCTGCCCCAGCTTTGCGAAGCTTCAACCGCGCCTGGCGCAGACTTTTCACTCACACTTGCGAGGAACGACGAGATGCACGAAATCCCGAATCTTCCCTTCCCAAGCCTGAACCCAGAAGAGCCATCCGTGACCGTTCACGCCGAACCGGCAGCAGCCGTCGAGCAGGATAGTGACGATCAATCCAGCGCTGACCAGGAATAACTGCGCATCCCCGACTGTGTGAAAACGGCTGACCTGCGGGCTACCCCCGTCATCACGTTTTCACACCGTCCTGAACACACGTAGGTCCCCATGCCCGACTCACCGCGCCCCCTTGCGGTCACCCTGCAAGTCGTCTCCATCGTCCTCTTCACCTTCATCGGCTACCTGAACATCGGCATCCCACTGGCCGTGCTGCCCGGCTATGTGCATAACGACCTGGGTTTCAGCGCCGTGGTCGCTGGCCTGGTGATCAGCGTGCAGTACCTGGCCACCTTGCTCAGCCGCCCCACCGCCAGCCGCATCATCGACAACCATGGCAGCAAGAAAGCCGTCATGTATGGCTTGGTCGGCTGCGGGCTTAGCGGGGTGTTCATGCTGGCCTGCGCCTTCCTCACCCACCTGCCATGGCTGAGCCTGACCTGCCTGCTGGTAGGCCGCCTGGTGCTGGGCAGCGCCGAAAGCCTGGTGGGCTCGGGCGCGATTGGCTGGGGCATCGGCAGGGTGGGCGCCGAAAACACCGCCAAGGTCATCTCCTGGAACGGCATCGCCAGCTATGGCGCACTGGCCATCGGCGCGCCCCTGGGTGTGCTGATGGTCAAGGGCCTGGGGCTGTGGAGCATGGGCGTCAGCATCATCCTGCTGTGCGCCCTTGGCCTGCTGCTGGCCTGGCCCAAGCAGGCCGCGCCTATTGTCAGCGGTGTACGCCTGCCGTTCCTGCGGGTGCTGGGCAAGGTGTTCCCGCACGGCTCGGGACTGGCCCTGGGCTCGATCGGCTTTGGCACCATCGCCACCTTCATCACCCTGTACTACGCCAGCCGTGGCTGGGCTGATGCGGCGTTGACCCTGAGCCTGTTCGGCGCCAGCTTCATCAGCGCGCGGCTGCTGTTCGGCAACCTGATCAACCGGATTGGCGGGTTCAGGGTGGCGATTGCCTGCCTGTCGGTGGAAACACTCGGGCTGCTGATGCTGTGGCTGGCCCCCAGTGCCGAACTGGCACTGGCGGGTGCAGCACTGAGCGGGTTTGGTTTCTCACTGGTGTTCCCGGCATTGGGCGTGGAGGCGGTGAACCAGGTGTCGGCGGCCAACCGCGGCGCGGCGGTGGGGGCGTATTCGCTGTTCATCGATTTGTCGCTGGGGGTGACCGGGCCACTGGTGGGCGCGGTGGCGGCGGGGTTCGGGTTTGCTTCGATGTTTCTGTTTGCGGCGGCTGCCGCGGCTTGCGGGCTGGTGTTGAGCCTGTATCTGTACCGGCAGGCGCGGAGTAGCCGCAGCCACTAACAAGCGGGGGCGCTTTGCGCCCCATTCGCGGCACAAGGCCGCTCCTACAGGGGGCACGCTACCACTTGTAGGAGCGGCCTTGTGCCGCGAATGGGCTGCAAAGCAGCCCCGAGGCCCTGAAGATTAACGCTGGGCGTACTGCAACACCACTTCCAGCGGATGGCGCATCTTGCGCTCGGTCATGCGCTTGACCTGGCTACGGCACGAGTAGCCCGTCGCCAACGGCTCCCCTTCCTTGTCCAGCTTGGTCGCCCAGCTCTGCTCGAAGATGGTCCGCGATGTCTCCTGGTTACGTGCCTCATGCCCGTAGGTACCGGACATGCCGCAGCACCCCGTCGCCTCGGTCACCAGCTTCAGGCCCAAACGCTCAAACACCTGCTCCCACTGCCGGGTGCTGGCTGGCACGTTGGTCTTCTCGGTGCAATGCGCCATCAGGCGGAAGTTGCCCGGCGCGGTCGGCGCCTGCTCGGGCAGCACATCCATCAGCCACTCCTGCGGCAACAGCACCTTCGGGCAACCTTCCAGCCCTGGCACTTTCTGGTATTCCTGGCGATACACCAGGGTCATCGCCGGGTCCAGGCCCACCAGGGGCACGCCGCAGTCGGCCAGGGCCTTGAGCTGGGTGGCGTTGCGGATCGCCGCCTTGGCGAATGCACCGAGGAAGCCCTGCACATGCAGCGGTTTGCCGTTGGCGCTGTACGGCGCCAGGAACACCCGATGACCCAGGCGGTGGGCCAGGTCGATAAAGGCTGACAGCAGCGGCGTTTCGAAGTAGCGGGTAAAGGCGTCCTGCACCAGCACGATGCTGCGTTCGCGCTGGGCCGGGGTCAGTTCACGCAGGGCCGGCACACTGGCCACGCCAACGCGGCAGCGGGTCAGGGTGGCCTGGAAGTTGAAACGGCTGATCAGCGGGCTGTCGACCATGCCGATCTTGTCGGCCAGCAGCCTGGTCACCCACTTCGAGCCCATCACCGCGTTGTACAGCCCTGGCGCGTGGGCCAGGTACGGAATGCTGAATTCCAGCGAGCCAATCAGGTAGTCACGCAGCGGGCGCTGGTAGCGGCCGTGGTACAACTCGAGGAAGCGTGAACGGAAGTCCGGCACGTTGACCTTGATCGGGCACTGCCCGGCGCACGACTTGCACGCCAGGCATCCGGCCATGGCGTCGTACACTTCATGGGAGAAATCTTCCTGCCCCTGGCTGCGTGCGCGGTTGTTGCGCAGGCGCGCTGGCAGGCCCTTGAGCCACGACACCTTGTTGCGCGCCGCGGCCAGCACGTCGATGTTCGCCTCGCCCTGCAGGCGCAGCCATTCGCGCATCAGCGAAGCACGGCCCTTGGGCGAATGCTGGCGTTCGCGGGTGGCCTTCCACGACGGGCACATGGCGTCGTTGGGGTCGTAGTTGTAGCAGGCGCCGTTGCCGTTACAGTGCACGGCACTGGGGAAGTCCTGCCACACGCGCTCGTCGATGGTACGGTCGAGGTCGCCGCGCAGGGTCACGCCATCGACCGGGGTCAGGCCTTCGGCGCTGCCTGGCGGGGTGCAGATCTTGCCCGGGTTGAGCTGGTTGTGCGGGTCAAAGGCACCCTTCAGGCGCTGCAGCGCCGGGTACAGCTCGCCGAAGTACTCCGGCACGTATTCGGAGCGCAGGCCTTTGCCGTGCTCGCCCCACAGCAAACCGCCGTAGCTTTTGGTCAGCGCCGCCACCGCATCGGAAATCGGCTTCACCAGCGCAGCCTGGGCCGGGTCTTTCATGTCCAGTGCCGGGCGTACGTGAAGCACGCCAGCATCGACGTGGCCAAACATGCCGTAGGTCAGGCCGTAGCCATCGAGCAGCGCGCGGAAGTCGGCGATGTAGTCGGCCAACTGCTCCGGCGGTACCGCGGTGTCTTCGACAAACGGCTGCGGGCGCACCTCGCCCTCGACGTTACCCAGCAAGCCCACCGAGCGCTTGCGCATGACGTAGACGCGAGTGACCGCCTCGGCGCCTTCTGCCAGGGTATGCCCCAGGCGCTCGACGCTGGTGTCCGCCTGCAAGTGTTCGACAAAAGCCTGCACCCGGGCGTTGACCTCGGCCGGCTCGTCGCCACAGAACTCCACCAGGTTGATGCCCAGGGTGGGGCGCTCGGGGTCGGCCGGGAAGTATTCGGCAACGCTGTGCCAGACGATGTCTTTCATCGCCAGCATCAACACCCTGGAGTCGACGGTCTCGATCGACAGTGGCTTGTGTGCCATCAGCGCGTTGGCGTCGCGCAGGGCATCCATGAAGCTGGTGTAGCGCACGTTGACCAGCACCGCGTACTTGGGGATCGGCAGCACGTTGAGCTTGGCTTCGACCACGTAACCCAGCGAGCCTTCGGCGCCACACAGCACGCTGTTGAGGTTGAAGCGGCCCTGCTCGTCGCGCAGGTGCGCCAGGTCGTAGCCGGTCAGGCAACGGTTGAGTTTGGGGAAGGTGGTTTCGATCAGTTCAGCCTGAGTTTCCTGAATCTCGCGGGCCATGCGGTACACCTCGCCGACCCGGCCGGGCGCGGCGCAGGCCTGCTCCAGCGCGGCATCGTCGATCGGCAGGCTGTGCAGGCGCTCGCCACCGAGCAGCACGCTGTGCAGCTCCAGTACGTGGTCGCGGGTCTTGCCATAGGTGCAGCTGCCTTGGCCGCTGGCGTCGGTGTTGATCATGCCGCCGACCGTGGCGCGGTTGGAGGTGGACAGTTCGGGGGCGAAGAACAGGCCGTGCGGCTTGAGCGCCGCATTGAGCTGGTCCTTGACCGTACCGGCCTGCACCCGCACCCAGCGCTCCTCGACGTTGATTTCGAGGATCTTGTTCATGTGCCGCGACAGGTCGACGACGATGCCGTCGGTCAACGACTGGCCGTTGGTGCCGGTACCACCACCGCGCGGGGTCAGCTTGACGTCCTGGAAGCGTGGGTCACCCATCAGCGTGGCAACCCGCGCCACGTCGTCGGCGTCCAGCGGGAACACCGCCGCCTGAGGCAAGCGCTGGTAGATCGAGTTATCGGTGGCCAGCACGGTACGGGTGCCGTAGTCGGCACTGATCTGGCCACGGAAGCCGCTGCTGCGCAGGGCATCGAGGAATTCGGGGTAGTTGGCGCTCGGTGCAACGGTCGGCAGCTGGGCGATCATCGAAGGATGGCCTCTTGATATTGGCTAATTCACGGGATTCCTGTCGCTCCGGCATAGGTGTTGCCATGCCGGGGTGACGTATAGGCCAATGTTCCTGTAGTTTCGCCTCAGGGGCAAACGGATAATCCTGCCGCTATCAATGACTTTTATGAATGAATTACCGCCACCTGACACCGTCCATGTCGCTGCTGCTGGCATTCGAGGCCGCCGCCCGGCATGAAAGCTACACCCGCGCCGCTGCCGAACTGTCACTGACCCAGAGCGCGGTCAGCCGCCAGGTGCAGGCGCTGGAACAACAACTGGGCCTGACCCTGTTTCGCCGCGAAGGCCGCCAGGTGCAGCTGACCGATGTCGGCCGGCTGTACCAGCGCGAGCTCAGCGAGGCATTGGGGCGCATCCGCAGCGCCACCCTGCAGGCACTGGCCTACCAGTCAGGGGTGGGCACCTTGCGCCTGGCCACCCTGCCCACCTTCGGCTCGAAATGGCTGCTGCCGAGGCTGCATGCGTTCTACAGCGCCCACCCGGGCATGCTGGTGCACATTCATTCACGCATCGAAGCCATCAACTTCGACACAAGCGAAATCGATGCCGCCATCGGTGTGGCCAGCCATGATCTGCCGGGGCTGATCTGCCATCGCCTGCATGCCGAGGAACTGGTGGTGATCCTGCCGCCGGAGGCCGGTGCAGATAGCCAGGGCTGGAGCCCGGCAAGGATCAGTGAAGAGGTGCTGCTGAATGTGGCAAACAACCCCCATGCGTGGGGCGAGTGGTTTTCACACCATGGCCTGCCGCACCGGTCGATGCGCCTGGGGCCGAGCTTTGAGCTGACGTCGCACCTGATTCAGGCCGTACGGGCCGGGATTGGTATCGGCCTTGTGCCGCGCATTCTGGTAGAGGAGGAGTTGGCCAAGGCAGAGCTGTACAGCCCTGGGGTGGCATTTGCCAGCCAGCGTAGTTACTACCTGATCTATCCGCCCCGGAATGAGGCCTTGCCGTCGTTACGGGCATTCAGGGGCTGGTTGCTGGAGCAGATCTGAAGGATACGTTGCCTGTGCCGGCCTCTTCGCAGCGCAAGGCTGCTCCTACACATGGAACGGCGTTCGCCTGTAGGAGCAGCCTTGTGCTGCGAAGAGGCCGGCACAGACAACAAAAAACCCCAAGTCAGTCGCCTGACTTGGGGTTTCTGCTGACTACGTTGCCGAGTTACTTGGCTGCGGTACCCGCAACCCCACCGGCATTCATCCTGCGGCGCGGCTTGACCATGTAGACAACGAACATCGCAAACAGCCACACCGGGATCGCATACACCGAAACCTGGATGCCCGGGATCATCAGCATGATGCCCAGAATCAGCACCACGAAGGCCATTACCACGTAGTTGCCATAGGGATACCACAGCGCCTTGAACAGCGGCTTCTGGCCAGTACGGTCCAGGTGCTGACGGAACTTCAGGTGGGAGTAGCTGATCATCGCCCAGTTGATCACCAGGGTAGCCACTACCAGCGACATCAGCAGCTCCAGGGCGTTCTGCGGCATCAGGTAGTTGAGCAGCACGGCGACAAAGGTAACGGCAGCCGACACCAGGATCGCACGCACTGGCACGCCACGCTTGTCGACCTTGGCCAGCGATGCCGGGGCATCGCCCTGCTCGGCCATGCCCAGCAGCATGCGGGCGTTGCAGTAGGTGCCGCTGTTGTACACCGACAGCGCGGCGGTCAATACCACGAAGTTCAGCAGGTGGGCGGCCACGTCACTGCCCAGCAGCGAGAACACCTGCACGAACGGGCTGCTGCCGTAGCTGCCACCCGAGGCATCGATGCTGGCGACCAGGTTGTCCCACGGGGTCAGCGACAGCAGCACCACCAAGGCACCGACATAGAAGATCAGGATGCGGTAGATGACCTGGTTGATCGCCTTCGGGATCACGGTCTTGGGCTTGTCGGCCTCGGCAGCGGTGAAGCCAAGCATTTCCAGGCCACCGAAGGAGAACATGATGAACGCCAGGGCCATGACCAGCCCGCTGACACCGTTCGGGAAGAAGCCGCCATGGGACCACAGGTTGGCGATGGTGGCGTCCGGGCCACCGCTGCCGCTGGTGAGCAGGTAGGCACCCAGGCCGATCATGCTGACGATGGCCACGACCTTGATGATGGCAAACCAGAATTCGGCTTCACCGAAGAACTTTACGTTCATCAGGTTGATGGCGTTGATCAGCACGAAGAACGCCGCCGCCGTGACCCAGGTAGGGATCTCCGGCCACCAGTAGTGAACATACTTGCCGACCGCCGAAAGCTCCGACATGCCCACCAGGATGTACAGCACCCAGCAGTTCCAGCCCGACAGAAAGCCGGCGAAACCACCCCAGTAAGTGTGGGCAAAGTGGCTGAACGAGCCGGCCACCGGCTCTTCGACAATCATTTCGCCAAGCTGGCGCATGATCATGAAGGCGATGAAGCCGCAAATGGCGTAGCCAAGGATCATTGACGGGCCGGCGGATTTCATCACGCCTGCCGAGCCGAGGAACAGGCCGGTACCAATCGCACCACCAAGGGCGATCAACTGGATGTGGCGGTTCTTCAGGCCCCGCTTGAGCTCGCCTGAATGCATGTTTTGTCCACTCATGAACGAAGTCACCTGCATTGTTTTTATCTGTGACGGAATCGGACCCACCGCGCTCGTGGCGCAGCGGAATGGGCAAGGTGGTTACCTTGGGTTTCTTGACCTCAGGTGCCGCCGGAGCGGGTCAACCAGGCGTGATCAAGAGTGCGCGGTACGCAAGAGGGTCACAGGTAAAACGCGGCGCACTGTATACCCCTGCAAACGCGCAGGCGTCAACGCGTTGCGTCCTTCCATCCGGAAAAAACGCAGCGATCCTGTGGTGTGGGCCTTGAAAGGCGGAGTGATCGGCGTACATGGCGCCTCCATTTGTTGTTTTGTCAGCCCGGCTCTGTGGACGGGCTCTTGCACACGGCAATGGCGGCTATAACACCGTGGGGACGGGGGTTTGGGCAAGGGTGGGAGGGCCCAGGACAGCGGCTTTGGCACCTGGACGCCGGCAAGGTTTGTTTACACGATTGGGCTTGATCTGAAATGCGGACTGAAAACGGCTACATTCGTATAAATTTCTTTACAGGGCGGTTCAGGAACTTGCCAGTCGTCCGAAAAATCTTTTTTGTTCAATATCTTGGGGCCGCTTTGCGGCCCTTTTCGCGGCACAAGGCCGCTCCTACAATGGCCGCGCAAGACCTTATAGACCGGTCGTATGGGCTGCAAAGCAGCCGCCAATTCCCACAGGCATAAAAAAACCAGCCCGAAGGCTGGTTGCTTGATTACCACATTGGCTTATCAGCCACGCGGCTTGCCGCGACCACGGCCTGCCGGCTTGTCACCCTCAGGCTTGCCCGGGCGCTTGCGCATATCGCTTGGGCGCTCGGCCACCGTGCTGCCACGGTTAGGTTTACGCGGAGCCTCTTCACGCGGCTGACGCGCCGGGCGCTCGCCAGTGGCGGCACCTTCGTGAGCCGGGCGCAGGTTGCGCACGCGCTCGCCACGGCCCAGCGGGCGGGTCGACTTGCGCTGCAGGCGCTCCATCTTGTCCTTGGCCTTGAGCTTCATGGCAGGCAGCGCCACTGGCTGCAGGCCCACTTCGGCAGCCAGGATGTCGATTTCGCCCTGGGTCATTTCACGCCAGCGGCCCATCGGCAGGTCGGAGTTGAGGAACACCGGGCCGAAACGCACGCGCTTCAGGCGGCTGACCACCATGCCCTGCGATTCCCACAGGCGACGTACTTCACGGTTACGGCCTTCCATCACCACGCAGTGGTACCAGTGGTTGAAGCCTTCGCCTCCTGGTGCCTTCTGGATGTCGGTGAACTTGGCCGGGCCGTCTTCCAGCATTACGCCGGCTTTCAGGCGCTCGATCATCTCGTCGTCGACCTCACCACGCACACGTACCGCGTACTCACGGTCCATCTCGTAGGACGGGTGCATCAGGCGGTTGGCCAGCTCACCGTCGGTGGTGAACAGCAGCAAGCCGGTGGTGTTGATGTCGAGGCGGCCGATGTTGATCCAGCGGCCTTCTTTTGGCCGTGGCAGGCGGTCAAACACGGTCGGACGGCCTTCCGGGTCGTCACGGGTGCAGATTTCGCCATCGGGCTTGTTGTACATGATCACCCGGCGAGTGGCCTCGGCGGCCTCTTCGCGCTTGATCAGCTTACCGTCTACGGCAATGGCGTCGTGCAGGTCGACGCGCTGGCCAAGGGTGGCTGCGACGCCGTTGACCTTGATGCGGCCCTGGCTGATCCAGGCCTCGACGTCACGGCGCGAACCCACGCCAATGCGCGCCAGCACTTTCTGCAGCTTTTCGCCGGATGGCGGGGTGATTTCGGTATCTTGCAGGTCTTGCTCACTCATCTGGGCACCTCCCGGTGTAGGAATGAAAACAGGTTCTTGGCGACGAACGCGCCAAAAGGCCGCGCATCATACGCGGTTCGGCAATGGAACGCACTGGAGGTTAGAGGGTTTTGCAAGTATTGGGAGCGGTTTCAGCCTAGTGGTCTTGTGTTGAGCTCACTGGCCCTATCGCCGGCACTGCCAAAAGAAGAATCAGGGCTGTAACTTGCCCTCTTCTTCCACGGAAGCCTCTGGCTCCTCCTCGCGCAAGTCATCAAAATCGATCTTCAGCCCCTCCTCCATGGCATCAAGCTCCACCAGCAAGCTACGGAAGCTGGTTTCGTCCTTAGGCTCTTCAACCTCTTCGTCCCCAAGGCTGGCATCCGCCAACGCCTGCAGGTGCGCCGGCACGGGCGCGTCATCCGGGTCGAGCAGCGGCTCCGGCTCCATTTCGCGCAACTCTGCCAAGGCCGGCAGCTCATCCAGGCTCTTTAGGTTGAAATGGTCGAGAAACCCTTTGGTGGTGGCAAACATCGCTGGCCGCCCGGGCACTTCGCGGTAGCCAACCACACGAATCCACTCGCGCTCGACCAGGGTTCTGATGATGTTGCTGTTCACCGCAACGCCCCGTACGTCTTCAATCTCGCCACGGGTGATGGGCTGGCGGTAGGCGATCAGGGCCAGGGTTTCGAGCAGCGCGCGCGAATAACGCTGCGGGCGCTCTTCCCACAGGCGCCCAACCCAGGGCGCAAAGTCTTCGCGGATTTGCAGGCGGTAGCCGCTGGCCACTTCCTTGAGTTCGAAGGCACGGCCGCTGCACGACTTGCCAAGCACCTCAAGGGCCTGCTTGAACACGTGGGGCTCAGGGCGCTCGCCCTCTTCGAGCAGCTCGTACAGGCGCTCCAGGGATTGCGGCTTGCCCGAAGCCAGCAAAAAAGCTTCGATCAGTGACGCCAGGTCGCGGGGGTCATTCAGGTTCATCAGGTTCTTCAACAAGCGCTGGGCGAAGCCGCACGTGGATGGCGGCGAAGGGTTCATTCTGCACCAGTTCGATCAGCGATTCCTTCACCAGTTCGAGCACCGCCATGAAGGTCACCACCACACCCAGCTTGCCCTCTTCGGCGGCAAACAGCGCGCCGAACGGCACAAAAGCACCGCCCTTGAGGCGCTCCAGCACCTGGCTCATGCGCTCGCGGGTAGACAAGGTCTCACGGCTGATCTGGTGGCTTTCGAACAGGTCGTTGCGGCGCATTACCTCGGCCATGGACACCAGCAGCTCTTCGAGGCTGACCTGCGGCAACAGCTTGCGCACCTTGGCCTGCGGTGCTTCCAGGCGCGGCACCACGACATCGCGGCCCACCCGTCGCAGTTCGTCGATGCCTTCGGCTGCGGCCTTGAAACGCTCATACTCCTGCAGGCGGCGGATCAGCTCGGCGCGCGGGTCGCCCTCCTCCTCCTCGACATCGGCTGAACGGGGCAGCAGCATGCGCGACTTGATCTCGGCCAGCATGGCGGCCATCACCAGGTACTCGGCGGCCAGCTCCAGGCGCACGCTCTTCATCAGCTCCACATAGCCCATGTACTGGCGGGTGATTTCCGCCACCGGGATGTCGAGGATGTCGATGTTCTGCTTGCGGATCAGGTACAGCAGCAGGTCCAGCGGCCCTTCGAAGGCTTCGAGGATGACTTCCAGGGCATCCGGCGGGATGTACAGGTCCAGCGGCATTTCGGTCAGGGCTTCGCCGTAGACCAAGGCCAGTTGCAGCTGCCGAGGCGACTCGGCCTGCTCAGCCGGTGCCTCGGGCGTTTCCACCTGGCTCACGCGCTGACCAGAAACGGCGTGGGGTCGCCGCAGCCCTCGCGGATCAGTTCCGGCTCATCGCCGGACAAGTCGATGATGGTCGACGCCTTGAGGTCGCCGAAACCGCCGTCGATCACCAGGTCGACGTGGTGCTCCAGCCGCTCACGGATTTCGTGAGGGTCGGTCATCGGCTCGCTGTCGCCCGGCAGGATCAGGCTCACGCTCATCAGCGGCTCGCCCAACTCGGCCAGCAAGGCCAGCGTGATGGCGTGGGCCGGTACGCGCAGGCCAATGGTGCGACGCTTGTCATGCAACAGCAGCCGCGGCACTTCACGGGTGCCGTTGAGGATGAAGGTATATGGCCCCGGCACATGCGCCTTGAGCAGACGGAAGGTGCCGGTGTCCACCTTGGCGTACAACCCCAGCTGAGACATGTCACAGCACATCAGGGTGAAGTTGTGCGTCTTGTCCAGCCCGCGCAGGCGACGCACCCGCTCAATCGCCGCCTTGTCACCCATCTGGCAGCCCAGCGCGTAGGCCGAGTCGGTCGGGTACACCACCACGCCACCCTTGCGGATGATCTCGACGGCCTGTTTTATCAGGCGCGCCTGGGGGTTCTCCGGATGAATCTGGAAAAATTGGCTCACGTAGTCATCCTGTTCATAGCGCCAAAGGCTGTTCATGGCTGAATCGACGCCACAGAGGTGGCAGGTCCTCGGGCAAAGGCCGGTAGGCACCGATCTCTCCCCAGGTGCCGGGGCCGTGGAAGTCACTGCCAGCGCTTGCCAGCAGGCCGAACTCACGCGTAAGGATGGACATCGTGCCCACCTGCTCGGCCGGCATCATCCCGTTGACCACCTCAAGTGCCTGCCCACCTGCCTGAATATAGTCGGCAATCAGCCTTCTGCGCTTGCTGCGGGTCAGGTCGTAATGCATCGGGTGGGCCAGGCTCACCCATGCTTTGGACTGGCGCAGGGTGGCGACAGTTTCGTCGAGGGTCGGCCAGTGCTGCTTGACGTCGCCCAGCTTGCCGGCACCCAGCCATTTGCGAAACGCCTCACCACGGTCCTTGACGTGCCCGGCACGCACCAGGTACTCGGCAAAATGCGGGCGCGCCGGGGCGTTGCCGCTGTCGCCCAGTTCGTGCTGAACGGCGCGGGCGCCCTCCAGCGTGCCGGGCATGCCTTTGGCGGCCAGCCGCTTGTCGATTTCTTCGGCGCGCAACCAACGCCCCCGATGCAGTGATTCAATCGCTGCCAGCAAGGGCGGCGCGTCCAGCGGGAAGTCATAACCCAGCACATGGATGGTCGCGCCACCCCAGGTGCACGACAATTCCACCCCGCTGACCCAATGCATGCCCCGTTCAGTGCAGGCCTGGCGTGCTTCGACCAGGCCTTCGAGGGTGTCATGGTCAGTCAGTGCCAGCGTTTGCACCCCGTGCTCATGGGCCCGGGCAACCAGTACCGAGGGCGACAGGGCGCCGTCGGAGGCCGTACTGTGACAGTGCAGATCAACATTCATGGAGGAGCGCTTTCGCTGGAATCGATGTTTGTTATTATGCCGTCACATCCCGATTCTGGCTGCCATTGTGAAACAATTCATCGATTTCATCCCGCTGCTGCTGTTCTTCATCGTCTACAAGCTGGACCCGCGCCCCATGGAAGTCGCCGGCCACAGCTTCGAATTCGGCGGTATCTACAGTGCCACGGCCATGCTGATCATCAGCTCGCTGGTGGTGTACGGCGCGCTGTTCCTGCGCCAGCGCAAGCTGGAAAAGGGCCAGTGGCTGACCCTGGTGGCCTGCCTGGTATTTGGCGGCCTGACCCTGACCTTCCACAGTGAAACCTTCCTCAAGTGGAAAGCGCCGGTGGTGAACTGGCTGTTCGCCTTGGGCTTTGCCGGCAGCCACTTCATCGGTGACCGGGTGCTGATCAAGCGCATCATGGGCCATGCCCTGACCCTGCCCGATGCCGTCTGGTCCCGGCTGAACGTTGCCTGGATCGGCTTCTTCCTGTTCTGCGGCGCGGCCAACCTGTTCGTCGCCTTCACCTTCCAGGACTTCTGGGTCGACTTCAAGGTGTTCGGCAGCCTGGGCATGACCGTGATCTTCCTGGTGGCGCAAGGCGTGTACCTGTCGCGCCACCTGCACGACGACCCTTCCATTACCAAACCCAAGGATTGACATGCTCTACGCCATCATCGCCAGCGACGTCGCAAACTCCCTGGAAAAGCGCCTGGCTGCCCGCCCGGCGCACATCGAACGCCTGCAGCAGCTCAAGGCCGAAGGCCGCGTGGTGCTGGCCGGCCCACACCCAGCCATCGACAGCAACGACCCGGGCGAAGCCGGTTTCAGCGGTAGCCTGATCGTTGCCGAATTCGAATCGCTGGCTGCGGCGCAGGCCTGGGCCGATGCCGATCCTTACATTGCTGCAGGCGTGTACGACAAAGTCGTCGTCAAGCCGTTCAAGCAAGTACTTCCTTGACCTGAAACTGAGTCGCCTTCCTCGCGGGCTTGCCCGCGAAGAAGGCGACGCGGTACCCGCAGTTATACGATTGCCATCAGTCTGCGGTATCTTTGCCACTGGCGGGCCGAATAGCCGCCGTCAATGGTTGAATTGAGTGAGTCATGAGCGAGCTGTTACTGATTGATGATGACCAGGAGCTGTGCGAGCTGCTCGGCAGCTGGCTGACCCAGGAAGGGTTCACCGTGCGTGCCTGCCACGATGGCCAGAGCGCACGCCAGGCCCTGGCCGAATACGCGCCGGCGGCCGTGGTACTGGACGTGATGCTGCCCGATGGCAGCGGCCTGGAGCTGCTCAAGCAATTGCGCAGCGAGCATACCGAGCTGCCGGTACTGATGCTCTCTGCACGGGGTGAGCCGCTGGACCGCATTCTCGGCCTGGAACTGGGCGCCGACGACTACCTGGCCAAACCTTGCGATCCGCGCGAGCTCACAGCCCGCCTGCGGGCAGTACTGCGCCGCAGCCACCCCACCGCCACCACCAGCCAGGTGGAACTGGGCGACCTGGTGTACAGCCCGGCACGTGGCGTGGCCAGCATCGACGGCCGTGAAATGACCCTGACCCTGTCGGAAAGCCGCATTCTTGAAGCCCTGCTGCGCCAACCCGGCGAACCGCTGGACAAGCAGGAGCTGGCGCAGATCGGCCTGGGCCGCAAACTGACCCTGTACGACCGCAGCCTGGACATGCATGTCAGCAACCTGCGCAAGAAGATCGGCCCACATGCCGATGGCCGTCCACGCATCGTGGCGCTGCGTAGCCGTGGCTATTACTACTGCCTCTGACCATCTTTACCGAGCCTTTACCATCCGCTGACTGCGCTTGACGGTGATCTCCCTAGACTGTGCTCATCCGGTAACCACCGGCCTATGAAAGGAGAGACACCATGCGCAAGACCCTTATCGCCCTGATGTTCGCCGCCGCCCTGCCGACCGTGGCCATGGCCATGCCTGAAGGCGGCCCGCGTCACGACGGCCCGCATCATCGCGGTGATGCGCCTTTCCATCAACTGGACCTGAGCCGCGACCAGCGCCAGCAGATCGGCAAGCTGATGGGCGAGCAGATGCAGCAGCGCCGTGAAATCAACGAGCGCTACCTGGCCAAGCTGCCAGCCGCCGACCAGAAAGCCATGAAGGACGAGCTGCAAGCCAGCCGCGACAAGACCGACACCGCAGTGCGCAATCTGCTCAAACCTGAGCAGCAGAAGAAGTTCGACGAACTGCAAAAGGAACGCGCCGCAAAGAAAGCCGAGTGGCAGGAGTTCCAGGCCTGGAAAGCTGAAAAAGGCACCAAGGCTCAGTAAGCTGTACGCCCGATGCCCGGCCCGTTTCCCGCGGGCCGGGCTTTTACCGTTTACAGGAGGTGCACTTGCGTTCACTGTTCTGGCGCATTCTGGCCAGTTTCTGGCTGGCCATTACCCTGGTCGCAGGCCTGTCGATCCTGCTGGGCCACATGCTCAACCAGGACGCCTGGATCCTTAGCCGCCACCCGGGCCTGAATACCCTGGCCAGCAAGTGGGCCAAGCATTACGAGCAGGAAGGCCTGGATTCGGCGCAGCACTTTCTGGAACGACGCAAGGATCGCTACAAGATCGACGTGCAGGTGCTCGACGACAGTGGCGAGGCCGTGGTGCCCGGCACCTTCCCACGCCGTGCGGCAGCCTTCGAGGCACGCCAGCACAATGACGAGCGGCGCCTGCCATGGCGCCGGCTGACCGAGGAATACACCAGCCCCGAGACCGGCGATACCTACCTGCTGATCTACCGCATTCCCCATCCGGCGCTGGATGCCTGGCACCGCGAAAGCCTGATGTGGCCGCTCAGTGCCTTGGGGATTGCGCTGGTGGTACTGACCCTGTTCAGCCTGCTGGTCACCCTGTCCATCACCCGCCCGCTAAGCCGCCTGCGCAGCGCGGTGCATGACCTGGGCCAGACCACCTACCAGCAGAACAGCCTGGCGCAACTGGCGGCCCGGCGTGACGAGTTTGGCGTGCTGGCCAAGGACTTCAACAAGATGGGCGCGCGCCTGCAAAGCACCATTGGCAGCCAGCGCCAGTTACTGCGCGATGTATCCCATGAGCTGCGCTCGCCGCTGGCCAGGCTGCGCATCGCGCTGGCCTTGGCCGAGCGCGCCGGGCCCGAGCAGCGCGACACTTTGTGGCCGCGCCTGACCCGCGAGTGCGACCGCCTGGAAGACCTGATCAGCGAAATCCTTGCCTTGGCCCGGGTCGATGCCGAGCAGGCGCATGCCGAGCCGGTCGACCTCAATGCCCTGCTCGGCAGCGTACGCAAGGACGCCCTGCTCAGCGCACCAAACCAGGACGTGCGCCTGGAGGCGCAGCCGGGGTTGACCCTGCAAGGTTGGCCAACGCTGATCGAACGCGCCGTGGACAACCTGCTGCGCAATGCCCTGCGCTTCAACCCGTCGGGTCAGCCGGTGGAAGTGAGCGCCGCGCGTGAGCAGGACCGCATCGTGATCAGCGTGCGTGACCATGGGCCCGGGGCGGCAGCCGAACACCTGCAGCAGCTGGGCGAACCGTTCTTCCGCGCACCGGGGCAGGACGCGCCGGGGCATGGCCTGGGGCTGGCGATCGCGCGCAAGGCGGCAGAGCGCCATGGCGGGAGTCTGGTGCTGGACAACCATCCACAGGGGGGCTTTGTGGCCAGGCTGGAGTTGCCCTTGGCTGAAGCTACTGGCAGTTGATGTGATCTTCGCGGGTGAACCCGTTCCCACAGGGACTGTGCAAGCCTTGAAACTTGCGCCGTACCTGTGGGAGCGGGTTCACCCGCGAAGAGGCCGGAAGCCTCAATGGATCAATCAGCCTGAAACGGATTATTCGCCCCAGGCGCTGACGAACTCGGCAGTGTCCAGCACCGGCGCCGTACGCGGCTCAGTCAGCGGCGTGCCGACATACAGGTAGCCGATCAACTCTTCGTTCTCGGCCAGCCCCAGGCCCTTGTGTACATGAGCATCAAACGCCATGTCCCCGGTGCGCCACACCGCCCCGACGCCTTGCGCATGCGCGGCAATCAGAATGCCGTGGGCTGCACAGCCCGCGGCCAGGCGCTGCTCGGACTTGGGCACCTTGAAGTGGTCCTGCAGCTTGGCAATTACCACGATCAGCAACGGCGCCCGCAGTGGCATCGCACGGGCTTTGTCCAGCGCTGCCTGGCTGGCATCGCCCTTGTTCTGCACGGCCTCAGCGAACAGCTCGCCCAGCTTTTCACGGCCCTGGCCTTCGATGGTGAGGAAACGCCATGGCCGCAGCTGACCATGATCCGGGGCGCGCAAGGCAGCCTGGAACAGCGCCTCGCGCTGGGCGGCATTGGGTGCCGGTTCGGTCAGGCGTGGCACGGAAACACGGTTGAGCAATGCGTCGAGAGCCTCCATCGGCTACCCTCCTGGCAGTTGAATGTGCGGCCATTCTAGCGTTTACATCACCAGACCCATAGGTAGAATGGCGCCCTTCCGTTTCAAGTCAGAGCAGATCACATGGCGTTGCCGACCTTAAGGATCATTGGTTTCATCATCGGCATCTTCCTGATTACCCTCGCCGTCGGCATGGCCGTGCCCATGGCAACCCTGGTGATCTTCGAGCGCACCGGTGACATGCCGTCCTTCCTCTGGTCGAGCCTGATCACCTTCATCGCCGGCCTGGCCCTGGTGGTACCGGGCCGCCCTGAGCATGTGCACCTGCGCCCGCGTGACATGTACCTGCTAACGGTCAGCAGCTGGCTGGTGGTGTGCGTGTTTGCCGCCTTGCCGTTCCTGCTGACCCAGCACATCAGCTACACCGATGCCTTCTTCGAGAGCATGTCGGGCATTACCGCTACCGGCGCTACCGTGCTCAGCGGGCTCGATACCATGTCCCCGGGTATCCTCATGTGGCGCTCGATGCTGCACTGGCTGGGCGGCATCGGCTTCATCGCCATGGCGGTAGCGATCCTGCCATTGCTGCGCATCGGTGGCATGCGCCTGTTCCAGACCGAATCGTCCGACCGTTCGGAAAAGGTAATGCCGCGCTCGCACATGGTCGCCAAGTCGATCGTCGGGGTGTACGTCGGCTTCTCGATCCTCGGCGCGCTGGCCTTCTGGTGGGCGGGCATGAGCCCGTTCGATGCAATCAACCACGCCATGTCGGCCATCTCCACCGGTGGTTTCTCCACCTCCGACCAGTCGCTGGCAAAATGGGATATACCGGCCGTGCACTGGGTCGCGGTGGTGGTCATGATCATGGGCAGCCTGCCGTTCACCCTTTATGTAGCCACCCTGCGCGGCAACCGCAAGGCGCTGATCCGTGACCAGCAGGTGCAGGGTTTGCTGGGCATGCTGCTCGTTACCTGGCTGGTGCTGGGCACCTGGTACTGGTACAGCACCAACCTGCACTGGCTCGACGCCCTGCGCCACGTGGCGTTGAACGTGACCTCGGTGGTCACCACCACAGGCTTCGCCCTGGGCGACTACAGCCTGTGGGGCAACTTCTCGCTGATGCTGTTCTTCTACCTGGGCTTCGTCGGCGGCTGCTCCGGCTCAACGGCAGGCGGTATCAAGATTTTCCGCTTCCAGGTGGCCTACATCCTGCTCAAGGCCAGCCTCAACCAACTGATCCACCCACGCGCGGTGATCAAGCAGAAATACAATGGCCACCGGCTCGACGAAGACATCGTGCGTTCGATTCTGACGTTCTCGTTCTTCTTCGCCATCACCATCTGCGTCATGGCCCTGCTGCTGTCGTTACTGGGCGTGGACTGGATGACCGCATTGACCGGTGCAGCCGGCACGGTGTCGGGTGTGGGCCCGGGCCTGGGTGAAGTGATCGGCCCGTCGGGCAACTATGCCACGCTGCCTGACGCAGCCAAGTGGATCCTGGCGGCGGGCATGCTGCTTGGCCGCCTGGAAATCATTACGGTGCTGGTGCTGTGTATGCCGGCGTTCTGGCGTCACTGACCACTTCGGGATCCGCGCCCAGGCGGGCGCGATACTCGCTGGGGGTAACATCGAACCAGCGGCGGAACGCCCGGTAGAAGTTGCTGGGGTCGGCAAAACCCAGCAGGTAGGCGGTTTCCAGCAGTGTCATGCCCGGCTGGGCCAGGTATTGTTCGGCCAGCTCGCGACGGGTGTCATCGAGCAACGTCTGGAAACTGGTGCCCTCCTCCTGCAGCCGCCGCTGCAAGGTGCGCTGCGACAGGTGCAGGGCCTGAGCCAGGGTTTCGCGCTTGGGCTCGCCCTGCGGCAGGATGCGGCACAACACCTGGCGCACGCGGTGGGTAACCCGGCTTTCGGAAAAGCGTGCCAGGTACTCCCCGGCAAAACGGTCGTGCAACACCGCCATGGCCTCGTTGGCAGTCGGCAGCGGCGCTTCCATGTCGGCCCGCTCGAATACCAGCGCATCGTGCGGCGCACCGAACACCAGGGGTGAATGGAACGCCACCTTGTAGGGCTCGACATTCTTTGGCTGCGGCCCCTGCACCAATACCCGGCGCGGCTGCACCGGCCGACCGCTGAGCCATTTGCACAACGCCAGCGCACAGGCCAGCGATGCTTCGGCACTGTGCCGGGTCGGCGGCAAGTGGTCACCATGCACCGTCAGGATCAGCGAGTAGCCTTCGGCGCCAAGGACAAAACTGAGGTCGGAGCTTTCGGCGATGATGCGCTGGTAACGCACCAGGCGCTGGAAACCCTCGGCCAACGTGCGGCTGGACATCAATGCATAGCCCACCACATGGAACGACGCAGGGCGTACCACCCGCGCCATGTTCAGGCCGATGGCTTCATTGCCCGACAACTCCACCGCCAACTGCCAGAGCCGGGTCATGGAGTCCTGCGGGAAACGTGCATCGGGGTCGTCAAGGGCAGCGAAGTCCAGCCCCAGCTGCTTGAACATGGACGGGCAGTCCAGTCCTTCCAGTTCGAGTGCCTTCACAATCCCTGATGCCCAACTGGCTGACGTGGTTCTTTCGCTCATGACAGGCTTCTTTTTACCGACCGCTCCTGCGGTGAACCCCAAGGATACTCATTTGGCGCCTATTGTCACTGATAGGCCCCGTCAGTCACTCTAGACTCGAATCAGGCTCCACGCCGTGCATCTTGTCCAGAAGTATTAATCCCGGAGCACTGCCATGAACCGCACAGCGCAGTATCGCAGTTTTGCCGAGTTCTACCCCTACTACCTGGGGGAGCACAGCAATCCCACCTGCCGCCGGCTGCACTTTGTCGGCACCAGCCTGGTGATTGCCCTGCTGGCCTATACCATCGGCAGTGGCAAATGGTTGCTGCTGCTGGCCGTGCCCCTGTTTGGCTACGGCTTTGCCTGGGTCGGGCATTTCTTTTTTGAAAAGAACCGGCCGGCGACCTTCACCTACCCGCTGTACAGCCTGGCCGGGGATTTCGTGATGTTCAGGGATATCCTGCTGGGCAAGATCAGCCTGTAGATTCAGCAGCCCCACGGCCCTCAAGCCCTACGCCGGCTCGCGCAACGCCGCCACCGCCTGCGCTTCCCGCGCCTGGGCGTCGGCCAGCCGGTACAGCTCGATGCTGCCATCCCAGTGCTCGATCAGCGCCGTGCACGACTCCACCCAGTCCCCGCAATTGAGGTACTCCACCTCCCCCACCTTGCGGATCTCGGCATGGTGGATATGCCCGCACACCACCCCATGAAAGCCACGCCGGGTGCACTCGTGGGCAATGGCATCCTCGAAGTCGCTGATGAAGTTCACCGCGCCCTTGACCTTGTGCTTCAGGTACGCCGACAGCGACCAGTAACCATAGCCATACCGCGCACGCCAGTGGTTGAGCCAGCGGTTGAGCACCAGGGTGAACTCATAGGCACGGTCACCGAGAAAGGCCAGCCAGCGGTGGTAACGGGTAATCACGTCGAACTGGTCGCCATGGATCACCAACAGGCGTCGCCCATCGGCGGTCAGGTGCTCGGCTTCATCCACCAGCTGGATGTTGCCCAGGATCAGCCTGGAGTATCGGCGCAGGAATTCGTCATGGTTGCCGGTGACGTAGATCACCTCGGTACCGCGCTTGCTCATGGTCAGCAGGCGACGGATCACGTTGGTGTGGGCTTGCGGCCAGTAGATGCCGCCGCGCAGTTTCCAGCCATCGATGATGTCACCTACCAGGTACACACGGTCGGCCTGGTAACCCTTGAGGAACTGCGAAAGGTGTTCGGCCTGGCAGTCGCGGGTCCCCAGGTGCACATCGGAGATCCACAAGGTACGCACGCGTTGCTTGCGCGAGGGACGGGAGAGTTCGGCATGGGTCATGGACAGGCTCCGGCGCAGTTTGCTGGAGACTGGCAGGCGCGCATGACAGCGCCGTGGCAAAACGGTTACGAGTGATGGCCTGCAGGGAATGAGGCACAATGCGCATCTGCCCTGCGAGGACACCCCCATGACCGCCGGCCCGATCCTCTCGCTGCGCCACTATCGCGACAGCCTGATCGCCCACAGCCACGAACACCCGCAACTGGTGTTTGGCCTGCGCGGCCGCCTGGAGTTCGAGGTGCAGGGGCAAGGCGCCGGGATCGACCGGCAGGGGCTGGTGGTGGTACCGGCGGGCGCGCATCACACCTGCGCCAGCGATGCCGGCAGCCACTGCCTGGTGCTAGATGTGCCTGGGGAGCAGTGGCTGTACGAGCAGTTGGGCGAGCATGCCGACGCCAGCCGCCGCCTGCTCGACCGCCCCGCCGCGCTGGGCCTGGACAACCGTCAGCAGCAGTTGGTCGACTGGCTGGCGGCCAGCCCCATGGACGACCCGCTGATTGCCCGGCAAGGCGCAGCGCTGTTGTTGGCAAGCCTGAACCCAACGGCGGCAGCCAACGTGCGCCCCAGCCAGCGCTTGCCTTATGCCGCGTTCGATGCGCACATCGAGCAACATGCTGCCTACCCACTGCAGGTGGCCGACCTGGCGCGGCTGGCCGGGCTGTCCAGTGCCCGGCTGCACGCGCGTTTTATCGCGGAATGCGGGATGACGCCGATGGACTACATTCGCCAGCGGCGGTTGCTGAAGGCGCGGCGGCTGGTGATGCAGACCTTGTTGCCGATGGGGGAAATTGCGGCGCAGGTGGGGTATGGCTCGCAGAGTGCGTTTTCAGCGGCGATGTTGCGGGCGTTCGGGTGTGCGCCAAGGGCTTTGCGGCGAGAGCCTGGCGACAACTGACAGCAGTCTTGCGACAGAAATCGTTGGCCTGTGGTTTTACACTTTGCCAGTGCCGGCCTCTTCGCAGCACAAGGCTGCTCCTACAGGGCCTGTACGTATTCTGTAGGAGCAGCCTTGTGCTGCGAAGAGGCCGGCACAGTCGATAAAGATCTTGAGCAAGGACCACCATGAACCACCGCACTGCATTGGGCGCCCTGCACATTGGCGCACTGTTCTTCGGCCTGACCGGCGTCTTCGGCAAACTGGCCGCCAGCGCCAGCCCGGCGATCATCGTGTTCGGCCGCGCCGCCTTCGCCGTACTCGCCCTGTCCCTGTTCGCCAGCCTGACCGGCCCGGGCTGGCAACGCCTGAGCAGCCAGGACATCCGCCGCCTGCTGCTCGGCGGTGTGCTGCTGGCCGGCCACTGGGTCAGTTTCTTCATCGCCGTCAAAGTCGGCGGCGTGGCCATCGCCACCCTCGGCTTCGCCAGCTTCCCGGCCTTCACCGTCATCCTTGAAGGCGTGCTGTTCCGCGAACGCATCCGCCGCAACGAGGCCGTGCTGGTAGTGTTGGTCAGCATCGGCCTGATACTGGTCACGCCGGCCTTCGACCTGGCCAGCGAGGCCACTGGCGGCCTGCTCTGGGCACTGCTTTCGGGGTTGCTGTTCTCGCTGCTGTCCCTCACCAACCGCGCCGGCTCCGGGCGTTTGCCAGCGGTACAGGCTGCACTGTGGCAGAACCTGGTGGTAGGCCTGTGCCTGCTGCCGTTTGCAGCACCCGGCCTGGCAGGCGTGGCCGCCATGGACTGGCTATGGATCGCCCTGCTCGGCATATTCTGCACCGGCGTGGCGCACAGCCTGTTCGTCGCCAGCCTGGCAGTGATCAAGGCGCGCACCGCCGCCGTGGTATTCGGCATGGAGCCAGTCTACGGCATTGCCGTGGCCTGGGCGGTGTTCGCCGAAACCCCGACCCTGCGCATGCTGCTGGGCGGCGCGCTGATCATCTTCGCCATCGTGCTGTCCAGCCGCATGGCCACCGAGCAACCGCCCAAGCAGCGGCCTCTGGCCGAGAGCGCCTGATCAGCGGTCGTTGTGGCCAAGGTCACGCTGCGGGTCGATCTGGTCGCGCACCCGCTGCTTCAGCACCTTGGCTTCGGGGAAACCGCCGTCGGCCTTGCGCTCCCAGATCTGCACGCCATTGCAAGTGATGCGGAAGACGCCGCCGGTACCCGGCTCCAGCGCCACCCGGCCAAGATCGTCGGTGAAGGTGCTGAGCAGCTCCTGGGCCAGCCAGGCAGCACGCAGCAGCCATTGGCACTGGGTGCAATAAGTAATGACGATTTCGGGCTTGTTGTCGGCCATGCTGAGGCATCTCCAGGTGAGGGGCCGCTTATACTAGCGGTCTTTAGCCCACGGTTTGAGACTCACGATGCGCCGTTTGCTGTTCTGTTTCATCCTTGTTCTCACCTCGCTTACGGCCATCGCCGCCGAATCTGCCAGGCCAAAGGTCGGCCTGGTGTTGTCGGGCGGCGCGGCCCGTGGCCTGGCCCACATTGGTGTGCTCAAAGCCCTGGAAGAACAGGGCGTGCGCATCGACGCCATCGCCGGCACCAGCATGGGCGCAGTGGTCGGCGGGCTGTATGCATCGGGCTACAGTGTCGAAGAGCTGGAAAAACTCGCCACCACCCTCGACTGGCAACAGGCGCTGTCCGATGCCCCGCCGCGCAAGGACGTGCCGTTCCGGCGCAAGCAGGATGACCGCGACTTCCTGGTCAAGCAGAAGCTCAGCTTTCGTGACGACGGCAGCCTGGGCCTGCCGCTGGGGGTAATCCAGGGCCAGAACCTGTCACTGCTGCTGGAAAGCAAACTGGCGCACACCGCCGACACCCGCGACTTCGACAAACTGCCCATACCCTTCCGCGCGGTGGCCACCGACATCGCCAGCGGCGAAAAAGTGGTATTCCGCCGCGGTCACCTGCCCCAGGTAATCCGTGCCAGCATGTCGATCCCCGCCGTGTTCGCCCCGGTCGAACTGGACGGCCGCCTGCTGGTGGACGGCGGCATGGTCGACAACATCCCGGTGGACGTGGCCCGGGAAATGGGCGTGGACCTGGCCATCGTGGTCGACATTGGTACCCCGCTGCGCGATCGCAAGCAATTACTGACCGTTGTCGACGTGCTCAATCAGTCGATCACCCTGATGACCCGGCGCAATTCGGAAGAACAACTGGCCAGCCTGCACCGTGACGACATCCTCATCCAGCCATCGCTGACTGCCTTCGGCGTGACCGACTTCGGCCGTGCACGGGACATGATTGACGCCGGTTACCGCGCCACCCGGCTGCTCGACCCACGCCTTGCCGCCTTGCGCCAGCCCGAGGGCGACAGCAGCCTGGCCGCGGCCCGCTCGCCGCGCCAGCGCACGCCGGTAATCACCGCGATCCGGATCGAGAACGACTCCAAGGTCAGCGATGACGTGATCCGCTCGTACATCCGTCAGCCGATCGACGCACCGCTGGAGCTGGACCGCCTGCAGACCGACATGGGCACGCTGTACGGCCTGGACTACTTCGACCGGGTGCAGTACCGCGTGGTGCACAAGGGCAACGACAACACCCTGGTGATCAACGCTCGCGGTAGACGCGGCGGCACCGACTACCTGCGCCTGGGCCTGAACCTGTCGGACGACCTGCGCGGTGACAGTGCCTTCAACCTGGGCGCCAGCTACCGGGTCAACGGCATCAACAGCCTGGGTGCGGAATGGCTGACCCGTGGCCAGATCGGCGACCAGCAAGAACTGTACAGCGAGTTCTACCAGCCGCTGGACGTGGGTTCGCGCTACTTCATCGCGCCGTACCTGGACGTCAGCTCACAGAATATCGAAGCCACCCTGGACAACGACCCCGTCGCCGAGTACCGCCTGGAGCGCTACGGCTTTGGCCTGAACGTTGGGCGGCAGATTGGCACCAACGGTGAAGTACGCCTGGGCGTGGGCAAGGCCTGGGGCGAGGCCGAAGTGCGCATCGGCGACCAGGACCTGCCCAAGGTCAGCTTCAATGAAGGCTTCTATGAGCTGAAATACTCGTTCGACACCCTCGACAACGTGTATTTCCCGCACAGCGGTGAGGACATCAGCCTGACCTTGCGCAAGTACGACAAGTCGCTGGACTCTGACCAGGATTACCGGCAGTGGCTGTTCAACCTGGACAAGGCCATCAGCAGCGGGCCGAACACGTTCGTGCTGGGCGGGCGCTACGGCCGCACGCTGGATGACACCGAAGTGGTGACATCGAGCTTCGTGATGGGTGGGGCGCGTGAGCTGTCAGGCTTCCGCCAGGACTCGGTATCGGGGCAGAACGTGAGCCTGCTGCGCATGGTCTACTACCGCAGGCTGACGCCACGGGCCTACGTACCGCTGGACTTCCCGCTGTACATTGGCGGGTCGCTGGAGCGTGGGCGCGTGTGGAACAACGACAACGAGTTCGACAGTGGCTACATCAACGCGGCGAGTATCTTTCTGGGGCTGGAGACGCCGCTGGGGCCGCTGAACCTCAGCTATGGCACTAACAGTGCACATCAGCAGGCGGTGTACCTGAACCTTGGGCATACTTTCTGAATCGTCGGGGGCTGCTTTGCAGCCCCAGGGGCCTCAGGATTTTTCGAGGTTGGCCAGGATCGTGGCATGCACGCGCATGCACACCTGCAACTCTGCCTCGTCCACCCCGGTAAACAGCTCCACCCGCAGTTGATTGGCGATGGTTTCGATCTGGTCGATCAGCGGCTTGGCCGGCGGGCACAGCAAGATCTTCTTGGCTCGTCGGTCTTCTAACACGGCCTGCCGGCGCACCAGCCCTTGGGCTTCCAGGCTGTCGAGCAGGCGCGCCAGGGTCGGGCCTTCGACCCCCACGCTTTGGGCCAGCTCACGCTGGGTGGGGGCTTCTTCGAACCGCGCCAGGTGCAGCAACACCAGCCAGCGCGCCTGGGACAGGTTCAGCCCGGCCAGGCGGCGGTCCAGCTCGGCACGCCAGCCCCGGGACATCTGGGCCAGCTGCATGCCGAAGCGGTGTTGGTTGTCGGTCAGGGGCATAAGCAACTCATTGAACAGATCTAATTATTAGGCAGCTAACCATGACCTGCCCCACGAGGCAAGGCTCGCGCCCTCCTCATTGTTCGATAATCGTCAAAAAGCATGACAAAGGTCAGCAGATGGCGGTTCTGCCCTCGATCTGCATGCCAGTCACATCTCGAACTCGGCCGCCAGCGCCGCACGCACGCAATACAGCACACCCTCCGGCACACGGCCCGCAAACTGCGGCGCAATGGCCGACACCGGCGGCAGCTCGCCCTCGCCATCCAGGAAGGCATCCTGCACTTCCATCAGCAGGTCTTCCGGCAGGTCGAGGGCCTGGTCGAGGCTCAGCTCCTGGCGGCCCAGCGCCTCGGCCAGCAGGCTATACACGTTCTTCTCGCTGCAGTTGAGCTGCCCGGCGATCTGCGCCGGGGTCATGCCGGCCCGGGCCAGGCTGACCAGTTCGTGGCGCAGGTCGAGCACCACTTTCGGCGCCTCTTCGGTGCCACCGCTGCTGTTCAGCACTTCGAGAAACGCCTGGCCGTAGCGTTCCAGCTTGCGCGCGCCCACACCGCTGACCTGGGCCATGTCGCTGAGGCTGACCGGCTGGCTGCGCAGCATTTCCAGCAGCGTCGAGTCGGGGAAGATGACATAGGGCGGCACACTGTGCTCCTCCGCCAGCTTGCGCCGCAGGGTACGCAGCGCTTCCCACAGCTCGCGCTCTTCGGCACGCACCAACTGGCTGGCAGGGCTGCCGCCACCGGACGACGAGGACTTGGCCGTGGTCTGCGGCTTGAGGTCGCGACGCAGTTGCAAGGTCACCTCGCCGCGCAGCAGCGGCCGGCAGCTGTCGGACAGGCGCAGCCCGCCGTAGCCTTCCAGGTCGATGTCGACCAGGCCGCGCGCTACCAGTTGGCGGAACAGCGATCGCCATTCGACCTCGGCCAGGCCCTTGCCGACGCCGAACACCGACAGCTTCTCGTGGCCGAAATTGCGCACCTTCTCGTTGTCCTTGCCCAGCAGCACATCGACCAGGTGGCCCACGCCATAGCGCTGGCCCGTACGGAACACCGCCGACAGTGCCTGACGGGCCGGCTCGGTGGCGTCCCAGGTCTGGATGTTGTCGACACAGTTGTCGCAGTGCCCGCACGGCTGTTCGAGGGTTTCGTCGAAATAGGCCAGCAGCGACTGGCGACGGCAGCGGGTTTCTTCGCACAGCGCCAGCATGGCGTCGAGCTTGTGCTGCTCGATGCGCTTGTGGCGCTCGTCACCTTCGGAGTTCTGCAGCATCTGCTTGAGCATCACCATGTCTTGCAGGCCGTAGGCCATCCAGGCATCGGATGGCAGGCCGTCACGGCCGGCACGGCCGGTTTCCTGGTAATAGGCCTCAAGCGACTTGGGCAGGTCGAGGTGGGCAACGAAGCGCACGTTGGGTTTGTCGATGCCCATGCCGAAGGCAATGGTGGCGACCATGATCAGCCCTTCCTCGTTGAGGAAGCGGTGCTGGTTGGCCGAACGGGTCTCGGCGGCCAGGCCAGCGTGGTACGGCAATGCCGGGAAGCCCTGTTCACAAAGGAAGGCAGCGGTTTCGTCGACCTTCTTGCGCGACAGGCAGTAGACAATGCCGGCGTTGCCGCGGCGCTCGCCGAGGAAGGCCATCAGCTGCTTGCGCGGCGCTTCCTTGGGTACGATGCGGTAGAAGATGTTCGGCCGGTCGAAGCTCGACAGGAAGCGCTCGGCGCCTTGCAGGTGCAGGCGCTGGACGATCTCTTCGCGGGTTCGCATGTCGGCGGTGGCGGTCAGCGCGATGCGCGGCACATGCGGGAACAGCTCGGCCAACTGCCCCAGCTGCAGGTATTCGGGGCGGAAATCGTGGCCCCATTGCGACACGCAGTGCGCCTCGTCGATGGCAAACAGCGAGATATCCAGCTCGCGCAGGAAGTCGAGCATACGCGGCTGCACCAGGCGCTCGGGCGCCAGGTACAGCATCTTCACTTCGCCACGGCGCAGGCGCCCGGCCAGTTCACGCTGCTGCTCCGCCGTCAGGGTCGAGTT
This sequence comes from Pseudomonas sp. BN505, assembly GCF_029873175.1. NCBI lineage: Bacteria > Pseudomonadati > Pseudomonadota > Gammaproteobacteria > Pseudomonadales > Pseudomonadaceae > Pseudomonas > Pseudomonas sp. BN505. The sequence goes on from NZ_SSOI01000070.1 coordinate 176,793, forward strand.
CAGGGCGGCGGCCGATACACCCAGTTCGTCCAGCGTGGCGACCTGGTCGTCCATCAGCGCAATCAGCGGCGAGACCACTACCGTCAGGCCCGGGCGCAGCAGCCCCGGCACCTGGAAACACAGCGACTTGCCGCCACCGGTGGGCATCAGCACCAAGGCGTCGCCGCCATTGGCCACGCATTCGATGATTGCTGCCTGGCGCCCACGGAAACTGTCGTAGCCGAAAATGTCCTTGAGAACGCGCTGAGCCTGTTCGAGCATGTGCAACTCCACAAATCGCCGTACCATCCTGGATACAGGCTGGACGAAAAACCCGCTCCGCACACGCCAAATGCGTAAGCGGTTTTTGCCAGGCGCCGATAAAATCCGCCCCTGGATGAAAAATCGCGGAGTATACCGCAGCACTGCACCGCACAGGGCACCACGGCGATAGACGTTCCCTTTACCCCGCTACCCTTGCTTGGTGCTAGAATTCGGTATCGTTTATTCCCCAAGGTAGCCCTGTAATGTCCTTCGCCGAGCAACTGACCCGCCTGCAAGCCTTCCTCGACGCCGACGAGCTGCACGAAGAGGCGCTGGACTACGTCGCCGCCCACGGCTACCTCACCGCCCTGTCGATCAACGCCGAGGACGTGCCCGAGCGCGAATGGATCGATGCCCTGTTCGCCGAAGAGCCGCACTACGCCAGCGAGGCCCAGCGCACCGAAATCGAAGCCACCCTGGTGGCGTTGAAAGCGCACATTGCCCGCCAGCTGGCCAGCGACGAAGAATTCGACCTGCCATGCGACCTGGACCTGACCGACGAGCCGGACGATTCCGACCTGCGCGGCTGGTGCATCGGCTTCATGGAAGGCGTGTTCCTGCGTGAAGAGGCCTGGTTCGAGAACGCCGAAGAAGAAGTCAGCGAGATGCTGCTGCCGATCATGGTTGGCTCGGGCCTGTTCGACGAACAGCCAGAGTTCGCGGACATCGCCAGCAATGCCAACCTGCAGGACGACATGATCGTACAGATCCCCGAGGCGCTGAGCGCACTGTTCCTGCTGCTGCACGCTCCTGACGAAAAACCGGCGCTGCTCAAGCCACGCCACCACTAAGTCGCCTGTGCGCTACCTGCTGCTGGCCATAGGCTGGCTCAGCGTTGCGCTGGGGGTGTTGGGGATTTTCCTTCCGGTATTGCCCACCACCCCGTTCCTGCTATTGGCGGCGGCCTGCTTTGCCCGCAGCTCGCCGCGCTTTCACCACTGGCTGGTCCATCACCCGAAGCTCGGGCCGTGGATCCGCGACTACCTTAGTGGTGAAGGCATCCCCCTCAAGGGCAAGGTCTACGCCATCGGCCTGATGTGGGCCAGCATCGGCCTATCGTGCTATCTGGTGCCCCTGTTCTGGGCGCGCGCCTTCATGTTGACCAGCGCTGTGCTGGTAAGCCTGTATATCGTCAGACAGAAAACCCTGCACACAAGAAAGTGACATTTTTTTGTCGCCAAATATCACTTTCGCCTAACTGACGTTTTCTTTATCCGAAATGGTTCTGGAACCGCCTAAAAGCCTTATAAATACTGGCTTTAGCGGCTTATTGCTCGTTCGCCCTCGACATGTTTTGTCGTCATTGTTAGACAATATATGTCTTATATGGCAATTTGATATGAATAAATCTTCTTATCTATCGCGTTGAATGTACTTAGCTGTGTTGTTAAAAACCTGCAACACTATACGCGATAATTTTTCGTCATTTTTTTGGCGAGCAGCAGGATCAATTCCAGGATCAGGGAGATGTACCCATGCGCGTTTTGAACCCCATCACCAGTGCATTACTGTTGGCCCTGGCGAGTGCCAACGTACAGGCGATGTCGATCACCGAGGCCGTCCAGAGCGCCGTGGACTACCACCCGCAGGTCAGCTCCAATCGCAACAGCAAGCTGTCGGCCGATGAAGACGTCAAGTTTGCGCGTGGTGGCTACTACCCTTCCGTGGATTTGGTTGCTGGCTATGGCCGCCAGCGTTCGGACAACGCTACCACCCGTGCCGAGGGTAACCACAACAAGGAAACCCTCAACTACACCCAGTCCGAGCTGCGCCTGCGGCAGATGATTTTCGACGGTTTCAACACCGCGAACGAAGTGGGCCGCACTGAAGCGGTGTCCACCTCCCGCGCCTACTACACCCAGGCCGTTGCCCAGGATGTTGCCCTGCGTGCGACCGAGGTGTACCTGGAAGTGCTCAAGCGCCGCGAGCTGGTGACCCTGGCCAAGAACAACCTGCAAGCCCACCTGCGCGTCAACGACCAGATCGGCCTGCGTAACGAGCGCGGCGTCGGCAGCACCGCCGACCTTGACCAGTCCCGCGCACGTCGCGCCCTGGCGGAAAACAACCTGGACACCGCCGAAGTCGACCTGGCCGATGCCGAGGCCAACTTCTTCAGCGTGGTCGGCCGTGCCCCGGACGAGCTGGAAAGCCCGGCGAGCATCAAGGGCGAGGTGCCTGAGACCCTCGACGGCGCGCGCGACAGCATGCGCCAGAACAACCCTTACATCAAATCCGCCCAGGCTGACGTCAACGCCGCCGAGCAGCAATACGAAGTTGGCAAGTCGACCTTCTACCCGCGCTTCGACGCCATTCTGGCAACCGGTGCCAATAACAACACCGGCGGCGAAAAAGGCCACAACAACAACGACTGGCAGGCCGGTGTAGAGATGAACTACAACCTGTTCCGCGGCGGCAGCGACAAGGCCCGCCTGCAGTCTGACGCGCACAAGATCAACCAGGCCCTGGACATCCGCAACAACGCCCTGCGTGAGCTGACCGAAAACCTGAGCCTGGCGTGGAACGCCATGAACAACGCCAGCAAGCAGCTGCCGACCGCGCGTGAATACGCCGAGACCACCAAGCGCGTGCGTGCCGCCTACCAGGACCAGTTCGGTCTGGGCCAGCGTACCCTGCTGGACGTGCTGGACAGTGAGAACGAGCTGTACAACGCCGATCGTCGCTACACCGAAGTACGCTACACCGAGGAGTTCTCGCGCTACCGCGTGCTGGCGACCATGGGTGAGCTGCTGAGCAAACAGCGTATTTCGCTGCCGCCAGAGGCGCTGGCTACCACCGAGGTGCGTACCGAGGCGCGTTTGCCTGAGATGCGTTGATCGGCTTTAGATTTTGGGGCCGCTTTGCGGCCCATCGCGACACAAGGCCGCTCCCACAAGCGTTGCGCGCATGCCGCCCTTTGCGGGGTCTTCTGTAGGAGCAGCCTTGTGCTGCGAATGGCCTGCAAAGCAGCCCCCGGCCCTCACTCGACCCCGTGGTTGCGCTGGAACGTCTCCACCCCCATGGCCCTGATCTGCCCCTCGATCAACGCCTCGAACGGCGCCAGCAGTGCATCGAAGCAGGCCGGTTGCTCCAGCGCATTCAAAGCCCCCACCACCGCCTCGATAGTCGACAGCGCCCCCGCCTCCGGCGCCTTGCGCAGCCGATAACGCGAAGGCGCGACTGCCCCCAGCGTCACCCGTGGCAACCCCTCCAGTAGCGGGTTCATGTACAGCAGCTTGCGCGCCTTGCGCCAGGTGCCGTCGGGCACGATCAGCAGCAACGGTGTGTCATCGATCTTGCCATAGGCCGTCAGCACCTGAGCGTCATCGCCCGGGAACAGCAGGGCCGGCCGGTAACCAGGCGTTGCCAGCCATTCAGCCAGGTCATCAAATACCTCGCCTACCCGCAGCTCGGCGTTGTTCAGGCCAAGGGCAGCAAGGCGCGCAGTGTTCAGGGCATGGGCGGTTTCACTGGGGTGCTGCAGCAGGATGACGCGGGTGCGGCTGTCGAGCGCGGGGATCAGTGGGCAGAGGCAATGGTCGAGCGGGCGCTGGCAGCGCTCGCAGCGGGGTCTGGGCATGGGGTTCTCCTTGGCGGGAACAGTTTGCCACAGAACCGCGGCCCGCTTTGCGGGCCATTCGCAGCACAAGGCTGCTCCTACAGGAGATCGCGATGGCTTTGTAGGAGCAGCCTTGTGCTGCGAATGGGCCGCAAAGCGGACCCAGCGATTTCAGCGGTTGAAGCGCTCCGCCAAGCTATGCAGGTACTCGGCCATGCGCTCCAGGTCCTGGCTGATTTCTGCCCCCTGCCTGGCCTGCCCGGCACTCTGGTCACACAGCTGGGCAATCCTCACGATCTGCTGGTTGATGTCCTCGGCCACATGGCTCTGCTGCTCCGACGCCGTCGCCATCTGCTGGCTCATGCCGGTGATGCGGCTGACCGCCTGGGCAATCCCGCTCAAGGCCGCCTGCACCGCCTCGACGCTGTGCACGCTGTCCCGCGAGATCTGTTCACCCCGGTTGGCGGTGCTCACCGCCCGCTCTGCTCCTGCGCGCAACGAGGCAATGATGTGGTGAATCTCATCGGTGGATGCGCGGGTCCGCTGGGCCAGCGAACGCACTTCATCGGCCACCACGGCAAACCCCCGCCCCTGCTCACCTGCGCGTGCCGCCTCGATGGCAGCGTTGAGCGCCAGCAGGTTGGTCTGCTCGGCAATCGAGGTAATCACATCGACCACGCTGCCGATGGACTGGGTCTGCTCGGCCAGCGCATTGACCGCCTGACCGATGTCGTTGACGGCATCACTCATGCTGCCCATGGCTTTAAGGCTTTGCAGCGCCAGCTCGCTGCCCTGCTGCGCCAGCTGGTCGGCATCGCCGGCCGCATGCGCCGTGCTTTGCACGTTGTGGGTGACCTGCTGGATGGTCGCCGCCATCTGCGCAATGGCCGTGGCCGACTGGTCGGTCTCGCTGCGCTGGCGGTCGAGCATCTGCGCCTGGGCATCGGACAGATCGGACGACTGCGCGGCCCGCGACTTCACCCCGACCCCGGCGTCCACCAGGCGGGTCAGGGCCGTTTGCAGGCGCGCTTCCTCGCTGATGATGGCCAGGTCAAGCTGGCCCAGCAGGCCCGGGTTGTCGCTGTAGGTCAGCGCCACCAACGGGCTGGTGAAGGCTTTGGGGTGCTCGGCCAACGTGCGGCGGATAGCCTGGTTCTGCCGGTGCTCGACCAGGTACCAGGCCAGCAGCAGGCTCGCCATCAGGATCCCAAGCGCTGCATAGGGCGGCAGCCACAGGTAACCGGCCGCCGACAGCAGGCCCGCGCCGATCAGCGGCCAGCCATGGCCCAACCCATGCCCCAGCCGCGCGACCCACGGCGCGGCTGCACGGTCGGCCCGCAGGCGCGCATACAGCGCCTCGGCGCGGCGGATCTGCTCGCGCGTGGGTACCGAGCGCACCGACTCGTAACCACTGATGCGGCCCTGCTCGTAGATTGCCGTGACGTAGGCGCTGACCCAGTAGTAGTCGCCGTTCTTCGCCCGGTTCTTGACCACCCCCATCCACGGTTTGCCCTGCTTGATCGTCTCCCACATATGCCCGAAAACCGATGGCGGCATATCCGGGTGGCGCACCAGGTTGTGGGGTTGGCCGACCAGCTCGTCGTAGGTAAACCCGCTGATCGCCACGAAGGCTTCGTTGCAGTAAGTGATGCGGCTGTTGAGGTCAGTCGTGGAAATCAGGCGTTGATCGCTGGAGAAGGTTCTTTCGTGCTCAGTGACGGGCAAATTCATGCGCATCTGGGCGATCCTTGCAGGATGAAATAAGGGAAAAATCATCAGCGCAAGTTGATATGTAGCAGAGCGCTATCAGGTTAGCGGTCAGCTTTTGCCGGAATTTAACACCGCCCGACGGAATGCATGAATGTGTCGCGCCTCAGCCCACGTTCAGCTGGCTTTTGAGCAGGTCGCGGAAGGTCTGGATCAAGGGTTCACGGCTACGCCCACGGCGAATGATCAGCGAAAACGGGGCCTGGTAGCCGAAGGTCGACGGCGACAGCACGCGCAAGTCGCCCTTGTCGACCCAGGCCTGGGCGTAGTGTTCGGGCAAGTAGCCGATATAGGCCCCGGAAAGGATCAGGATCAGCTGCGCCTCCATGCTTTCAACCGTCGCCGCACTGTGCTTGAAGCCATGCCGGGCCAGTTCGGCCTGGCTCCAATAACCACGCCCGACCATGCGCTGCTGGGTAACGACCTGCTCGGGGATGCGACGCTCGTTATACAACGGGTGGCGGCTGCTGCAGTACAGCCAGTGCTGTTCACGGTACAACGGCTGGTAAAGCAGGCCGCTCATGCGCGAGGAGAACGCACCAATGGCCAGGTCCAGGCGGTTGTCCTGCACCCCCAGTTGCAGCTCGTAAGGGCTGGACACCGACAGGTGCAGGTGCACCGCCGGGTGCTCCTGGCTGTAGGCGCCGATGGCTTCGGCCAGCGGCAAGGCCCGGTCGCCGACCGTGGAGTCGATAACCCCGAGGTTGAGGGTGCCACGCAACTCGCCCTTGAGGGCAGCGGCATACTGCTCGAAGCCATCCAGTTCGGCCAGAAGCCGCAGGGTTTCCTGGTGGAACAGCTCGCCCTTGCTGGTCAGGCTGAAACCGCCACGGCCGCGGTGGCACAGCACGATGCCCAGCGCGCCTTCCAACTGGCTCATGTAGGTGCTGATGGCCGAGGTCGACAGGTTCAGCTCGCGCTGCGCGTTGGCGAAGCCCTGGTGGCGCGCCACGCTGATGAAGATGCGCAGCAGTTTCAGGTCGGGCAATGTCGAGGCCATGGTGCAACGGTTCCGCAAGGGTATTTGCGCGCAGTCTAACCGCTCTGCCGGCCTTTAGTTCAGAAATTCCTGAACTAAGTATTTGTCGGTAGCGATTCTTCCGCGGCACTACCTTGAGCAGACTTGGCCGAAATGTCCCTGCCCGCCGGCAAAACCACACTTGAAAGGCGCGCGGCGGCACAGGTTCGAACAAACAAAACAATCGACCGACTGATGAGGCCCACCGTGGACAAGACTCTCCACCAACCACTGGGCGGCAACGAAATGCCGCGTTTCGGCGGCATCGCCACCATGCTCCGTCTCCCCCACCTGCAAAGTGCCCAAGGCCTGGATGCTGCCTTCATCGGCGTGCCCCTGGACATCGGTACCTCGCTGCGCTCTGGCACCCGCTTCGGCCCACGGCAGATCCGCGCCGAATCGGTGATGATCCGCCCGTACAACATGGCCACCGGTGCCGCCCCGTTCGACTCGCTGTCGGTGGCCGACATCGGTGACGTGGCGATCAACACCTTCAACCTGCTGGACGCCGTGCGCATCATCGAAGAAGCGTATGACGAGATCGTCGAGCACAACGTCATCCCGATGACCCTGGGCGGTGACCACACCATCACCCTGCCGATCCTGCGTGCGCTGCACAAGAAGCACGGCAAGATCGGCCTGGTGCACATCGATGCCCACGCCGACGTCAACGACCACATGTTCGGCGAAAAGATCGCCCACGGCACCACCTTCCGCCGCGCCGTGGAAGAAGGCCTGCTTGATTGCGACCGCGTGGTACAGATCGGCCTGCGCGCCCAGGGCTACACCGCCGATGACTTCAACTGGAGCCGCCGCCAGGGCTTCCGCGTGGTTCAGGCCGAAGAGTGCTGGCACAAATCGCTGGAGCCACTGATGGCCGAAGTCCGGGAAAAGGTCGGCGGCGGCCCGGTTTACCTGTCGTTCGACATCGACGGCATCGACCCGGCCTGGGCGCCCGGTACCGGCACTCCGGAAATCGGCGGCTTGACCACCATCCAGGCGATGGAGATCATTCGCGGCTGCCACGGCCTGGACCTGATCGGCTGTGACCTCGTCGAAGTCTCCCCGCCTTACGACACCACCGGCAACACCTCGCTGCTCGGCGCCAACCTGCTGTTCGAGATGCTCTGCGTGCTACCAGGCGTCGTGCGTCGTTAATACCGCTACACCCCGGCAGGAGCCATGAGGGAGGGCCACAGAGGCCCGCCAACAACACGACAAGACCGCCGGGCGCCGCAAGCCGCCCGCGTGGTCGATCTCGCCATAATAAAGATAATCGGGAGACCCCCAATGGCCTTGGACATCATTGTTGTAATGATCTATACCGCCGGCATGCTCGGGCTTGGCTGGTATGGCATGCGGCGCGCAAAAACCCATGAAGACTACCTGGTAGCCGGGCGCAACCTGGGCCCTGTGCTGTACATGGGCACCATGGCCACCACCGTGCTCGGTGGCGCTTCCACCGTCGGCACCGTGCGCCTGGGCTACGTCCATGGCATTTCCGGCTTCTGGCTGTGCGCAGCCCTGGGCCTGGGCATCATCGCCATCAACCTGTTCCTGGCCAAACCGTTGCTGCGCCTGCGCATATTCACCGTGACCCAGGTGCTTGAGCAACGCTACAACCCCACCGCACGCCAGGCCAGCGCCGTGATCATGCTGGCTTACGCACTGATGATCGGCGTCACCTCGACCCTGGCCATGGCCACCGTATTGCAGGTGCTGCTGGATCTGCCGTTCTGGGCTTCGCTGCTGCTCGGCGGCGGTGTGGTGGTGCTGTACTCCACCATTGGCGGCATGTGGTCGCTGACCCTGACCGACATCGTCCAGTTCGTGATCAAGACCGTCGGCCTGATGTTCATCCTGCTGCCGGTGTGCCTGTACAAGGCCGGTGGCTGGGACACCCTGGTGGCCAAACTGCCAGCGGCCAGCTTCCAGCTGACCACCATTGGCTGGGACACCATCATCACCTACTTCCTGATCTACTTCTTCGGCATCCTCATCGGCCAGGATATCTGGCAGCGGGTGTTCACCGCGCGTGACGAAAAGGTCTGCCAGCGTGCCGGTACCGTTGCCGGTGTGTACTGTGTGGTGTACGGCCTGGCCTGCGCCGCCATCGGCATGGCCGCGCATGTGCTGATGCCCGACCTGGCCAACCCGAACAACGCCTTTGCCGAGATGATCAAAAGCACCCTGCCCGATGGCATCCGTGGCCTGCTGATGGCCGCAGCCCTGGCAGCCATGATGTCCACCGCCAGTGCCGGCCTGCTGGCCGCCTCGACCACCGTGACCGAAGACCTGCTGCCCAAGCTGCGTGGCGGCAAGCAGTCGAGCCTGGGCATGAGCCGCCTGTTCACCCTGCTCACCGGCCTGGTGGTGCTGGGCATCGCGCTGATGGTGAACGATGTGATCAATGCACTGACCCTGGCCTACAACCTGTTGGTCGGTGGCATGCTGATCCCGCTGATCGGGGCGATCTTCTGGAAGCGTGCGACCACCGCCGGCGCGATTGCCAGCATGTCGCTGGGCTTTGCCACCGCGCTGCTGTTCATGTTCAAGGACGGGCTGGAAGCCAACACGCCGATCTACTACAGCCTGGCGATCGGCTTGGTGAGCTTCGTAGCGGTTAGCCTGATGTCGCGCAAACCAGTCGGTGCGGTGAATCTGGCCTGACCATTAGCCTGAAGCGGCCCTATCGCCGGCAAGGCAGTTCCCACAAAGAATGCACAGGGCCTGAGGCTTGCGCAGTATCTGTAGGAGCTGGCTTGCCGGCGATAGGGCCAGAAGAGATAACCATCAACTCTCGGACACAAAAAGGCCGCTACACCCACCCAGGTGCAGCGGCCTTTTTGTTCAATCAGCGACGACGCGGTTGGCGTTTGCGCTGCTCTTCGTCAGTCGGGATCGGCACCGGCTGCAAGGGTGGTGGAATCAGCCCCAGGGCGACCGCCAGGTCGTGGAGCCAGTTGGACAGTGGTTTATTCATAATGCCCCCTTGACGGGTCAGCCTCACGGCGAATCAATCCTGGGATGTTTCATACAGATCATAGCCTGATGTCCTGTATTACGCATGCCTATGCTCTTACAGATAAGGGCCATTTTGACGCGGATCAAGCCGTAGCGGCGCATTCCGACGACTGGTTAATCGTTTCGCATTGTTGCAGGTCGATCCACGCCTGCAAATTCGCCCCACGCATACCCTGGCGCCACATCAGCCAGGTGACCGCCTGATCGAACGGCGCCTGCAGCGGGTGCACCCTTACCTGGGTGCGCCCAGGCAGGCTGTCGAGCATCGACTGGGCCATCATCGCCACGCCTGCACCGGCGATCACGCAGGCCAGCATGCTCTGGTACGACTCAATCTCCATCACCCGGCCCATCGGCGTGTGGGCATGGGCATACCACGCCTCCAGGCGCATGCGGTACGAACAGCCCTGGCGGAAGGTGAACACCGCCTTGCTCGCCACATCCTTGGCAGTGTGCACCGCTGGGTGCTCGGGGCTGGTGATCAGCACCAGCTGCTCTTCGCACAGCGGCACGCCATCCAGCCCGGCCAGGCTCGGCGGGCCATCTACCAAGGCAGCGTCCAGTGTGTGGCCAAGCAGGCCTTCAAGCAACTCGCCGCTAGGCGCTGCGCGCACCTGCAGGTTCACCGCGGGGTAGGCCTGGTGATAACGCGCCAGCAACGCTGGCAGGTGGGTCGCAGCGGTGCTGTACATGGTCCCCAGCACGAAGTCGCCGGCCGGCTGGCCGCCGCGCACAGCGGCCAGCGCCTCGTCGCGCAAGGCCGACAGGCGGTTGGCGTACTCCAGCAGCACCTTGCCGGCCGGCGACAGCTGCAGGCGCTGGCGCTCACGCAGGAACAACTCGACACCCAGTTGCTCCTCAAGCTGGCGCAAACGCGTCGACAGGTTCGATGGCACACGGTGCAAGCGTTCGGCGGCACGGGTGACCGAGCCTTCCTCGGCCACGGCCTGGAAGATACGCAGCTGGCTGAATTCCACAGCATTCTCCAAAACAGAACAACTTTATCATCATTATTCAATTTTATTGAAAATGAAACCGCCCTAACCTGCCAGTCATCGCTTACATCCGTGCAGGAGACCTGTCATGTCGCCCCTCATTCAACTGCTGGCCAGCGCCGTGGCGCTGATGATGGCCATGGGCATCGGCCGTTTTGCCCTCACCCCCCAACTGCCGCAACTGATCGCCGAAGGCCAGTTCGACCTGACGGTCGCCGGGCTGGTCGCGGCCGCCAACTACCTGGGCTATTTCATTGGCGCGGTGGACGCCATGTTCGCCCGCTCACCCGGCCAGGTGCGCCTGCGCCTGGATGGGGGGCTGTGGCTGTGCGTGCTGCTGACCCTGGCCTCATGGGCCGCCGACGGGTTCTGGAGCCACCTGCTGCTGCGCTTTGGCACCGGCGTGGCCAGTGCCTGGGTGCTGGTGATGATCACCAGCCTCAGCCAACAGGTGGCCAACGCACACAATCACCAACGGCTGGGTGCCCTGGTGTTTGCAGGGCCCGGCCTGGGCATCGCCGTGACCGGCCTGTTGGCACTGGTGGCGCACTTGGCTGGGCTGGGCTCGGCAGCACTGTGGCTGATCTATGCCGTGGCCGCGCTGGTGATGCTGCTGGCCGTGCGGCCTTGGTTGCCACGCGTTATACAAGCTGCGCCAACCTCATCGCCCTCGCACCCGGGCCCGACCCGCAGCGTCGGCATTGGCCGCCTGGCGCTGGTATACGCGCTGTACGGCGTGGGTTACATCCTGCCAGCCACCTTCCTCTCACAGATGGCCAACCAGCAGTTTCGCGGGCAGTGGATGGCCGACCTGTTCTGGCCGGCGTTTGGCCTGTCGGCAGCGCTGGGAGTGATGCTGGTGAGCCTGCGCCGTGGTGGCCGCACCTCGACCTGGCTCACCGCCACCTTGTGGTTGCAAGGGCTTGGCGTGCTGGCCTGCCTGATGGGCGGGGGTATCGGGTTGGCGCTGGGAGTGGTGCTGTGTGGCGGGCCGTTCCTGGCCTGCATGCAACTGGTGATGCAACGCTCGCGGGAGTTGGCACCGCATGCCACACAACGCAATGCCGGGCTGCTGACCGCGTGCTTTGCCCTGGGGCAGTTGAGCGGGCCGTTGTTGGCTGCGGTCAGTAGCCATTACAGCGGCGGCCTGCAGCCGGCGTTAGTGCTGGCGGCGGTGGGGCTGGGGCTGGCGGGCGTGCTGGTCATGACCAGTGGGCAGAGCACTCAAGGTTGCCAGCCAGTAGCCCGTACAGCCTGAGCAGCTGATTTTGCCTGCACGGGCACTATCGCCGGCAAGCCAGCTCCCACAGGTATACGTACCACTTCAAGGCCTGATGTACTCCTGTAGGAGCTAGCTTGCCGGCGATGGGGCCAGCACAGGCAACCTTCAACCCACCAGCTTGCGCAGTTGTTGCTTCACCCAAGGCTCGGCACTCACCAGAACCACGCCCAGCAACACCAACAGCGCGCCGATCACGAAATTGACGCTCAACGGCTCATCCAGCAGCAGCACCCCAAAGGTCACCCCGAACAGCGGGGTAATGAACGAAAACACCGCCAGGTTGGACGCCAGGTATTTGCGCAGCAACCAGAACCAGGTCAGGTAACTGATGAACGACACCACAACCCCCTGGAACAGCACACTGCCCATCGCCAAGGGTGTCAGCGATACAGCGCCGATCTGCCCGCTAAGCAAGGCAATCAGCAACAGGCCTGCAAAACCTACCGCCAGCTGATAGAACAAGGTCAAGGTAGCCGGTGCTTCCGACAGCCGCGAGCAGCGCACCACGACTGTGGTAGCGCCCCAGGCCAGCCCGGCGATCACGCCAAAGGCATCGCCCAGCAGCATCCGGCCATCCATTTCCTCGAACGACATGCCGCCAGCAAACGCCATGGCTATGCCGCCAAATGCCAACAAAATCCCCAGCCACTGCAAAAAACGCAGCCGCTCGCTGGGTAGCCGGAAGTGCAGGCCCAACGCGGTGAACACCGGTGCGGTATAGAGAAACACCGACATGTGCGCCGCCGACGTCAGCTTCAGGCCTTCGGCGATGAACAGGAATTCCACACCGAACAGCCCGCCCGCGAGCAAACCCGCGCGCCATGTGCTGCCGACCTGATCCCAGCCACCGCGCCAGCACAGCATCAGCGCCACCAGCACAGCTGCGATGCCATTGCGCAGCGCGGCCTGCATCACCGGCGCGATGTCGACGGCGGCGGTCTTGATCAGCACCTGCTGGCAACCCCAGATCAGGCACAGCCCCAGCATCACCTGAAAGGCAAAGGCGTCAGGGTTCTTGCGGACCGCGCTCATAGGCGGGCCTGTGGGGTGATAGAAGGCATGGGCAAAGGCTCGGCAGTATTCAGAAGCTACCGATTATCGGGTTTCCCTACCCGCTCTTGCCAGCCTCAAAACGACCTCAAGCGATCTGCGCCTTCGAAGACACCTGTTCGAAGGTTGCCTCATCCAGCGCATCCGCCTGTTCGTCCAGCACCTGGCGCGGGTGTTCGAAGCCCGGGATGCTGCTGTCGATCAGGCTCAACAAGCGTAACCCGCGCTCGGTCAGCACGAAGTTTTCGCCATTGCCGCCCTCTTCTTCCGGGCGGCTTTCGATGAAGCCACGCTCGAACAGCAACTTTTCATACTCGCAAGCATGGGTTTTAAGGTGGTCCAGGTCCCCCACCGGCTCACCTTTGGCGGCCTGCGCCGCGGCGTGCTGTTCGGCATAGGGGCGTGGCGTAAAGCTGTGACCGGCGCCGTTCTGCACTTCGTGCAGCAAACGTTCGATCAGGTCCCAATCGTAGGCGATGCTCATGGCTACGGGCTCCTGCTGTGGACGGAATGGGTACACAGGTTGGGACCTGCCGGCGCAAGCGGTGTTCCGAGAGATGAAGGCTGGATGGATGCCACGGTCTGAAGCCGCGCAGGCAGCAATAGACAGAAACCATTTGCTGTCTCGTCTTGTGTAGTTTAAAAACTACATTCACTTGATGAAGAAACCCGAATCCAGATTCTGCGTTCGTGGAGGATGCAAAATGACTGAAACCTTCTCTGAATTCGATCCTGCCGCGTACCTCACTACACCTGAAGCAATCGCGCAGTTCATAACCGATGCACTTGAAACCGGCGATGCCAGCTATGTCGCTAAAGCTGTCGGCGTGGTTGCACGCGCCAAGGGCATGAGCGAACTGGCGAAAGAGACTGGGCTGTCCCGAGAGCAGCTTTACAGGTCATTCAGCGAGCATGGCAATCCTACGCTGAAGTCGTTTCTGATCGTGATGAAGGCGTTGGAAATAGACATGACGGCGCGGCCTCACCTCGCCAGGGGATAACGCTTCTGCGCCATCGGTCGCCAAGGCTGAACTTGCTTGCCGCCGCAATGTTCCACCGCGCATAGCCACCTCTAGAGGTAAAAAGGATGAAACCGCTGCTGCCGATTACCTGCGTCATTGCACTGTCCTGCGCCCTGCCCGCCTGGGCCTGCACACCGGAGGAAGCCACGCAGAAACGTGAAGAGCTGGCCGGGTTGGTTACCCAGTTGACCGAGCAGAACCCGCAGAAGGCCAAGGAGATCAACGACGAGCTTCAAGGGATGGATCTAGGGACGGCGAGCAAGGACTTGCCCGACAAGTGCCAGCTGATAGACCAGCGGATCAAGGAACTGAAAACGGCGGAGAAGAAGGCTGATTGACCGGTTGCCTTCGATGGCTCCATCGCCGGCAAGCCAGCTCCCACAGGTCCCGCTGAATTCAGCATCTGGGTTTCCTGTGGGAGCTGGCTTGCCGGCGATAGGGCCTTGATAGCTACTTATTCAGCAGCAGGCTTGCGCTTTTTCAGCGGCGCCAGGCCGTCAGCGCTGGCCAGAGGTGCATTGGCCCGCGGTTTGGCGGTTGGCTTGCGCTTGGCGGCAGCTTTCTTGTCGCCGGTTTTCTTGTCAACTTTCTTCTTCTTGGCGCCAACAGCCTTGCCCGAGGCCTTGACCTTCTTCGGCCCGCTGTAGGTGCCTTTCACTTCCTTGATCACACGGCGCTCGAACTGCTGCTTGAGGTAGCGTTCGATGCTCGACATCAGGTTCCAGTCGTTGTGGGTGATCAGCGAGATCGCCAGGCCTTCGCCACCGGCACGGCCGGTACGGCCCACGCGGTGTACGTACTCGTCACCGCTGCGAGGCATGTCGAAGTTGATCACCAGGTCCAGGCCGTCGATATCCAGGCCGCGAGCCGCCACGTCGGTAGCCACCAGCACCTTGGAGCTGCCCTGCTTGAAGCGCTCGATGGCCAGTTTGCGGTCTTTCTGGTCCTTCTCGCCGTGCAACACGAAAGCCTTCACGTCCTTGGCCACCAGGTGACCGTAGATGCGGTCGGCCATGGCGCGGGTGTTGGTGAAGATGATCGCCTTGTCGAAGGTTTCGTTGGCCAGCAGCCACTGCGCGATGTGCTCTTTGTGCTGGTCGTGGTCGGCGGTGATGATCTGCTGGCGGGTGCCTTCGGCCAGCTGCGAGACGCTGTTGAGCATCAGGTGCTCAGGGTCTTTCAGCACCTTGCCGATGATATCGCGCAGGGCAGCGCCACCGGTGGTGGCGGAGAACAGCAGGGTCTGCTCGCGGTTCTCGCACTCCTTGCACAGGCGCTCCATGTCTTCGGCAAAGCCCATATCCAGCATGCGGTCGGCTTCGTCGAGGATAAGTACCTGCACGTGGGACAGGTCGAGGTTGCCGGCGTTGAGCTGCTCAAGCAGGCGGCCCGGGGTGCCGATCAGCACGTCCGGCACCTTGCGCAGCATGGCGGCCTGCTCCTTGAAGTCTTCGCCGCCGGTCACCAGGCCCGCCTTGATGTAAGTGAACTGCGAGAACAGCTCCACCTGCTTCAAGGTTTGCTGGGCCAGCTCGCGGGTCGGCAGCAGGATCAGCGCACGGATCTCGACGCGCCCGCCTTTCAGGTCGACCAGGCGGTTGAGCAGCGGCAGTACGAAGGCCGCCGTCTTGCCACTGCCGGTCTGCGCAGTCACACGCAGGTCGCGCCCTTGCAGGGCCAGGGGGATGGCCGCGGCCTGCACCGGGGTCGGCTCGACAAATTTAAGCTCGGCCACGGCTTTAAGCAGGCGTTCATGCAGGGCGAATTGGGAGAACACGGAGGTAACCTCAGGCAAGTGCGGGAAATTCAGTTGCATAGGGTAACGTTTTCTGCCGCCTTAGCCGAATTTCTTTTGGCAACTTTGTCGCCATCCGCGCTCTAATGGCACCTCGTTTCACAACAAGACTGTACCCAAACCCATGGATATACAACGAATCTGGCGTGACTCCCTCGACCTGTGGGGCACCCTCGACCAACACCCCATGCTGCACGCGGCCATCGGCCTGGCGGTGCTGCTGCTGATTTCCCTGGTGGTCGGCCGCCTGGCGCGGTTCCTGATGCTGCATGGCGCCCGTCTGCTGGCCCGCCAGCCTGCCCTGAAGTGGCTGGACGACCTGCGCCATAACAAGGTGTTCCACCGCCTGGCGCAAACCACGCCCTCGCTGGTGCTGCAGTTTGGCCTGAAGCTGGTGCCGGAGCTGTCCGACACTGCCCAGCACTTCCTGGGCAATGTCGCCCTGGCCTTTACCCTGCTGTTCATGACCATGGCACTGTCGTGCCTGCTGGATGCACTGCTCGACATCTACGCCCGCACCGAACACGCCCGCACACGCTCCATCAAGGGCTACGTGCAACTGGCCAAGATGATGCTGTGGATCTTCGCGTCCATCGTCATCGTCGCCACCCTGATCGACCGCTCGCCGCTGTTGCTGCTGTCCGGTCTGGGTGCCATGTCGGCGGTGCTGCTGTTGGTGTACAAGGACACCCTGCTGTCGTTCGTCGCCAGCGTGCAACTCACCAGCAACGACATGCTGCACGTGGGTGACTGGATCGAAATGCCGCAGGTGGGTGCTGATGGTGACGTAGTGGACATCACCCTGCACACGGTGAAGGTGCAGAACTTCGACAAGACGATTGTCTCCATCCCCACCTGGCGCCTGATGAGCGAGTCGTTCCGCAACTACCGCGGCATGCAGCAGTCCGGTGGCCGGCGGATCAAGCGCAGCCTGTTCATCGATGCAGCCGGGGTGCGTTTCCTCACCCGCGAAGAGGAGCAGCGACTGAGCCAGGTACAGTTGCTGGGCGACTACCTGGCCGGCAAGCGCCAGGAGCTGCAGAACTGGAACGAAGCCCTGGGGCCTGTCGCCGAGCTGGCGGCCAACCGCCGCAAGCTGACCAACATCGGCACCTTCCGCGCGTTTGCCCTGGCCTACCTGAAAAACCACCCCAACGTGCACCCGAACATGACCTGCATGGTGCGGCAGATGCAGACCACGGCCGAAGGCGTGCCGCTGGAGATCTACTGCTTCACCACTACCACGGTGTGGGCGGACTATGAGCGGATTCAGGGGGATATCTTCGACTATTTGCTGGCGGTGTTGCCGGAGTTCGGGTTGAGCCTGTATCAGCAGCCCAGTGGCAATGACATGCGGGTGGGGTTGAGTGGGCGTGCGGCGCAAGAGCCTGTGTCGCGTCGGCTGGAAGAGATGAGCGAGGTTTGAGATTGCCGGGGCTGCTTTGCAGCCCATTCGCAGCACAAGGCTGCTCCTACAAGATGTACGCGTTCCCTGTAGGAGCAGCCTTGTGCTGCGAATGGGGCGCAAAGCGCCCCCGAATCACCCCGCGTAACCTAGCAGGTACAACAGCCCGGTCAAGGTCACCAGCGATGCCACGGTCGACAACAGGATCGTCCGGGAAATCAGCCCCGCCTCGCGGTTGTAATACTCCGCCAGCATGAACGGCCCGGTGCCGGTCGGCAGGGCCGCCAGCAGCACCGCCGAAGCCGCCCACATGCTCGGCAGGCTGAATACCTTGTATGCCAGCACCCAGGTCAACGCCGGCTGCCCCACCAGCTTCAAGCCCACCAGTGGCCACGGGCTGGCTTGCGCACCCGCACGCTTTTCTGCCAGGAATGCACCCAGCGATACCAAGGCGCACGGCGTGGCGGCTAGCGCCAGCATGTCCAGAAAATGCAGCACCGGCTCGGCCAGCCCCAACCCGCTCATGGCCCAGCCAGCCCCCGCCAGCGGCGAAATCACCAGCGGGTTCTTCGCCAGCGCCTTGCCAACGACCACCACGGCGCGACCGATACGCCGCTCCTCCTGTAGCCCGACTTCGATCAGGGTCAGCGAAATGGCGAACACCAGGCACACCACGATCAACGATGAAATCAGCGCCGGCTGCAAGCCCGCCTGGCCGAACAGCAGCAGGCACAACGGGATGCCTATATAGCCGGTGTTGGCGTACCCCGCACTGAGCCCGTCGATGCTAGATGCTACCAGGCCATGGCCGCTGTTCAGGCGCCACAACAGCGTGACCACGAACATGGCCAGGGCGCCCGTGCCAAAGGCCGCGATGAACCCCGGGTGCCAAATCTCGCTCCAGGTGGCAGTGGCCGTTACCTTGAACAGCAACGCCGGCAGGCACAGCCAGACCACCATCTTGTTGATTTCGGCGGCGGCCTTGTCACCCAGCTTGTTGGTCTTGCGGCATAGATAACCGACCAGGATCAGGGCGAAGATCGGCGCAACAATGACGAAGATGGTGTGCATGTCAGGCCTTGTTGGCCAGCGGAGCCTGCGCGCGTGCGCCCAACCGGCTCAGCCACACCGACGCCAGGATGATCCCGCCGCCAATGAACAGCCGCCCTAGCGGCTCGTGCTGGTTCCAGATCAGCAGGTTCAACAGCAACCCCACCGGCACATGCAGGTTGTTCATGACCGCCAGTGTGCCGCCAGAAACCATGCACGCGCCCTTGTTCCACCAGTACAGGCCCAGCGCCGTCGGGCATAGGCCCAGGAACAGCAGCACCAGCCATTGCACATCGGTACTCGGCAGGTGCTGGGCATTGCCGAACAGCAGGAAGGCCGGCAGCACCACCAGCAAGGCCCCCAAGTAGAAGTAGCCAAAACGGGCGTAGTGCGGCAGGTCACTGGGGTTGCGCGCGACCAGGTGGCGGTACAGCACCTGGCCGGCGGCATAGGTGAAGTTGGCCAGTTGCAGCAACAGGAAGCCGATGAAGAACTCGCCGCTGATGCTGTCGAAGCGGATCACCGCGGCACCGGCTACCGCCACCAGCGCAGCCAGCAGTGCCCATGGGTTGAAACGCCGGTTCATGGCGTCTTCGATCAACGTCACGTGCAACGGCGTGAGGATGGTGAATAGCAGCACCTCTGGCACCGTGAGTACGCGGAAGCTCAGGTACAGGCAGACGTAGGTGATGCCGTATTGCAGGGCACCGATCAACAGCATCGAGCGCATGAAGCGCGGTTCGACCTGGCGCCAGCGGGTCAGGGGCAGGAATACCAGGCCGGCCAGCAGCACCCGTGCGAGCACGGCGAAGTAGCTGTCGACGTGCCCGGCTAGGTACTCGCCGATCAGGCTGAAGGAAAACGCCTGGATCAGCGCGACGATTATCAGGTAGCCCATGGTTGCCTCTCGTAATCAAGGCCGCGACCTTAGCGGGTTGCGGCGAATGAGTTCAACCATGAGGAATGTAGGGGTGACGGCGAACGCGGTCTTTGTGGGAGCGGCATTGTGTCGCGAAAGGGGTGCGAAGCGCCCCCAGGATTTCTGCACAGCAGCACATATTGCCGGGGCTGCTTTGCAGCCCTTTCGCGACACAAGGCCGCTCCTACACAGAGCACAAGCAGACCGCATATGCACAAAAAATAAAAAAGCCCGGCCATTGGCCGGGCAGTACACCCAAAGGAGCAAAAACAGGTGTCAGGGTTGGGAATTCGTGAAGCCTCAGGCCACCGCCGCCAGCCTGGCCTTGGCCTGGTTGACACCTTTCTCGTGGAACTCGCCGCTCATGTTCAGGCCTTCGGCATGGATGAAGTCGACATCGTGAATGCCGATGAAAGCCATCACCTGGCGCAGGTACGGTTCCTGGTGGTCGCTGGTAGCGCCGGCATGGATACCGCCGCGGGCAGTCAGGACGATGGCGCGCTTGCCGGTCAGCAGGCCCTGCGGGCCAGTGGGGGTGTACTTGAAGGTGATGCCGGCACGCAGCACGTGGTCCAGCCAGGCCTTGAGGGTGCTGGGGATGGTGAAGTTGTACATGGGTGCGGCCATCACCAGCACGTCGGTAGCCAGCAATTCATCCGTCAATTGGTTGGAACGGGCCAGCGCATCCAGTTCGGCGGCGCTGCGCTGTTCTTCGGGCTTCATCCAGCCACCCAGCAGGTTGGCGTCCAGGTGCGGCACCGGGTCTACGGCCAGGTCACGCACAGTAATCTGATCAGCCGGGTGAGCGGCCTGCCATTGCTGGATGAAATCACGGGTCAGCTGACGGGAAACGGAATCCTGCTGGCGGGCGCTGCTTTCAATGATCAGTACGCGGGACATGGGGTGCCTCCATCGGCAAAAGGGTGCGATTCGATGGAGGTGAGATTAAGGCTTGACCTATCGATAAAAAAGCGTAAAAAGTGGGTTCAATCAATCGATTAATCAGTTTTATTCCGCGCTGCAGTTCAAGGCGATCCGCAGTTTGATGATCTGCCGATTGAATTTGGCGGTGACATCGACGCTTTTGCCGGCCGGAACGTTCACCCGGCGTACCCGCGGTGCTTCCGGGCCATTGCGAAAGGTGACCTTGCACGCCGCCGGTACTTGCCCATAGTTGTTCAGGGTAATGGCGCCAATGTCGTAGGCCGTGTCATAGGCGGTGTAGTCGAGCTTGACCCCGGTCAGTTCCTTCTCCACGTCGATGGGATAAGCCATGGCCCCGAGGGGCAGGCACATCAGTATTGCCGCACAACATTTCTTCATGGGCCGCTCTCCTTGAAAGAGCGCAGCTTAGGACAACAGGAGCGAAAGATGAAAGCGCCGCGCGTAACCCTTGACCAGTGGCGGACCCTGCAAGCAGTGGTCGATCACGGTGGGTTTGCCCAGGCCGCCGAGGCACTGCACCGTTCGCAGTCCTCGGTCAGCTACACGGTGGCCCGCATGCAGGAACAACTGGGCGTGCCATTGCTGCGCATCGACGGCCGCAAGGCGGTACTCACCGAGGCGGGCAACGTGCTGCTGCGCCGCTCACGCCACCTGGTCAAGCAGGCCAGCCAGCTCGAAGACCTTGCCCACCACATGGAACAAGGCTGGGAAGCCGAAGTGCGGCTGGTGGTCGATGCCGCCTACCCCAGTGCGCGGCTGGTACGTGCCCTGGCCGCGTTCATGCCGCAAAGCCGCGGCTGCCGGGTGCGCCTGCGTGAAGAAGTATTGTCTGGCGTAGAAGAAGTGATGCACGAAGGTATCGCCGACCTGGCCATCAGCAGCTACAGCATTGGCGGCTACCTGGGCGCCGAGCTGAGCGCGGTGGAGTTCGTCGCCGTCGCCCACCCCGAACACAGCCTGCACCGCCTGGGCCGGGAACTCACCTTCCAGGACCTGGAAAGCCAGCTGCAGGTAGTTATCCGCGACTCCGGCCGCGCACAACCACGCGACGTCGGCTGGCTGGGTGCCGAGCAGCGCTGGACCGTGGGCAGCCTGGGCACTGCCGCCACCTTTGTCAGCAGTGGCCTTGGCTTTGCCTGGCTGCCCCGGCACATGATCGAGCGCGAGCTGACTGAAGGCGTGCTCAAACCGCTGCAGCTGGATCAGGGTGGCAGCCGTCACCCACTGTTCTACCTTTATTCGAGCAAAGAGAAGACCCTGGGCCCGGCCACGCAGATTCTCATCGACCTGCTGCGCAACTTCGACACCGCGCCACTGGACGTGCCCTTCGCAGCCCCCCCGCAAGCCTGAGAGGACCGCGCCCATGGCCTATTTCGAACACGAAGGATGCGCACTGCATTACGAGGAATATGGCCAGGGCGAACCCTTGGTGTTGCTGCACGGCCTGGGCTCCAGCTGCCAGGACTGGGAGTTGCAGGTGCCGGTGCTCAGCCGTCATTACCGGGTGATCCTCATGGACATCCGCGGCCACGGTCGCTCCGACAAGCCCCGGGACGGCTACCAGATCGCCACCTTCAGTGCCGACCTGCTGGCCCTGCTCGAACACCTGCACACAGGCCCGGTGCACTTCGTTGGCCTGTCCATGGGCGGCATGGTGGGTTTTCAGTTCGCTGTAGACCACCCTCAATGGCTGCGCAGCCTGTGCATCGTCAACAGCGCCCCCGAGGTCAAGCGCCGCACCCGTAGTGACTGGGCCTGGTGGCTCAAGCGCTGGGGCCTGGCGCGCCTGCTCAGTGTCGAAACCGTCGGCAAGGGCCTGGCCGAGCGCCTGTTCCCCAAGCCCCATCAAGCAGACCTGCGGCAGAAGATGGCCCAGCGTTGGGCGCGCAATGACAAACGCGCCTACCTCAAGAGCTTCGACGCCATCGTCGACTGGGGCGTGCAGGAACGCATCGGGCAGATCCACTGTCCTACCCTGGTGATCGCCGCCGACCACGATTACACCCCGATACAACTGAAAGAGCGTTACGTGGCCCTGATGCCGAACGCCAGGCTGGTCGTTGTCGACGATTCCCGGCACGCTACGCCCCTCGATCAACCCGAGGTCTTCAACCAGACCCTGCTGCAGTTCCTTGCAGCCGCTTCCACCTCTCAAGGATCTTTGAGCCCATGCTGAAAAAACTCCTGCTCACCGCCTGCTCGGTCGCCTTCGCCACCAGCGTCATGGCTTCCGACAAGACCCCGCACGTCAGGCTCGACACCAGTTTCGGCCAGGTCGAAATCGAGCTGAACGCCGAGAAGGCGCCGATCAGTACCAAGAACTTCCTCGAGTACGTCGACAGCGGCTTCTACAACAACACCATTTTCCACCGCGTGATCCCCGGCTTCATGGTCCAGGGCGGCGGCTTTACTGACCAGATGGTACAGAAGAACACCAACGACCCGATCAAGAACGAGGCCAGCAATGGCCTGCTGAACACCCGCGGCACCCTGTCGATGGCGCGCACCTCCAACCCGAACTCCGCCACCAGCCAGTTCTTCATCAACGTAGCCGACAACGATTTCCTCAACCCGGGGCGCGACGCCGGGTACGCCGTGTTCGGCAAGGTGACCAAGGGTATGGACGTGGTCGACCAGATCGTCAACTCGCAAACCACCACCAAAAAAGGCATGCGTGATGTACCGGCCGACCCGGTCTACATCAAGTCGGCCAAACGCATCGACTGACCGCAGGCTGCACAGGGACGTGCAACCGCCTGAGGGCCGGATGGAACAGGAGTGTCGTTACCCATGCTGTACCGTCGTTTTGAACAGCTGATCGATATCTTTCGCGAAGCACCCAGTGAATCGCCCCCCACCACCGTGTGGCCGTTCTACCTGTATTACCTGCGCCAGGTCTGGCCCAGCTTCCTCGCCCTGCTGGTGGTCGGCCTGTTCGCCTCGCTGATCGAGGTGGCGATGTTCAGCTATCTCAGCCGCATCATCGACCTGGCCCAGGGCACGCCGAATGCCAGCTTCTTCAGCGAGCACAGCGGTGAACTGATCTGGATGCTGGTGGTGATCCTGCTGCTGCGGCCGTTGTTTTTTGGCCTGCACGACCTGCTGGTACACCAGACCATCAACCCCGGCATGACCAGCCTGATCCGCTGGCAAAACCACACCTATGTGCTCAAGCAGAGCCTGAATTTCTTCCAGAGCGACTTCGCCGGGCGCATTGCCCAGCGCATCATGCAGACCGGCAACTCGCTGCGTGATTCTGCCGTGCAGGCGGTGGACGCGTTGTGGCATGTGCTGATCTATGCGATCACCTCGCTGGTGCTGTTTGCAGAAGCCGACTGGCGCCTGATGCTGCCGCTGCTGGTCTGGATCGCCGGCTACATCGCCGCGCTGTTCTACTTCGTGCCACGGGTCAAGGAGCGCTCGGTGATCTCGTCCGACGCTCGCTCCAAGCTCATGGGGCGTATCGTCGACGGCTATACCAACATCGCGACGCTGAAGCTGTTCGCCCACACCGACTACGAGC
The DNA here is from genome assembly GCF_029873175.1 of Pseudomonas sp. BN505. Classification (NCBI taxonomy): domain Bacteria; kingdom Pseudomonadati; phylum Pseudomonadota; class Gammaproteobacteria; order Pseudomonadales; family Pseudomonadaceae; genus Pseudomonas; species Pseudomonas sp. BN505. The sequence continues at coordinate 200,447 of NZ_SSOI01000070.1, forward strand.
AGCAGTACGCACGTGAGGCGATCCGCGAGCAAACCGAGAAAACCCAGCTGGCTTCACGGGTAATTACCAGCATGGACGTGGTCATCACCACCCTCAACGGCCTGCTGGTGGTCGCCACCACCGGCCTTGCCCTGTGGCTGTGGAGCCAATCGCTGATCACCGTGGGTGCCATCGCCCTGGCCACTGGCCTGGTGATCCGCATCGTCAACATGTCGGGCTGGATCATGTGGGTGGTCAACGGCATCTTCGAGAACATCGGCATGGTCCAGGACGGCCTGCAGACCATCGCCCAGCCGGTTACCGTCACCGACCCGCCCAACGCGCCGGCGCTCAAGGTCAGCCGCGGCGCGGTGCATTTCGATGATGTCGACTTCCACTATGGCAAGGGTGCCAACGTGATCGAAGGGCTCGACCTGAACATTCGCCCGGGCGAAAAAATCGGCCTGATCGGCCCGTCGGGCGCGGGCAAGTCGACGTTGGTCAACCTGCTGTTGCGCCTCTATGACGTGCAGGGCGGGCGCATCCTCATCGATGGCCAGAATATTGCCGAAGTCAGCCAGGCCAGCCTGCGCGCGCAGATCGGCATGATCACCCAGGACACCTCGTTGCTGCACCGCTCGATCCGCGACAACCTGCTGTATGGCCGCCCCGGCGCCAGCGAGGCGGAGTTGCACGAAGCGGTTCGCCGCGCCCGCGCCGACGAGTTCATCCCTCAACTGTCGGACGCCCAAGGCCGCACCGGCTTCGATGCCCATGTGGGTGAGCGCGGGGTCAAGTTGTCGGGCGGCCAACGCCAGCGCATCGCCATTGCCCGGGTGCTGTTGAAGAACGCGCCGATCCTGATCATGGACGAAGCCACTTCAGCGCTGGACTCGGAGGTGGAGGCGGCCATCCAGGAAAGCCTGGAGACGCTGATGCAAGGCAAGACGGTGATCGCCATTGCCCACCGGCTGTCGACCATTGCCCGGATGGACCGCCTGGTGGTGCTGGACAAGGGCCGGATTGTCGAAAGTGGCAGCCACGCTGAGTTGCTGGAGCAACAAGGGTTGTATGCCCGGTTGTGGCACCACCAGACCGGGGGCTTTGTCGGGGTCGACTGACTCCTGCACCGGCCTCTTCGCGGGCTTGCCCGCTCCCACAGGATCACCGCAGGCTGTCAGAACTGTGCAATACCTGTGGGAGCGGGCAGGCCCGCGAAGAGGCCGGCACAGGCAACACAAAATGCTCAGTCCCGGCGGTAGGGCAACATCCCCCTCGCCTCCTCGGCATACCCCTTGACCCCTTCGCGCTCCTGCAGCAGGAAATCCTCCACCGCCCGCCGCAACCCCGGGTGCAGCAGGTAATGCCAGGACCGCGTCAACACAGGCTCAAACCCGCGTATCAACTTGTGCTCGCCCTGTGCCCCGGCATCGAAACGCTGGTAACCCTCGGCAATGGCAAAGTCCATGCCCTGGTAGAAACACGTCTCGAAATGCAGCCGGTCGAACTCATCCAGGCAGCCCCAGTAGCGGCCAAACAGGCTATCGCCGCCCACCAGGCTCAAGGCCATGGCCACATCACGCCCACCCTGGCGGGCCATCACCACGCGCACCGCCTCGGGCATGCGCTCGGCCAGCAGACTGAAAAATTCGCGCGTCAGGTAGGGGGCACGACGGCGCACCGCATAGGTGTTGGCATAGCACAGAAAGACGAAATCCCACTGTGCCTCGTCCAGTTCATCACCGCGGTACCAGCGGAAGTCGATACCCTGCCCCGCCACCTGCTCGCGCTCCTTGCGCATCTGCTTGCGCTTGCGCGAGCTCAGGCTGTCGAGAAAATCCTGGAAGTCGCGATAGCCCCGGTTTTGCCAGTGGAACTGACAGCCCAGGCGCTCCAACCACCCTGGCAGGCCCGCTAACTGCGCGTCCAGCGCCGGGTCGGTGAAGTTGATGTGCGCACTGGAAAGTCCGCCCTTGCCCAGATACTCCGGCAGGGCCTGCAGCATAAGCAAACCGTCAGCCGGGTCGGCCGTCAGCAGGCGTGGGCCGCTGACCGGGCTGAACGGCACAGCGCCGAGCAGCTTGGGGTAGTAGGCAATACCGGCCCGGTCACAAGCATCGGCCCAGCCGTGATCGAACACATACTCGCCAAACGAGTGCCACTTGCGGTATGCCGGCAGCAGCGCCCGTACCCGCCCGTCACGCTCCAGCACCAGGTGCTCGGCGGCCCAGCCGGTGTTGCGCTGCACACTGCCGCTGTCTTCCATCGCGCTGAGGAAGGCATGGCGCAGGAACGGTTGGCCCGCCGGCACCAGGGCATCCCAGGTGGCCGCCGGAAAATCACGCAAATGGGCAAGGCTATACAGGCTGGTCACGGTTTCGGCTCGCTGTCTGAAGGCGTTCAGTATCCCCAAGGAACGCTCCGCACTCAAATGACGAAAGCCGGGCTGATCCTTTTACTCTCAATTACTTAACAACAGTGCCACTAATTAGACATTAATCTGTCATTGGCCCCCGCAATACTTGCGCCTGTTTTCCGGAACCCCAGAACCTGTCTATTCAGGCCCTTTCCGAAGACATGCCAACGCAGGGGCAGGCGCTTGAGCCTCCCCCATTTTTTTTCAGTAGGGAGAACCTTATGCGTCTTGTTTCTACACTTACCGGAGTGAGCCTCACCGGCATGATGCTGGCTCTGAGCGCCCCGGCCAGTGCTGCTGTCGACGCCAAGCTGCTCGAAATGCTCCGCGCCAACGGCTCGATCAACCAGGCGCAGTACAACGAACTGCAGGGCGACCTGGCAAAAGAAACCAAGGAAAAGGCCGACCAGAAAGCTCAGTCCGAACGTATGAGCTCCTTTGAACAAAAAGTGGCATGGGCCGCCAAGACCCAGATCAAGGGTGACGTGCGCCTGCGTTACGAAGACGTCAACGTCGATGACCCGAACAGCAGCAGCGGCAACCAGGACCGCCAGCGAGTGCGTGCCCGTGTCGGCTTCTACAGCGAGATCAACCCGCAGGTCGACGCCGGCGTTCGTATAGCCACCGGCAGCAGCGCCGACCGGCGCTCGACCAACCAGAGCCTCGACAACTACTTTGACAAGAAGTCGCTGTGGGTCGACCTCGCCTACCTCGACTGGCACCCTACTGCAGTCCCTAACCTGCACCTCATTGGCGGCAAGATGCCACAGCCTTGGGTAAGCATGGGCGACATCATCTGGGATAGCGACATCAACCCGGAAGGTGTGGCTGCCACTTACAAGGCTGACCTGGGCGGAGCCGAAGTCTTTGCCAGCGCGGGTCAGTACACCCTGAAAGACAACGTCGATGGTGATGGTGTCCAGTACAAGCACGATGCGCAGGTTTACCACGGCCAGTTGGGCGCCAAGTTCGCCCCTGCTGACGTGCTCAAGCTCACCGTGGGTGCCAGCATCTATGGTTACGACAACGACAAGGAAGCAGCCATCCTGCAGTCGTTCGGCAACACCACCAACGAGTTCAATCTGGTGGAAGGCTTTGGCCAGATCGATTTCACCGGCTTGGCCATTCCATTGTCGGCCTATGGTCAGTATGTGAAGAATACCGAGAGCACCGATGGCGAAGATCAAGCCTGGCTGGCTGGTTTGAAAACCAAGGTGGGAGCCTGGAGCCTGGACTACAACTACCGCGATGTGCAGCGTAACGCGGTGGTCAGCCTGTTCACCGATTCGGACTTTGGCAACGGCTTCACCGGTTCGCGTGGTCACAAGTTCAAGGTCGGTTACGAGATCGACAAGAACTTCTCCCTGGGTGCTGCCTACCTGATGGCCAAGACAGATCTGTCGCAGCTGCCGAACAGCAATGCTGACGTAGACACCCTGCAGGTGGACCTGGAAGCCAAGTTCTAAGCGGCAACCTCTCTGCTTCACGCTGAAGCGGGAAACGCCGACCCCATCCGGCGTTTCCCGCTTTTTTTTGCCTGTGAAATTGTAAGGGGCTGCTTTGCAGCCCATTCGCAGCACAAGGCTGCTCCTACAGGGGGACGCGATCCCTTGTAGGAGCAGCCTTGTGCTGCGAATGGGCCGCAAAGCGGCCCCGGCTATCTCGGATCAGATCAAGCAATCAACGCTTGCGCAGAATCACGCTACCAATCGAATACCCCGCACCAAACGAACTCAACACGCCCAGCGAGCCCTTGGCCAGGTCATCCTGGTACAGGTGGAAGGCAATCACCGACCCCGCCGAACTGGTGTTGGCATAACGGTCGAGAATCACCGGTGCATCCTCCTCGGCCACTTCACGCCCCAGCAGCTTCTTGACGATCAGGTGGTTCATGCTGAGGTTCGCCTGGTGCAGCCAGAAGCGCTTCACATCGCTCGGTTGCAGGCCGTTTTCCTGCAGGTGCTCACCGATCAGCTCGGCCACTTTCGGGCACACCTCGCGGAACACCTTGCGGCCTTCCTGGATGAACAGTTTGTCTGCCGCACCCTCACCCTCTTCCGCCGCACGGTTGAGGAAGCCGAAGTTGTTGCGGATGTTGTTGGAAAACTCGGTCCACAACTTGCTGCTGACGATGTCGAACTGATGCGCCGAGGTGGCCTGGTCGGCACGCTCGATCAGCACCGCCGTGGCGGCATCACCGAAAATGAAGTGGCTGTCACGGTCACGGAAGTTCAGGTGGCCAGTGCACACCTCCGGGTTGACCATCAGTACCGCGCGCGCCTGGCCCAGGGCCACACTGTTGGCGGCGGTCTGGATGCCGAAGGTGGCCGACGAGCAGGCCACGTTCATGTCGAAGGCAAAGCCCTGGATGCCCAGCGCCTGTTGTACTTCGATAGCAATGGCCGGGTATGGGCGCTGCAAGTTGGAGCAGGCGACGATCACCCCGTCGACATCGGCAGCCGTGCGGCCGGCGCGCTCCAAGGCCTGGCGAGCGGCGGCCACGGCCATTTCGCAGAGCACCGACGGTTCGTCGTTGGAACGCTCTGGCAGGCGTGGCTTCATGCGCTGGGGGTCGAGGATGCCGGCCTTGTCCATGACGAAGCGGCTCTTGATGCCCGAGGCCTTTTCGATGAATGCCGCGTCGGACACCGGCGCCGCTTCGACTTCACCGCGCTCGATGGCGGCGGCGTTGTCCTGGTTGAATTGCTGCGACCAGGCGTTGAAGGAGGCCACCAGTTCTTCGTTGGAAATGCTCTGGGCCGGGGTAAACAGGCCGGTGCCGCTGATCACGACGTTATGCACGGTCGTTCCTCTGGTCAAAGGCCATCGCCACGGGGCGCTGGCTGGAAATATGGCAGGTTAATGGCACTTTAGTGCCAATTCAGGGGTGTACGCTCACCCCTGTGGGAGCGGGCGTGCCCGCGAAGGGCCGCAAAGCGGCCCCAAATTGCACCAATATTGCCACAACTGTAGAAGTTTAGCCTTCCACCTGACTCCACTGTTTGCTCAGTCGCTTGTCAGAAATCGGCACCTTGGTCCCCAACTGCTGGGCAAACAACGACACCCGATATTCCTCCAGCCACCAACGGTACAAAGCCAGTTGCTCATCACGCTTGCCCTCTTGGGCATGCTTGTCGGCACGGGCCTTGTACTGCGCCCACAGGTTGGCCAGTTCGCCGGACCAGACCCGGTCCTTCTGTACTTGCGAACCCAGCTTCTCCAGGCGCAGTTCCACCGCCTTGAGGTAGCGTGGCAGCTCCTTGAACCACGCCGCAGGCGTTTCGCGCACAAAGCCCGGGTACACCAGGTTGCTTAGCTGCTGCTTGATGTCGTTCAGCGCCACCGCCTGGCTCAGGTCGATCTTGCCCTTGAAGCGCTTCTGCAGGCCATGCCAGAGCTTAAGCACCTCCAACGTCAGCCGCGCCAGGCGCTCGGCATGCTCGGCCCAGCTGCCGCGCTTGCGTTCAGCCAGCCCGGCCAGGGCCGCGCCATCACGAGGCAGTGGTTGTTCTCCCTCGAGAATGCAGCTGTCCAGGCTGGCCAGCAGAATGTCTTCGACCAGCGCCTCGACCCGGCCCATGTCACGGTACAGCAGGCCCAGTTCGGTCAGCCCCGGCAGCTTGCCGCGCAGGAACTTGGCCGGCTCGGCCAGTTGCTGCAGCAACAGCCGTTGCAACGCGCGGCGGTGCTGGAACTCGGCTTCGGCCTGGGTCGAGAAGCGCCCTTCGCGCACGGTGCCGTTGTCTTCGACCAGCGCCGGGTACACGGTCATCGACAGGCCGGCAATCTTCTGCTGGGCGGTCTGTTTCACTTCGCTGAAGGCTTTGGCCTGTACCGGCTGTTCGCTTTTGGCATCACGCGGCACAGCCAGCGCTGCCTGGCTGGCAGCGGCAAAGCGGGCGGTCAGCTCGGCCAGGTCGCGGCCTTCGCCAAGGAACTTGCCTTGGCCATCGACCACTTCGATGTTCATCCGCAGGTGGCCTTCGACCAGCTTGACCGATTCGTCCCAGGCCTCATCGGACACCCGCGCACCGGTCATGCGCAACAGCTCCTGGCCCAGGGCCTGCGGCAGCGCCCCTTGGCCGAACGTCATGCGCGCCAGCGAGGCCTTGACGAAGTCCGGCACCGGCACGAAGTTCTTGCGCAGGGCCTTTGGCAGGTTGCGCACCAGCGCCACGCACTTGGCTTCCAGCAGGCCCGGCACCAGCCATTCCAGGCGTTCACCGGGCAGGCTTGGCAACAGCGGTGCCGGCACCCGCACAGTCACGCCGTCACGCGGGTGGCCGGGCTCGAAATGGTAGCTCAGCGGCAGGCGCAGCTCGCCCACCTGCATGCTGTCGGGGTACTGCGCTGCGGTCACTTCGCTGGCCTCGCGGGCCAGCACGTCTTCCTCGCGCATGATCAGCAGGTTGGCGTCCTTCTGGCTGCCCATGCGGTACCAGCTGTCGAAGGTCGCGGTCTGGTGGATTTCCGCCGGCAGGCGCGCTTCGTAGAAGGCGTACAGCGTTTCTTCGTCGGCCAGGATGTCGCGCCGGCGGGCCTTTGCCTCCAGCTCGTCAAGCTCCTCAAGCAGGCGTTTGTTGGCAGTCAGGCACTTGGCTCGCGACTGGATTTCGCCCCCCACCAGGCCTTCGCGGATAAACAGCTCGCGCGAGGTAACCGGGTCGATCGGGCCGTAGTGCACCGGGCGGCGGCCAACCAGAATCAGGCCGTACAAGGTGATCTGCTCATAGGCCACCACCTGCCCGCGCTTTTTCTCCCAGTGCGGTTCAAAGTGGTTCTTCTTGACCAGGTGGCCGGCCAGCGGCTCGATCCAGTCCGGCTCGATCTTGGCCACCATGCGCGCATACAGCTTGGTGGTCTCGACCAGTTCGGCGGCCATTACCCACTGCGGGCGCTTGCGCCCCAGGCCCGACGACGGGTGTACCCAGAAGCGCCGTTGGCGGGCACCCTGGTAGTCGCCCTCTTCGGTCTTCTGGCCGATCTGGCTCAGCAGGCCACTGAGGATGGCCTTGTGCATCTTCAGGTAGTCGGACGGTTCCTTGTTCACCGTCAACTGCAGCTCACGGCAGATCAGTGCCAGCTGGCGGTGGGCATCGCGCCATTCACGCAGGCGCAGGTAATTCAGGAAGTTCTTGCGGCACCAGTTGCGCAGCGGGTTGGCCGTCAGCGCCTGGCGCTGCTCTTCGAAACCACGCCACAGGTTGACCAGCGCGGCGAAGTCGGAGTCCACGTCCTTCCACTGTGCGTGGGCCTGGTCGGCGGCCTGCTGGCGCTCCGGCGGGCGTTCGCGCGGGTCCTGCACCGACAGCGCACTGGTGACGATCAGCACTTCCTGCAAGCTGCCCAGGCGTGCGCCTTCAAGCAGCATGCGGCCCAGCCGTGGGTCCACCGGCAGGCGCGCCAGCTGGCGGCCGATCGGGGTCAGCTGGTTCTCGCGGTTGACCGCCGACAGCTCTTGCAACAGGTTGAAGCCATCGCTGATGGCCTTGCCATCCGGCGGCTCGATGAACGGGAAGGCATCGATCGCGCCCAGGCGCAGGTGCAGCATCTGCAGGATCACCGCCGCCAGGTTGGTGCGCAGGATCTCAGGGTCGGTGAACGCGGGCCGGCTGTTGAAATCTTCTTCGCTGTACAGGCGTACGCAGATGCCGGGCTCGACCCGGCCGCAGCGGCCTTTACGCTGGTTGGCACTGGCTTGGGACACCGCCTCGATGGGCAGGCGCTGCACCTTGGCGCGGTAGCTGTAGCGGCTGATGCGCGCGGTACCGGTGTCGATCACGTAGCGGATGCCAGGCACGGTCAGCGAGGTTTCGGCAACGTTGGTGGCCAGCACCACGCGGCGCCCGGTGTGCGGTTGGAAGATGCGCTGCTGCTCGGCCGGCGACAGGCGCGCGTACAACGGCAAAATCTCGGTGTGGCGCAGCTGCGCCTTGCGCAAAATCTCGGCGGCATCGCGGATTTCCCGCTCGCCCGGCAAAAAGATCAGCACATCGCCCGGGCCCTTGCCCTCACTGCGCTCATGGTGCGCCAGCTCATCCAGGGTGGCGAGGATAGCCTGGTCGACGGTGAGGTCGTCTTCGATCTGGTTGCCTTCCTCGTCCTGCTCGCTGGTCAGCGGGCGGTACCAGGTTTCTACCGGGAAGGTGCGCCCGGACACCTCGATGATTGGCGCGTTATCGAAGTGCCTGGAGAAGCGCTCCAGGTCGATGGTCGCCGAGGTGATGATCAGCTTCAGGTCCGGCCGACGATGCAGCAGGGTCTTCAGGTAGCCGAGCAGGAAGTCGATGTTCAGGCTGCGCTCGTGGGCTTCGTCGACAATGATGGTGTCGTAGCGCTCCAGCAGGCGGTCGTGCTGGGTTTCGGCCAGCAGGATGCCGTCGGTCATCAGCTTGACCAGGGTGTTGGAATCGCTCTGGTCTTCGAACCGCACCTGGTAGCCGACCAGCCCGCCCAGCGGCGTGCCCAGCTCCTCGGCGACCCGCGCCGCCACGCTGCGCGCGGCGATCCGGCGCGGCTGGGTGTGGGCGATCAGGCCATGGCTGCCACGGCCCAGCTCCAGGCAGATTTTCGGCAGCTGGGTGGTCTTGCCCGACCCGGTTTCGCCGGCGATCACCAGCACCTGGTTTTCGGCCAGGGCCTTCTTGATTTCATCACGCTTGGCGGCGATCGGCAGGTTGTCGTCGTAGCGCACGGTCGGCACGCTCTGCTGGCGCGCGGTGACCTGGGCGCAGGAGTCCTGGACCTTTTCCACCCACTGCGCCAGCTTCGCCTCGTCGGGGCGCTTGCGCAGTTCGTGCAGCTGCCGGCGCAGGCGATGGCGGTCGGCGATCATGGCGTGGTCGAGGTTTTGCAGCAGTTTGTCGATGGCGTGGTCAGTCATGGGGCTTTTTAGTGATGCAGGTGAGCCTGCTTTTTCATGATCGGCATTCGAAGGATGCGCGATTGTCGCAGATTTGGGCCTACTTTGCTGTCCAGGCTGGCACGGTCCCTGTAGGAGCGGCCTTGTGCCGCGATGGGCTGCGGCAGCAGCCCCAGGATTTGCGCCCCAGCACACATTGCCGGGGCCGCTTTGCGGCCCATTCGCGGCACAAGGCCGCTCCTACAGGGATCGCGTAGCGGCTGAAAGTTTAGCAAGGGCATATGTAAAGGTTGCCATTCACTGCTTTAATCAACCTTACGCCGCATGTGAGTATCAAAGGCATGACTCCCGTCCAGCCCATCGCGCCACCGTCCTCCCGCCCTTCGCTCCCGAAGGCCCGGAGCCGCGCCGGGGAAAATCCGCTGGTTCACATCATCCTCGCCTTCTGGGCTTTGTGGCACTGCCGCCACGCGCGCCCACCGGACACCTCGCTCACGCCATTGTGACCAAACCCGGCCTCCTTCTGGCCGTTTGACTCAACTGGGCCGCCTGCTTGTGCGGTGGCCCTGTGCGCCCGTGAGCGAATCAATCATGCACTTTGCACCCGTAGAGCAGGCTTCCCGTTTCCTGGCCGAAAACCCCGATATCGAGCTGTTCGAGCTCTTTATCCTCGACGCCAACGGCGTACCGCGCGGCAAGCTGTTGCACCGCGAGGAACTGCTGGCCGTTTACCAGACCGGCCGGCCGCTGCCCAGCACCATCCTCGGCCTGACCCTGAACGGTGACGACGTAGAAAACTCGGGCCTGGTGTGGGACGTGGGCGACATCGACTGCCGCGCCTACCCGCTTGAAGGCAGCCTGGTGCGCTTGCCCTGGCGCCGGGTGCCAACCGCTGCCGTGCAGGTCAGCATGCACCCGAGCGAAGGCCTGCCGGCCAGCATCGCCGACCCGCGTCATGTGCTGCTGCGCACCATCGAAGCGCTGAAAGCCGACGGCTACCACCCGGTAATGGCCTGCGAGCTGGAATTCTTCCTGCTCGACCAGCAACGCGATGCCCAAGGCCGCCCGCAACCGGCGCTGGACAACGACGGTGGCCGCCCGCGCGCCACTCAGGTCTATGGCCTGCGTGAACTGGAGCAGATCGAACCGTTTCTTGCCGACCTGTACGCCGCCTGCAAGGCCCAAGGCATTCCGGCGCGTACCGCCATTTCGGAATACGCCCCAGGCCAGGTGGAAATCACCCTGGAGCACGGCGATGCGCTGCAGGCGATGGACCAGGCCGTGCGCTACAAGCGCCTGGTGAAAGGCGTGGCCCATGCCCACGGCATGCAGGCCTGCTTCATGGCCAAGCCGTTTGCCAACCTGGCCGGTACCGGCATGCACATGCATCTGAGCCTGGCCGACAGTGCGGGCAACAACCTGTTCGCCAGTGAAGACAAAGCCGGCACCCCGCTGCTGCGCCAGGCTGTGGCCGGCATGCTGCGCCACCTGCGCGACTCGCTGCTGCTGTTCTGCCCCAACGCCAACTCGTTCCGCCGCTTCCAGGCCAACAGCTATGCGCCGCTGGCGCCGACCTGGGGCGTGGACAACCGCACCGTGAGCCTGCGTGTGCCAGGCGGCCCGGCCAACAGCCGGCATGTGGAACACCGCATTTGCGGCGCCGATGCCAACCCCTACCTGGCCGCAGCGGCCATTCTCGCCGCCAGCCACCGGGGCATCCGCGAACAGCTGGACCCGGGCGCACCGGTGGAAGGCAACGGCTATGCCCAGGCCACCGAACACCTGCCCACCGACTGGCTGACTGCCCTCGATGCCCTGCAACATTCCCATTGGGCCCGCGAAGCATTGGGCGAAGACTTCCTTGGCGTGTACCTGAAGGTCAAACGCGCCGAGTACCGCCAGTTCATGGCCGAAGTCAGCGAGCAGGACTGGCGCTGGTACCTGCACCAGGCCTGAGCCCCTACATAACAAGGAACACCCATGAACGCAGCATTCAACAAAGGCCCGGCGCAACGTGCGCCGTCCTACTACAGCGCCACCCTCAACGACCACACCGAGTACCCGCAACTCAAGGGCACGGTGCAGGTGGACGTGGCCATCATCGGTGGCGGCTTCACCGGCGTCGCCACGGCGGTGGAGCTGGCCGAGCGAGGCCTGAAGGTGGCTATCGTCGAAACCAACCGCATCGGCTGGGGCGCCAGCGGGCGCAATGGCGGCCAGGTCACCGGCAGCCTGTCGGGCGACGAGGCCATGCGCACGCAGATGCGTAGCCACCTGGGCGCCGACGTCGACGATTTCATCTGGCACCTGCGCTGGCGCGGGCACCAGGTGATCGAACAGCGCGTGGCGCGCTATGGCATCGACTGCGACCTCAAGCACGGCCACCTGCATGCGGCGATGAAGCCCTCGCACATGGACGAGCTGCGTGCCTTCGAGGCCGAGGCCCGCCGCCGCGGCATGGGCGAGCAGGTGCAATTGCTCGACCGCGCGGCAGTGGCCGAGCACCTGCAGAGCCCGCTGTACCTGGGCGCGTTGAAGAACCTGCGCAACCTGCACCTGCACCCGCTTAACCTGTGCCTGGGTGAGGCCCGCGCTGCCCACAGCCTGGGTGCGCTTATCTTCGAGAACTCCGAGGTGCTGGACATCGTCCACGGCCCGCGCCCGGCGGTGGTTACCGCCCATGGCCGGGTCGAGGCACGCCAGGTGATGCTGGCCGGCGATGTGTACCACAAACTGGAAAAGCGCCAGCTCAAGGGCAAGATATTCCCGGCCATGGGCGGCATCGTCACCACCGCGCCGCTGGGTGAGCTGGCCGAGCAGATCAACCCGAAGGACCTGGCGGTGTACGACTGCCGCTTCGTGCTCGATTATTACCGCCTGACCGCCGACAAGCGCCTGCTGTTCGGGGGCGGCGCCAACTACTCGGGGAAGGATTCACGCGACATCGAAGGCGAACTGCGCCCGTGCATCGAACGCACCTTCCCGGCCCTCAAAGGCGTGCCCATCGAGTTCCAGTGGAGCTGCGCCATGGGGATCGTGGTCAACCGGATCCCGCAGCTGGGCAAGCTGTCGGACAACGTGTGGTACTGCCAGGGTTATTCGGGGCACGGCATTGCCACCAGCCACATCATGGGCGAGATCATGGCCGAAGCGTTGACCGGGACACTGGAAAAGTTCGACACCTTTGCCCAGTGCAAGCATGTGCGGGTGCCGATGGGGGATTTGCTGGGCAACCCACTGCTGGCGGCGGGGATGTGGTACTACCAGATGCTGGAAAAACTGCGCTGAGCCTGAAAGCGGTGCAACCTCTGTAGGAGCGGCCTTGTGCCGCGAAAGGGCCGCAAAGCGGCCCCAGGGTCTCAGCCGGAATGCTGAAATTGCTGGGGCCGCTTCGCGGCCCTTTCGCAGCACAAGGCTGCTCCTACAGGGACCGCGCTGGCGGGGCGTCAGGCGATCTTCTTCAAGCCCTGCTTCTTGAGCTCTTCATCGCGCAGCTCGCGGCGCAGGATCTTGCCCACGTTGGTGGTCGGCAACGAATCGCGGAACTCGATCAGGCGCGGCACCTTGTAGCCGGTAACGTTGGCACGCATGTGCTCCATCACCTGCTCCTTGGTCACGGTCATGCCCGGCTTGACCACGATGAACACCTTGATCACTTCACCCGACTTCTCGTCCGGCACACCAATGGCTGCGCACTGCAGCACACCTGGCAAGGCCGCCAACACGTCTTCCAGCTCGTTAGGGTACACGTTGAAGCCCGAGACCAGGATCATGTCCTTCTTGCGGTCTACGATGCGCATGTAACCGTCGGCCTGGATCAGGGCGATATCGCCGGTCTTCAACCAGCCTTCGCTGTCGAGGATCTCGGCGGTGGCGTCTTCGCGCTGCCAGTAGCCCTTCATCACCTGCGGGCCCTTGACGCACAACTCGCCCACCTCGCCCAGCGGTAGCTCGTTGCCGGCGTCGTCGATGATCTTGCACAAGGTCGATGGCACCGGAATGCCAATGGTACCCACCTGGTTCGCTTCTGCTGGGTTCACCGCTGCCACCGGGCTGGTTTCGGTCATACCGTACCCTTCGCATATGGCGCAGCCGGTAACGGCCTTCCAGCGCTCGGCCACGCTCAATTGCAGGGCCATGCCGCCCGACAGGGTGATTTTCAACGACGAGAAGTCCAGCGCACGGAACGCCTCGTTGTTGCACAGGGCAACGAACAGGGTGTTAAGGCCGACAAAGCCGCTGAACTTCCACTTGCCCAGTTCCTTGACCATGGCCGGCAGGTCACGCGGGTTGCTGATAAGCACGTTGTGGTTGCCGATCAGCATCATCGCCATGCAATGGAAGGTGAAGGCGTAGATGTGGTACAGCGGCAGCGGGGTGATGAGGATTTCGCAGCCTTCATGCAGGTTAGAGCCCATCAGTGCACGGCACTGCAGCATGTTGGCCACCAGGTTGCGGTGGGTCAGCATAGCGCCCTTGGCCACGCCGGTGGTGCCACCGGTGTACTGCAGCACGGCCACGTCGTTGGCCTGCGGGTTGGCCTCGGTCACCGGCTGGCCCTTGCCCAGGGCCAGGGCGTCGTTGAAGCGCACGGCCTGCGGCAGGCTGTAGGCCGGCACCATCTTCTTCACGTACTTGATCACGCTATTGATCAGCAGGCGTTTGAGCGGCGGCAGCAGGTCGGCCACTTCGGTGACGATGACGTGCCTGACCTGAGTCTTGGGTACCACCTTCTCGGCCAGGTGAGCCATGTTCGCCAGGCACACCAAGGCCTTGGCGCCGGAGTCGTTGAACTGGTGTTCCATCTCCCGCGCGGTATACAGCGGGTTGGTGTTGACCACGATCAACCCGGCACGCATGGCACCGAAGACCGCGACCGGGTATTGCATGACGTTGGGCAGTTGCACGGCAATGCGGTCACCGGGCTTGAGGTCGGTATGCTGCTGCAGCCAGGCGGCAAACGCCCCCGACAGCGCATACAGCTCGCCATAAGTGATAGTCTTGCCCAGGTTGCTAAAGGCCGGTTTGTCGGCAAAGCGTTGGCAGGATTGCTTGAGTACTGCCTGGATATTGGGGAATTCGTCAGGATTGATTTCCGCCGTAATCCCGGCTGGGTACTTATCCTTCCAAAAATTTTCGATCATGGAAGCCCACTCCTTCAGCAACAGCGAAGTTCGATTGGCGCGTCGATGCGCTTATTATTGATATGAGACGGCGGTTCGTTGCAAACCGGATCGTCTGAAAGCGGGCCGAGAGTAACAGCTTTGCCTGGGGTCGCCTAGAGGCCAAAACAGGCCTTGCAGTCACAAAAATGACTCAATGAACAATACAGGTCATTTTTAGAGTTTTTAACCAAAATGTCGCAGATCAGGCTGAAACAGGCCTGTTAGACCACCTTCAAGGCATTCGCGGGTGAACCCGCTGCCACAGGGGACCGCACAAAGCTTGGAGGCTGTGCAGTACCTGTGGGAGCGGGTTCACCCGCGAAACAGCCAACATAGACTCAAGCTATGTCCCGCAACTCCCGCCGCAGGATCTTGCCCACCGGCGTCATCGGCAACGAATCACGCAGCACGATGTGCTTGGGTACCTTGTAGCCGGTGAAGTTGGCTTTGCAGTAGGCCTTGAGCTCATCCACGCTCACCCCGCCCTCGCGCGGCACCACAAACAGCTTCACCGCCTCGCCTGAGCGCTCGTCCGGCACGCCGATGGCTGCACAGTTGGCAACCTTGGGGTGGCCCATCACCACGTCCTCGATCTCGTTGGGGTACACGTTGAAGCCCGAGACGATAATCATGTCCTTCTTGCGGTCGACGATGCGGGTGAAACCGTCCGGGTCGATCACCGCGATATCCCCGGTCTTGAACCAGCCGTCCGCATCCAGCGCTTGAGCAGTGGCCTCAGGCTGCTGCCAGTAACCCTTCATCACCTGCGGGCCCTTGATGCACAACTCGCCCCGCTCGCCCAGCGGCAATTCGTTGCCGTCATCGTCGATAACCTTGAACGCGGTACCCGCCACCGGGATGCCCACGGTGCCCAGGCGCGCCAGCTGGCCATAGGGGTTGGTGCTGGCCACCGGCGAGGTTTCTGTCAGGCCGTAGCCTTCGACAATGCGGCACCCGGTAAGGGCCTCCCAGCGTTCGGCAGTGGCCTTGACCAGCGCCGTGCCGCCGGAGTTGGTGACCTTCAGCGCCGAGAAATCCAGCTGGCGGAAACCGGGGTGGTCCATCAGCGCGACAAACAGGGTGTTCAGCCCCAACAGCGCCGAGAAACGCCACTTGCCCAGCTCCTTGATGAAGCCGGGGATGTCACGTGGGTTGGTGATCAGGACGTTGTGGTTGCCGGTGACCATCATGCACATGCAGTTCGCAGTGAAGGCATAGATGTGGTACAGCGGCAGCGGCGCGATCATCACCTCCTGGCCGTCCTTGAGCAGCTTCTGCCCGTCGGGGCCGTGCTGCGAGAAGCAGGCGAGCACCTGCAACATGTTGGCCACCAGGTTGCCATGGGTGAGCATGGCGCCCTTGGCCAGGCCAGTGGTGCCGCCGGTGTACTGCAGCACGGCAATGTCGTCCAGGCTCAACGGCACCGGTTTGGGCGACTGCTCGCGGCCTTGGCGCAGCACCTGCTTGAACGATATCGCCTGGGGCAGCTGGTAGGCCGGTACCATCTTCTTCAGCTTGTCGACCACGGTGTTGATCAGCCAGCCCTTGGCGGCGGGCAACAGGTCGCCCATCTTCGCCTCGATCAGGTACTCGATGCCAGTATCGGGCAGCACCTCCTGCACACGCTTGCCAAACATGTTCAGGTACACCAGCGCACGTGCGCCACTGTCCTTGAACTGGTGGCGCATTTCGCGCTCGGTGTACAGCGGGTTGGTGTTGACCACGATCAAGCCGGCGCGCATGGCACCAAAGACGGCGATCGGGTATTGCAGCACGTTGGGCATCTGCACCGCGATGCGGTCGCCCGGCTTGAGGTCGGTGTGCTGCTGCAACCAGGCAGCAAATGCTGCCGAATGTCGCTCCAGCTCCGCGTAGGTCAGGGTCACGCCCAGGTTGCTGAACGCCGGGCGGTCGGCAAAGCGCTTGCAGGAGCGCTCGAACACCTCGACGACCGAGGTGTAGGCATTGATGTCGATGGTGGAAGGCACGCCCGCCGGGCGCTTGTCATTCCAGAAGTCGGCTTGCATTTATTATTGTTCCTCTGCCTGGACCTGCACTGCGTCCTTTAGTCCTTTACCTGATCGCCTGCTGGCGAAAAGGCGTTGATCCGACGTTAGCAGGTAAGCCCAAGGCGGCATATACGCCAAGTGCCGCCATTAACATTGTGAATCTTATTTGTGCCCTTCCTGCAATCCGGCCGGTTGTGCATACACTGTTCGGGAACCGCGCGCACAAGGACCCGCCATGCCCCACGACGCCTTCTGGCTACCCGCCAGCGAGCACTGCAGCCTGCACGTGCACCAATGGCTGCCGGCCACACCGGTAAAAGCCGTGGTGCTGCTGGCCCATGGCATGGCCGAGCATGCCGGGCGCTACCAGCGCCTGGGCCGTGCCCTGAGCGAGGCAGGCTTTGCCCTGTTCGCTGCCGACCAGCGCGGCCACGGGCGCACCGCCGAGCTGGGCAGCCTCGGCCTGTTCGCCCGCCATCATGGCTGGAATGCCGTAGTCAACGACCTTGGGCTGCTGGCCCAGCACATCGGGCAGCAGTTCCCGGGCACACCGTTGTTTCTGTTCGGCCACAGCATGGGCAGCTACATCGCCCAGGCTTACCTGCTGCACCACAGCGCCAGCCTTCACGGGGCGATTCTCAGTGGCTCCAACTACCAACCGGCGGCGCTGTATCGCGTGGCGCGGCTGATTGCCAGGCTGGAGGCCTGGCGCCAGGGGCCGCAGGGCAAGAGTGCGCTGATCGAATGGTTGTCGTTCGGTTCGTTCAACAAAGCGTTCAAGCCCAACCGCACGGCGTTCGACTGGCTTAGCCGCGACCCAGCCGAGGTCGACCTGTACGTCAGCGACCCGTTGTGCGGCTTTCGCTGCAGCAACCAGCTGTGGCTCGACCTGCTCCAAGGCTTGGCGCAAATCAGCCAGCCGAGTAACCTCGCGCAGATCGATCCGAACCTGCCCATGCTGGTAATCGGTGGTGAATGTGATCCGGTCAGTGCCGGCAAGCGTCTCACCCATTTGGCCGACGCTCTGCGCGCGACCGGCAATCGACATGTACAGCTGCGCGTCTATCCTGAGGCGCGGCACGAAGTACTCAACGAAACCAACCGTGACGAGGTCACCGCCGATATTCTCGGCTGGCTTGAACAGGCGCTGGCCCTTGGCCGCCCTGTGCGCAGTGAATGATAGCCGCCCTCGCCCAACGCTTAAGGAAGCACCGATGTCCCAGGTCACCAACACGCCTTACGAAGCCCTCGAAGTTGGCCAGACGGCCGAGTACAAGAAGTCCGTTGAAGAACGCGACATCCAGCTGTTTGCTGCGATGTCCGGTGACCACAACCCGGTTCACCTGGATGCCGAGTTTGCCGCCAAGAGCATGTTCCGCGAGCGTATTGCCCATGGCATGTTCAGCGGCGCGCTGATCAGTGCTGCAGTGGCCTGCACCCTGCCTGGCCCTGGCACCATCTACCTGGGCCAGCAGATGAGCTTCCAGAAGCCGGTGAAAATTGGCGACACCCTGACCGTGCGCCTGGAGATTCTCGAGAAGCTGCCCAAGTTCAAGGTGCGCATCGCCACCAATGTGTACAACCAGAACAATGAGCTGGTGGTGCAGGGTGAGGCCGAGATCCTGGCGCCGCGCAAGCAGCAGACAGTCGAGCTGGTGTCGCCGCCGAATTTCGTCGCCAGCTGAAGATTGATGTAGATCGCACCGGCCTCTTCGCGGGTAAACCCGCTCCCACAAGTACAGCACAATGCTCAATCTGTGCTGATCCTGTGGGAGCGGGTTTACCCGCGAAAAGGCCAGCGCAGCCGACATCACTCGATGACTTTCAACCGCTGTTCGATATGCCGCCGCTCCGGCGCCTGCCGGGTTAGCGCCAGCGCCTGCCGCCACGCCGCACGCGCCTCCTCCACCTGCCCCAGCTGATAATGCAGCTCGGCCCGCGCCGCATGCGCCAGGTGATAGTCCAGCAGTTCCCCCCGCGCCAGTATCCCTTCGACCTCCCGCAGGCCAACTTCCGGCCCGTCCCGCTTCGCCAGCGCCACCGCCCGGTTCAGCTCCACCACCGCTGACGGCCAGTGCCGCTGCAACACGTCATACAGCCCGACAATCTCCGTCCAGTCAGTCTCTTGTGCCGTAGCTGCTTCAGCGTGCACCGCAGCGATCGCCGCCTGTACGGTGTAGGCGCCAAATGCCCGGCTTTGCAGGGCCTGGCGCACCAGCTCGCAGCCCTCGTCAATGCGTTTCCGGTCCCACAGGCTGCGGTCCTGCTGTTCCAGCACCACCAGGTTGCCGTGGGCATCGGTTCGCGCCTGCTGCCGGGACGCCTGCAGCAGCATCAAGGCCAGCAGGCCGATCGCCTCCGCATCAGGCAACAATTGCACCAGCAGCCGCGCCAGGCGAATGGCTTCATCGCTCAGTTCCTGCTGCAGCAGTGACTCGCCCGAGGACGCCGAATAGCCTTCGTTGAATACCAGGTAGATCACCCGCAACACGCTCTCCAGGCGCTCGGGCAGCTCGTTCAGTTCCGGCACCTGATACGGGATGCCAGCGTCGCGGATCTTGGCTTTGGCGCGGACGATGCGCTGGGCGATGGTGGCCGGGCTTTGCAGGAAGGCGCGGGCAATCTGCTCGGTGGTCAGGTCGCAGACTTCGCGCAGGGTCAGCGGCACCTGGGCATCGGCTGACAGCGCCGGGTGGCAGCAGGTGAAGATCAGCCGCAATCGGTCATCCGCCAACAACTCTTCTTCACTGGGGTCGTGTGCCTGGCCGTCGAGCAGCATGCTCAGGTCTGCCTGAGAGCGGTCGAAACGGGCCCGTCGGCGCAACGCATCGATGGCCTTGAAACGCCCGGTGGAAACCAGCCAGGCCCGTGGGCTATCGGGGATACCATCGCGCTGCCAGCGCTCGACGGCGATGAAGAAGGCATCATGCATGGCCTCCTCTGCCAGGTCGAAATCACCCAGCAGGCGGATCAACGTCGCCAGGATGCGTCGCGAATCCCGCCGGTACACGGCCTCGACTTCGGCACGCACCTGCGCCAGTGCCGTCATCAGTCGGGCATCCGCTGGGTCACCACCTCCACCAGGCGGTCCAGGCTTTCTCCCCAGCCCTGGTAGAAGCCCATTTCCTCATGGGCCCGGCAGTCAGCGGCATTCCAGTGCCAGGCGCGGGCGGTATAGCGGGTTTTGCCCTGCTCCTCGTCAAAGCTGATGACGGCAGTCATGAAGGCCTTGTCCGACGGCACCCAACCGGGGCCAAAGGCATCGGTGAACACCAGCCGGCGCGGCGCGGCAATTTCCAGAAAAACGCCCTGGGTCGGGTATTCACTACCATCCGGCGCCCGCATCAGGGTGCGGAATACCCCCCCAACCCACAACTGCATCTCGCACTCCGGGGTGGTCATGCCCTGCGGCCCCCACCACTGCATCAGCCACTGGGGTTCGGTCCAGGCGCGAAACACCTTGGCCGGCGGTGCGTCGATCAGGCGGCTGATGGACAACTCGTGTTGTGCTTGCGCGGGGTGTGCAAGGCTCATGCTGATGGTTCTCCGTAGCTGTCAGGGTTGCAGTTCGCGCACCGGTCGCACCTCGACACTGCCGACCCGTGCCGCCGGGATGCCCTTGGCGATGTTCAGCGCTTCGTTCAGGTCGCGGGCTTCCACCAGATAGAAGCCGGCGAGTTGCTCCTTGGTTTCGGCAAACGGGCCGTCGGTTAGGCTCATGTGCCCGTTACGCACCCGCACCGTGGTGGCGGTTTGCACAGGCTTGAGCGCCTCGGCCGCCAGCATTCGCCCAGAGCCATGCACGGCTTCGGCGTAGGCCATGCATTCGGCGTCTTCCGGGCTGTCGAGCAGGCTATGCAGCAGCCCCTCGTCACAATAGACCAGGCACAGGTATTTCATGATCGCCTCCAGGGCATCGGCAAAGTGCGTTTGGCGATAACGGCTCAGGGCTTGAGATCGAACAGGGCTTTTTGCGTTTCCATGTCAAAAGGCGCCGACCAGTGTTCGTGGATCACCTGCCACTGGTCACCTTTCCGACGATAGCCCACGGTGGCGCGCATGAAGCCGCACTGGCTTTCGTCGTCGCCCGGGCCGCAGCGGTTCAGCCAGTGGGCCAGGGCCAGGTCGCCCGCGGCATGTACGGTGAGTTCGGCCAGTTCGAAGACCATGGGGCCGGTGCACATGCCCATGCACATTTCCCAGTGCGCCGTGTAGGCGGCTTTGCCTTTGAATTGCAGGGCCTGGATGGCATCGAAGGCAACGATGTCATCGGCATAGGGGGCGGTGATATTGGGGATGTCACGATCGCGCACGGCCTGCATCCAGCGTTCGATCAGTTGGCGGATCTCGGTTTCGGCTGCGGTGCTCATCGGGGTGCCTCCGACAGTACGTAAGGTTTTGACACGCAGTGCGGCGTGCCTTCACCTATGGTCGAACGGAGAGCGGAGGAATCGACAGGCCTTGGTAACTATTCTGTTCAGTGACGGCAGGATATTACCTATGCGCTGCGTTAGAGCAGCGTGGCTCAGGCCATCGCGGCTTGTTCAAATACCTCATCAGCCCACTGATTCAGGCTTTTACCGGCAGCACGGGCAGCGACACTCGCCGCAGCATGAACCTCAGGCCGAATTCTCAGCATGACCTTACCCGAAGCAGGCTTCTCCGGAGTAATGCCCTGCTCTGCACAATCGGCCAGGTAATCCTCCAGTGCATCGCGGAACGCTTCATGCAATTCGGGCACCGACCTTGCGTGAAAACTGATGATGTCTCGCATACCGAGCACACGGCCGACGAAAATGTCATCACGCTCGTCGTACTCGATACGAGCGGCGTAGCCTTTGTAGCGCATGCAACTCATGTCCTGACCCCTGCCCGTAATAGAAATTCGCGAGCTTCTTCAATCTGATACCGCTTGGCTTCTTTACCTGGATGAGGCCGGTGACACCTCCAGCAGTGCTCACCAAGCAGCAGCTTGACCCTTGAGCCTTGCCGCTCCTGCACCTGGCCACCGAGATGGAGTATCAATGCCTCAATTTCGGAAAAAGCCAACGACGCCGTTGTCGGCGTTCGGAAAATTGCGTCGAGAATTTTGCGGTATCGAGTGTTCATCGAAAAATGCTATCAAATTAAGATAGCACTTTTTCCTCGATATTCATTCAGGATTTTACATTGCCGAGCTGTAAGACCGCTGATGGCCCTCTAGCCTGGGGAAGCAAGAGAGCCATCAATCTTTGACAAGGCCCGATCAACCCTGCTGACAACCCTCACCCATGGCCCGATACTGGATGGTGTGCACCTGGCCCTGGTGGTCTTCGTAGGTCATGGTCGCAGGCACCACTTCGCAGACATTGGGGATGGTCGAGAGGTTGATCACCCGTTTGATGTCCAGGTTCATGGTGTAGTCGTACTGCTGTGCCACAGGCTGGCTGGAGACAGGTTGGGCCTCGTCGGCAAGGGCGAACGAGGACAGACCGACCAATGCAAGAATCAGTAATGGTTTCATGTGGGTTTGCCTTTTGAGCATTCAAGCTGATCGATTGACTTCTGATGCCGTCAATGGCGCGGAGAAGTTGCCATCTACGGTGAAGATGGCACGAAGTACCGATCCCGCTTCGTACTGCCAGGGGGGATGAGTAAAATTTTACTCCCGGTTCGCAATAGTTGAACCCTGAAGTCGGATATTCACCCTTGCCGTATTTGCAACAATCTGCGTCAAATTGGCCGCAAAATCTCACGCCAGAGCCTTTGGCGAGCTTTCAGGGCAGGACCCGCCATCTCATTAAAAAATATTCACTGCTCGAAACTCTCGGCCACAGAACGCCGGCTGCTGGACCACTTTTACCGCCAACAGGGCTCGCGCATGCGGGCTGCGGGCGACGCTGAACTGTGGGTGGCAAGGGCCCCGGGCATCGTTGCAGGCTTGAGCCTGAGTGGGGTGGGTGAAGGCTTTTGGTTGACGGGACTGTTCGTGGACCCGCAGCAGCGTGGCCAAGGCGTGGCCGGGCAATTGATCGAGGCGGCGCTGGAACAGGAAAAGGGACCAACCTGGCTGTTCTGCCACCCGGACCTGGTGCCGTTTTATGCGCGCCTGGGTTTCCACATGGCCGTGCAACTGCCCCAAACCCTGGCCGGTCGCCTACAGCGCTACCAGCGTAGCAAACGCCTGATAGCGCTACAGCGGGGTCAGTCGTCGCTGAGCTCAAGCCCGGGGAACAGCACCTCGGTGTAGCCGAACTTGGCAAAGTCCTGAATACGCGACGGGTACAGCCGGCCGATCAGGTGGTCGCACTCATGCTGCACGACCCGCGCATGAAAGCCGTCGGCAAAGCGGTTGATCGGGCTGCCCTGGGGGTCGACCCCTTCGTAGCAGATATGCTTGAAGCGTGGCACCACACCCCGCAGGCCCGGTACCGACAGGCAACCTTCCCAGCCGTCCTCCACTTCAGTGGACATCGGCGTGATGACCGGGTTGATCAAAATGGTCTGCGGCACCGCTTCGGCATCCGGGTAGCGCTCGCTGCGCTCGAAGCCGAAAATCACCAACTGCAGGTCGATACCAATCTGTGGCGCGGCCAGGCCTACGCCGCCCACATGGCGCATGGTTTCGAACATGTCGTCGATCAATTGCTGCAGTTCGGCAGTACCGAGCATGTGCTCGGGCACTGGCGGGGCGATGCGCAGCAGGCGTTCGTCGCCCATCTTTAAAATGTCACGGATCATCTGGGGTTCGGCTCGGAAGGTTGGTGCTGGCTCGGTTGCGGGTGTTCATGGCCCAGCACGGTGATGGTTTCCGGGGCCTTGTGCCCTTCGAAATCCTTCTCGCCAGGGTTCTTGCCCTCGCTCGACATGTGCTCGATCACCGCATTCATCTCCGCGCCCAGCAGCAACACGGCGGCGGAAATATAGAAATACAGCAACAGCACGATGATTGCACCAATGCTGCCGTACATGGCGTTGTAGTCGGCGAAGGTTTTCACGTAGTAGGCAAAGCCCAGTGACGCCACGATCCACACCACCACCGCCAGCACCGAGCCGGGGGTGATGAAGCGAAACTTCTGTTTTACGTCAGGCATCACGTAGTAGATCAGGGCCACCGCCACCATCAGCAATATGATGATCACCGGCCAGCGCAGAATGGTCCAAAGCGTGACAATGAACTCCTGCATGCCGATCTGGGCGGCGATCCATTCCATCACCTGCGGGCCCAGCACCATCAGCGCTGCGGCCGCCAACAGCATGCCAGCCAGGCCGATGGTGTAGAAAATGGAAAGCGGGATACGCTTCCACACCGGGCGGCCTTCGGGCACATCGTAAGCAGCGTTCATCGCGCTCATCATCAGGCGCACGCCAGCCGACGCGGTCCACAAGGCAATCACGATACCCACCGACAACAGCCCGCCCTTGGACTGCTGCAACTGGTCGATCACCGGGTTGACCTGTTCCAGTGCCTGAGGTGGCAGCACCAGTTCCGATTGCAGGCGCAGCCACGAAAAGAAGTCCGGCAAATGCAGGAAACCAATCAGGGCAATGAGGAACAGCAAGAAAGGGAACAGCGAGAACAGCGCCTGGTAAGCCAGCGCGGAGGCGTAGGTGGACATCTCGTCATCAAGAAATTCCTTGACGGTACGAACCAGCACGCGATGCAAGGGCAGGCCCTGCAGGGCGGAAAAAATCATAGCGTCTCCTTTCGCCGCTCGATCGATTCAACAGACAAGTCTAATAGACCATACCGCTGCTGTGCTGCTCCCGGCCAATGCATCAAAATTGTGTAAGCCTGTATCAGCCTCTTCGCGAGCACGCCCGCTCCCACAGTCAGGTACTTGTGGGAGCGGGCGTGCCCGCGAAGAGGCCGGTTCAGGTTGCCTCAAATCAAGGCTTCTTCACTGCATCCTTTACATCGCCCTTGACCTGCTGCGCCTCGCCTTTAAGCTCCTGCGCCTTGCCTTCGGCGCGCAGCTTGTCGTTGTCGGTCACCTTGCCAACACCCTGTTTCACGTTGCCGATTGCTTCGTTGGCCAGACCTTTCGCTTTGTCTTTAGTACCGCTCATGGCAAAACTCCTGCAAATGGAGACACGTGAACCGTGTCGACAGAAGGTGGACCCACTACCCTCGCCGGGAGTTTCAACGGATTTTCCAGTCACAAGCCGAGCGGTAAAACTGCGGGCGAATACCGCACCAAATCACCCCGGCGCACCTACGCAGCTGGCATCGCTGCCCTAAAATGCCCGCAAACGTCCGCCCAGAGCAGGCTGACACTCGATAAAAACAATGTTTTCCGGATACCCGCACCCATGCGTCTGATGCCTGCGCTGGTGGCCTTGCTGCCACTGCTCCCCCTGCCCGCCCTGGCCGCCGCACCGGCCAACCCCGAAACCCTGCGTGTCGAGCGCTACGCTGACGACGACCAACCGGGCTCGCTGCGCTGGGCCATCGAAACCAGTAACCAGAACCCCGGCCACTACAGCATCGACATTGCCGCCGTCGGCAAGCCGCCCTACGTGATCCGCCCCAGCCGTGCGCTGCCGGAAATCAAGGGCCCGGTGCGCATCACCGGCCTGCCTTGGGCCCGCGATGGCCAATACATCGCCATCGACGGTTCGGCCTACATCAAGGACCAGGGCGTACGTACCTGCCCCGGCGCCCTGCCCGGCCAGTTCGGCACCAACGTGCGCACCACCACCAACCCCGGGCTGGTGCTGCGCGACACCCAGGGCGTGCACCTGAGCGGCCTGGAAGTGCGCAACTTCTGCATCGGCATCCTGGTCAACCGCGCCAGCGGCAACGTGATCGAAGACAACCGCATCGTCGCCAACAAAGGTGGCGCGGGCATCATGCTGACCGGTGACGACGGCGCGGGTAACCCCACCGCCACCACCACGAACAACAACAAGGTGCTGCGCAACCAACTGATCGACAATGGCGACGGCCTGGAGCTGACCCGCGGAGCGGCATTCAACCTGGTGGCCGACAACCTGTTCCGCTCCACGGCGGCCAACCCCGAACCCTCGCAGGGTATCGAGATTCTGCTGGGCAACGACAACAGCGTGGTGCGCAACCGCTTCGAGAACTACTCCGACGGCCTGCAGATCAACTGGGGCAAGCGCAACTACCTGGCGGCCAACACCTTCAGCGGCAACTCGATCGGCGTCAGCGTCACCGGCGAGGGCAACATCCTCGACGGCAACCTGATCCACGGCAACCGCATCGGCGTTGCACTGCGCCCGGAACCGGATGCTACCGCCACGCGCCTGAGCGGCAACCGCATCTGGGGTAACAGCCAGGATATCCGCCGCTGTGAAGCGGGCGGTTCGTGCGTGCCGGGCCAACGCACCGGCGCCATCGTGTTTGGCGTGCCTGCGCAGGCGCATGCGCTGTATGTAGGTTCGCGCGGGGTGGGCGCCGACTTGCCGAAGAAAGACCAGGCGATCATCTGCAATGCCAACGGCGAGCCCAAGCCTTGCCAGCCGCTGCCCAACCATAACCAGCAGGCGCCAAGGCTGATTGCGCTGGAAGGCAATGTGTTGCGCGGTGAAGTACAGGGGCCGGAGTCGAGCCTGCTGCGGGTGGAGTTCTTTGGCAATGCCGAGGCCGATGGCAGCGAGGCGGAGCAGTACCTCGGGAAGGTGCTGGTGAACAGTGACAAGCAGGGGCAAGCCCGGTTCGCACAAGTGCTGGAGAACATCGGCGGGTTGCGCAGCTTTACCGCGACCGTGACCACTGCCGATGGGGCAACCTCCGAGTTGAGCCAACCTGTTCGGCGCTAACAACACCGACCCTCATCGGTTAATACGGCCGTTGTAGGAGCGGCCTTGTGCCGCGAAGGGGCTGCAAAGCAGCCCCAAGGTTCTAGCATCCGAGCCAATATTGCCGGGGCCGCTCCGCGGCCCTTTCGCGGCACAAGGCCGCTCCTACACTGACCGCGTCAGCCCCAACGCAAAGGTCTTCATCAAACCTTGCCCCGCCCCGTGCCACCCCTCACAATGCAGGCCTTCATAGCGTCAACCCGCAGGAACCTGCATGAAACTCGACAAACCCGCCGCCATCGCCCGGCGCAACGAAGCATTGGCCAAGCCGGTGCTGAACAGCAGCAACACCCTGTTCGCCATCCTGGACAACAAACGCAACCTGTGGTGGTTCGAAGTGCCCGTGAAGCTGCTGGGCAAGGGCCAGGCCGACTGGGTCAACCTGCTGCTGCACACGCCAGAGAGCGATGAGCTGCAGCACCTGAAAGTGCCCACCAACTTCCTCAAGGCTCACCTGGAGCAGATGGAAGTGCGCAAGCCCGGCAAGCGGCGCTCCACCATCAGCCTGGCCCTCAGCGCCGACCGCGACTCGCTGCTGCGCGACACCCGTCCGGGTGGCGAGCAGCTGGACTTCCGCAACTTCGTACAGCCGTAAGGCCGTCAGGCCTTTTCGATACGATCGTCATGGATGACGATCAGGCCCTGCTTGAACAACGCGCCGATGGCCTTCTTGAAGTTGCCCTTGCTGACGTTGAACAGCTTGCTGATCAGGGCCGGGTCGCTCTTGTCGCACACGCCCAACACCCCACCTTCAGCCTCCAGGCGCGCCATGATCTGCTCTTGCAGGCTGTCGGCCAGGGCCGCACCTACCGGTTGCAGGCTCAGGGCGATCTTGCCGTCGTGGCGCACTTCCTTGATGAAGCCCTTCTCATGCATGCCCGAACGCAGGAACTTGAACACCTCGTTCTTGTGGATCAGGCCCCAGTGACGGTTGTTGATGATGGCCTTGAAGCCCATCGGCGTTTCGCCGGCCACCAGCAACTCGACCGGTTGCCCGACTTTGTAGTCGGCCGGGGTGACGTCGAGGTAACGGTCCAGGCGTGACGTGGCGGTGATGCGGCGGGTGCGCTTGTCGAGGTAGACGTGCACCACGCAGTAATCGCCGATCTTCAGCTGCCGTGCCTCTTCCGAGTACGGCATCAGCAGGTCCTTGGGCAGGCCCCAGTCCAGGAAGATGCCGGCACCGTTGATGTCCTTGACCTTGAGGCTGGCAAACTCACCCACCTGCACCTTGGGCTTTTCGGTGGTGGCGATCAGCTGATCTTCGCTGTCCAGGTAGATGAATACGTTCAGCCAGTCATCCACCTCGGTTTCGGCGTTTTTCGGGATGTAGCGCCCCGGCAGCAGGATCTCGCCATCGGCGCCGCCGTCCAGGTACAGGCCGAAGTCCACGTGCTTCACGATTTGCAAACTGTTGTAACGCCCAAGCAGAGCCATTTCTGATGATCCTCAAGACAAGGGGGCTATTTTCCAGACAGACACGGGGTGGTGTCAAAGCTTCCGGACGGTTGCCCCTTTGTGCTTGAGCTTTCGGGGCGATGGATCAGAAATCGTAGCGCAGGTTCAGCATGGTGTTACGCGGGGCACCGTAGTGGGCGTAGCTACCGGCCATGCCTGCGTAGTACTTCTCATCGAACAGGTTGTTCACGTTGAGCGTGGCCGACAAGTTGTCATTGATCTGATAGCGGGCCATCAGGCTGGCAACCGTATAGTCATCTTGCGTCACCCGCGTGTTCAAGCGCACATACGACAGCGACGAACTCGAATTCCAGCTTGCGCCACCGCCAATGGTCAGTTTGTTCCAGTCACCCTGCAGGCGGTAAGTTGTCCACAAACGGAAGGTGTACATGGGGAGCTGAGTATTCTGACGATTGCCATCGGAATCTTCTGTGCGTGAATGGCTGTAGCCTGTCTGGATGTTCCAACCCGGTAGTACTTCACCAGCCAATTCAAGGTCAATGCCCTTGGTTTCCGCACCATCAATGGCCCGATAGGCTTGAGTATGATTAGGTGTCTCGTTGGTGCCATCTACGACTGCGAAATTATCGCGCTGAATGAAGTACACCGCCGCATTGGCATTCAAGCGCCCGCCATAAAACTCACCTTTCCAGCCCAGCTCGTAGTTTTTGCCAACTACAGGTTCGAGGGTCTGCCCGGAAACATCTTCCGAAGACTGCGGCTTGAAGATGTCGGTGTAACTGGCATAGACAGACTGCTCATCCGTGAGGTCGTAGACGATGCCAGCATAAGGGGTGACAACGCCATTTTCGCGTATCTTGGTTGGTGGCGTCCGAGTGGTACTTGTCAGCACGTTGAGCGAATAATCGTAGTTGTACTTGGAAACACGAGCTCCGAGAATTAAGTGCAAGTCTTCAGTAACGTTGAATCTGCCTGCGAGGTAGTACCCGCTCTGCCGGCTAGCGACGTTGTAATCCAGAAAAGGCACGTAGCTGTTGTCAGCAGGCCTCGACATCTGGTTATTCCAGTTGTAATAGTCAATTGTTGTAGAAGGCGCATCGGATTCGTCGTGCTGGTTTTCGTAATCCTGGAAGTTGTAACCCATGATCAATTCATGGCGCTGCCCCAGCAGCTCAAATGGACCTTGAAGCGTCACGTCGACACCTTTCTGGGTCTGAGTGGCCTTGGCCCTGGCCGGGATGATCGGTACAGCACCGGTTGCCTGGTTGATATAGGCAACGTTTGTTGTCGTACGCAAATAGGCGGAATCGGTATCGCGGTCCACATCCATGTAGTTGGCAGCGATCTTGAACTGCCAGTCATTGGCCAGTTCTTGCTCAAGACCGAACGTGTAATTGGTGGTCTCTATTTCGTCGTACATCCAGCGTGCGCCAGAGCTTTTTGAGCGAGAAAAATCAGTAGGCTGTCCGTTACTGAACAGCATGGGAACGCCCGGTCCCCCATCGGCCCGATACTTCTGGCGATCAATGCTGAAGCGGCCAACCGTAGTGTCGCTCAGGTCTGCCTCAACCACGCCATAGACCAGATCACGTAGCTGTGGCGGGTAACACGGGGGGGCATGGGGGGCTCCTTCAAAGGCCAGTGGTGGCGGTTTGCAGGAGGGGTCGTGTGAACCCGGAAAACCGACAATGCAAACGAGAAATATTTTAAAAAACTGTTTCCTGCACTATGGGGTCGCTTTGCGACCCTTCGCGGGCATGCCCGCTCCCACATTTACTGCAACAGCCTTGCCCCCAGTGGGAGCGGGCGCGCCCGCGAAGGGCTGCGCAGCAGCCCCAATCCCAGGTTCAGGCTAAAGGCCGCACCCGCACCCAGAACCGGGTACGTGTCTCGATCCGCACCGGCAGCGCCTGTGCAATCGCCTCCAGCGCCCGCGCCGTATCGTCCAGCGGGAAGGCCCCGGAAAGGCGCAGGTACGCAACCTCCCTGGCACACTCGATAAAGCCCGGGCGATAACGCTGCAATTCGTCCAGCACCCGGCCGAGCGGCCAGTTGTCTATTACCAGCCGGCCATTCACCCACTCGTCCCTGTTGGGGTCGAGCGCCTGTGGTTCGGGCAATGGCCCAGCCCCGAAGCGCAAGCTCATGCCCGCCTCTACCCGCAACGGCTCGGCATCTGCCCGGTTGCGCACGGCAACAGCGTGTTCCAGCACATCCAGTTCGGTCTGCCCGTCCAGTTGGCGCACGACAAAACGCGTACCCAACGCGCGCATCTCGCCCTGCTGGCTGCGCACACTGAGAGGTCGTGCATCCTTGGCTGTGGTCACCATGATTTCCCCGGCGCGCAGGATGATCAGGCGCTGGTGGTGGTCGTAGCGGATGTCCACGGCACTGGCCGTGTTCAGGGTGAGCTGGGTGCCATCTTCCAGGCGCAGCTGCCGCCGCTCGCCCGTGGCCGTGCGCACATCGGCCAGCCACAGCGGCGTCTGCCGGTAGCCAGTCCAGGCCAGGCCCGACACACCAAGGCCCAGCACCAGGCCCTTGAGCACGGTACGCCTGCCTGCCAGTGGTTGTTCCACCACCAACGTGCGCTGCGCCACGGTCGCCGGCACGCTGCACAGCTCGGCGTGAAAGGCCTCCAGCCGCTGCCAGGCCCACTGATGAACAGGGTCGCCCTGGTGCCACGCCTGCCAACGCTGATACAGCGCCGGGTAGTCCGCCCCGGCACTCAAGCGGGCATGCCACTGCGCCGCATCGCGCAGCGCCTGGCGTTGCTGCGCCGGGCTCACAGCTCGGCATCCAGCGCGAACAGCAGGCACTGTTCGGTGGCCTTGGCGATGTATTTGGTCACCGAACTTACAGACACCCCCAGGCGCTCGCCGATTTCGGCATAGCTCAAGCCTTCGAGGTGCGACAGAAACAGCGCCTGGCGCACCTTGTGGTTCAGGCCGTCCAGCATGGCATCGAGCTGCAACAAGGTTTCCAGCAGGATCACCCGTTGCTCGGCAGACACCTCCAGCAACTCCGGCTCCAGTGCCAACGCCTCCAGGTAGGCCTGCTCAAGCGAGCGCCTGCGCAAATGGTCGACCATCACCCGCTTGGCCACCGTCGCCAGAAAATTGCGTGGCTCACGCAACGGGTGGGCCACCGTGCTGGCGATCAGCCGCACGAAGGTGTCCTGGGTCAAGTCCGCCGCCCGCTCCCGGTCGCCCAGGCGCCGGCGCAGCCAGCCTTGCAGCCAGCCGCTGTGGTCGCGGTACAGGCAGTGCATGTCATCGTGCGGTGCAGGCGGGACCTTGTACACGCAATCATCCTTGTAACGATGCGGATAAGAATTAGTCGCAATAATAGTGTGATTGCCAATGGAAGGGAATCGCCATTGCTGCGATGCAATGGAACCCTGCGGCTAACCTTACCTCTACCGATTGGCCGCCACTGCAAGGAACAGCACATGCCTGCACGCCTGTCCAAAACCCTGCTTATCACCCTCGGCTTCGCCCTGGCCCTGGCCGCCTGCAGCCGTATCGACCTGGCCTACCGCAACCTGGACCGCCTGGTGCCGTGGTCGCTGGGTGATTACCTGGACATGAACAGCGAGCAGAAGGCCTTGCTCGACGACCGCTTGCGCGAACACCTGGCCTGGCATTGCAAGACCCAGCTGCCCGGCTACATCGACTGGCTGGACCGGGTACGCGGCATGGTCGCCGATGGCCAGGTGACCGACCAGGCTCTGCAGCAACGTACCCGCGAGGCCCGTGAGGCGATTGGCCGGGTGGCAGAGGAGATCACCCCGTCGGCCACCGAACTGTTGCGCGGCATGAGCGACAGCCAGGTGGCAGAAATGCGCGAGGCGTTCCGCGAGGACATCAGCGAACGGCAGAAAAAATACGTGGATACCCCGCTGCCCAAGCAGGTCGCCCGGCGTAGCGAACGTATGGAGAAACGCCTGACTCCGTGGTTTGGCGAGTTGACCGCAGCACAGAAGCAGCGGGTGCAGGCCTGGTCCGCAGCACTGGGCGACCAGAACCGCGAATGGATCGCCAACCGCGCCCACTGGCAGCAGCAATTGTTGCTGGCGATGAACCAGCGCAACGACGCCAGCTTCGAGCCACGCCTGGCGACGCTGCTGCAACGCAAGGAAAGCTTGTGGACGCCTGAATACCGCTCAGCATTTCAAAATACCGAACAACAGGCGCGCAGTTTGCTGGTGGACCTGGTGCAGCAGAGTACGCCGCAGCAGCGACGGTTCTTGCAAGAAAAGCTGGGCAAGGTGCGCACGGACTTCAGTGAGTTGAAGTGTTTGAAGGGGTAATTGCGAACACCAGGTCCGGCCTCTTCGCGGGTAAACCCGCTCCCACAATGACCCCGCTGGTGTCGAATCCTGTGCTGTTCCTGTGGGAGCGGGTTCACCCGCGAAGAGGCCGGGCCTGGTAAAGCACGATTACCGGGCCTTGCGCCGGTAGGGAAACACATCAATCACCTTCCCCTCGCGAATTGCCGCCTGCAGCCCCTTCCAGTAATCCGCGTCATACAACTCCCCATGCAAGCGGCTGAACAACCGTCGCTGGCCAATATCGGCAAACAGGAACGGCGGAAACTCTTCGGGGAACACGTCATGCGGCCCGATCGAATACCACGGCTCGCCCGACATCTCGTCCTCCGGGTAACGCGGTGGCGGGATATGGCGGAAGTTTACCTCGGTCAGGAAGCTGATCTCGTCGTAGTCGTAAAACACCACCCGGCCATGGCGGGTAACGCCAAAGTTCTTCAGCAACATGTCGCCGGGGAAAATGTTTGCCGCCGCCAGCTGCTTGATGGCCAGGCCGTAATCCTCCAGCGCCTCCAGCACCTGGCCTTCGCTGGCATGCTCCAGGTACAGGTTCAATGGCGTCATGCGCCGCTCGGTCCAGCAGTGACGGATCAGTACCGTGTCACCCTCCAGTATTACCGTCGACGGCGCCACCTCCAGCAGTTCGGCCAGGCACTCCGGCGCGAACTTGCCCTGTGGGAAGCGAAAATCGGCAAACTCCTGGGTATCGGCCAGGCGCCCCACGCGGTCGACGCTTTTCACCAGCCGGTACTTGTCGATCACCGTCGCGCGGTCGACGGTTTTCGATGGCGAGAAGCGGTCCTTGATGATCTTGAACACGGTGTTGAAGCCCGGCAGGGTGAACACGCTCATGACCATACCGCGCACCCCAGGCGCCATGACAAAGCGGTCTTCGCTGCCGGCCAGGTGGTTGATCAGCGCCCGGTAGAACTCCGACTTGCCGTGTTTGTAGAAACCGATGGAAGTGTACAGCTCGGCAATGTGCTTGCCCGGCAAAATGCGTTTGAGGAAGTTGACGAACTCTGCCGGCACCGGCACATCGACCATGAAATAGGAGCGGGTGAAGGAAAAGATGATCGACACCTCGGCCTCGTCCGTGATCAGGCCATCGGCCTCGATACCATGCCCTTCGCGGTGCAGCAGCGGTATCACCAGCGGCCACTGCTCATCGCTGTTGTACAGCCGGCCGACCAGGTAGGCACCCTTGTTGCGGTACAGCACCGGCGAAAACAGCTCCACCGCCAGCGTCGGGTCTTTGCAAACCCAATCCGGCAGGCACTCGCGCAGTTGCTCTTCAAGGCGCGACACGTCGCTTTCAAGGTCGCCATAGGCGAATGCGTAGTCGGAAAGAATGGTCCGCAGCAGGCCCTGAAGATTGCCATCGGGGCGGTAGGTACAGGTTTGTGTGGCACGCTGGTGGCTGCGGATGGACGGCCGGGTGGTGTGGATGAACATGCAGCCGTCGCTGATCTGGTCATGGCTGAACAGGCTGCAGAACAACGAGTTGTACCAGGTCTCGGACAATTCATCGTCCAGGCGCGGGTCGATCAGGCGTATGTAGGCACTTTTCACCAGAGGCCACTGCTCGACCTCCAGCAGCACCTCGTCATCGAACGCATCACGCAACCAGCCGTTGACCTCGCCGACCTTCTGTTCGTAAAGGTTGATCCGAGCGGCGGCTGCCCGCTGGCTGTCTTGCCAACGCGCCTGCTCGAAGCGCTCGCGGGCGCCGAGGGTGATGCGGCGGAAATGCTCGCGATAGTCGTCGAAGCCATCGAGGATCATCCGGGCGATCTCGCCGGCAGGCCAGTGCTGGGTCATGCAGGACACCTCGGTGCGGGGTGAGATAGACAGCTTAGTCGCACTATCGAGGGTGTGGAGCCTGTGCCGGCCTCTTCGCGGGTAAACCCGCTCCCACAGGTAAAGCACGGCACTTGAAGCTTGTGGTGTACCTGTGGGAGCGGGTTCACCCGCGAAGGGGCCGGGACAGGATTGCACCGCAAGAAAGCGCAAGAATCCCCCCGCCCCCTGGCGTACACTCGCGCCCTGCCCTGTACCCGGAGACCGCCGTGAGCCCCATCGCCCTAGCCCGCCTGCTGACACTTGCTGCCGTCTGGGGGGCGAGCTTTTTGTTCATGCGCATCATCGCCCCCGAGCTGGGCACGGTGCCGACCGCATTCTTCCGTGTGTCCATTGCCTGCCTGGGGTTGATCGGCATCGTCGCGGCCGCCCGCGTGCGGTGGGACTTCCAGGGCAAGCTGGGTGCCTGCCTGGTGCTGGGCATGATCAACTCCGGTATCCCGGCCACCTTCTATTCCGTTGCCGCTCAGGTATTGCCGGCCGGCTACTCGGCGATCTTCAACGCCACCACACCACTGATGGGCGTGCTGATCGGCATGCTGTTCTTCCGCGAGCCCATGACCCTGCCCAAGATGTGCGGCATCTTCCTTGGCCTGTTTGGCGTCGGCATCCTCAGCGGCGCCGGGCCAGTGGCGCTGGACATGGCCCTGGTGCAAGGCGCCCTCGCCTGCCTGGCGGCCACCACCTGCTACGGCTTTGCCGGCTTCCTTGCCCGCCGCTGGGTCAGCGGCCTGGACAGCCGCCTGTCAGCGCTGGGCAGCATGCTCGGCGCCACCTTGCTGCTAAGCCCACTGTTCGCCTGGAGCGCGCTGAGCCAGCCACCCGCCAGCTGGGGCGGCTGGCAGGTGTGGCTGTCGCTGCTGGGCCTGGGGCTGTTGTGCACGGCGTTCGCCTACATCCTGTACTTCCGCCTGCTGGAAGAAATCGGACCGGTAAAGGCCAGCACCGTGACCTTCCTGATCCCAGTGTTCGGTGTATTGTGGGGGGCGTGGCTACTGGACGAGTCGCTGTCCATGGGGCACCTGTACGGCGGCTTGCTGATTGGCATGGCACTGTGGCTGGTGCTGCGCCCGGCGCGCAACTGAAGCGGGGCAGACGATGAACAGCGTGTACAAGAAGGTCTTGTTCCGCCTGGAACAGGACGAAAACGGCTACCCACCTGCCTCAGTCGAGGGCCTGTGGGCCAAGGCTGTGGAAGGCGGCTATACGGTCGACAACATCCCCTTCCATGTCTACGGCATTGCCCCGGGTGATGTGATTGCCACCCGTGAAGAAGACGGCGAAACCTGGTTCGATGCACTGTGCAGCAGCAACGGCAGCTCGGTGTTCCGGGTGCTGGTAAAGCCCCCGGAAACTCTGGACCAGGTACGTGCGGCCTTACAGGACTTCGGCTGCAACTGCGAAACCGAGCAGGCCGTGAAGATGCTGGCTGTCGAGGTCCCGACGCAACGTTCGCTCGACACACTGCTCTACTACCTGCTCACCCAGCGCGAAGCCGGCCTGCTGGACTTCGAGGAAGGCGTATTACGCCACACCATCCCCGAAGAATTCCGCTAGGGCCTACGCCTGGGCAAGGCGCGCGGCGGGCTTGCGAAACACGAACAGCAGGCCCACCACGATCAACCCCATGCCCAGCAGGCTGAGCGGTGCCAGGCGGTTGCCGAAGATCAGGAAGTCCATCACAGCAGTGACTGCCGGCACCAGGTAGAACAGGCTGGTGACATTGACCAGGTTGCCCTTGGCGATCAGCCGGTACAGCAACAAGGTCGCCAACAAAGAGACCACCAGGCCCATCCACAGCAGCGCGCCGACAAAGCCGCCGGTCCACTCGACATGCAGCGGTTGCAACGGTGCGAACAGCGCGCACATGGCAAAGCCGGCCAGGTACTGCAACGGCAGCGTGCCCATGGGGTTGTCGGTGATGCGCTTTTGCAGGATCGAACCCAGGGTCATGCTGGCCAGCGCCAGCAGGGCAAACAGCATGCCTGCCAGCGACACCCCGCCCAGGTTGATGCCCTGGTACACCACCATGATCAAGCCGCCCAGCCCCAGACCCAGCCCGAACAAACGGCTCCAGGAGCGTTGGCGCTCCATCAGCACCACGGTAAGGATCGGTTGTACCCCCATGACCGTGGCCATGACGCCAGGGGTGACATGGGTGTTGAGCGCCAGCAAGTAGAAGATCTGATAGGCGCCAAGCAGCACACACCCGGTACCCAAGGCACGCAGAATCGCCCCACGGGTGCGCGGCCAGCGCAGCCCCAACAGCGGGCCGATCAACAACAGGCCGGCCAAGGCCAGCGTCGAACGCAACAGCAGGAAGGCGAACGGGCTGGCATGCGCCAGGCCCAACTTGGAGACGATTGCACCGCTGCTCCACAGCAAGACGAACAGGCTGGTAGTGGCCGCCGAGGCCACGGAAGTTTTGGAAAAGACAGACATGTATGCACCTGTATTCGGGCAAAAAGCCGAACGGTGGGCGTGAACTTCAGCAGGGGAAGTAGCCGACCGTGTTCAGTAGGTTGCGTGTGCGAAGCGGGTCGGCAAGAAGCCGATCAGCCCAGCACGACCACGCAAGGAGGCGGAGCTACGCCGCCTACGACGCCACTGACAGGTGGTGGGTAGTGACTGATCATGACCGGCTGCTGACTGCCACGCACAACCATGCCCGCGACTGGCGCGAGGGCAAAGCGTGCAGTGGAAGGGATGGCTGGCATGAACAGGGTCTTCGAGGAAGTGAATGCACTGGAATATAGCGTGGGATTCTTCGCGGGACAAGTCCCGCGAAGAGGCCCGATCAGCCTACAAAATCAGAATAACCAGCGGTACAGCAGATACGCCACCACTACCGCCAGCACCGGCCGCAGCACGCGGTAGGCCTTGGGGTTGGCGCGCTTGAACTGCTTCACGTGGGTGCTGATTTTATTGCTGAACCGCTTGCTCCAGGCATACGCCTGGTTGATGCCGCCCACGCGCTCGTCGTCGGTGTTCTGCGGCGCGGTGGCGCGGCCGAGGAAAGCACTGACCTGGCGGTTGATGCGGGTCATCAGCGGGCTGCTCAGCGGGCGCTCGATGTCGCAGAACAGGATAACGCGGGTAACGTCGGTCTCGTTCTTCACCCAGTGCACGTAGGTTTCGTCGAACATCACGTCCTCGCCATCACGCCAGGCGTATTCCTCGCCATCGACGTAGATGCGGCAAGCATCGGAATTCGGCGTGGACAGGCCCAGGTGATAGCGCAGCGAGCCTGCGAACGGATCGCGGTGCGGGTTCAGGTGGCTGCCGCCGGGCAACAGGGCGAACATCGCGCCCTTGACGTTGGGGATGCTGCTGACCAGCTCGACGGTGCGCGGGCACAGGGCTTCGGCCGAAGGCAGCGGTTTGTCGTACCACTTCAGGTAAAAACGCTTCCAGCCTTTCTTGAAGAACGAACCGAAGCCGGCGTCGTTGTCCTTTTCGGCGGCGCGAATGTAGCCTTCATCGAACAGGCGCATGGCCTCTTCGCGGATGTCTTGCCAGTTGTCCTTCAGCACGTCCAGCTCAGGGAAGCGCTGGCGGTCCAGGTAGGGTTTGGACGGCACGCCGGAAAACAGGTACATCAGGGCGTTGTAGGGGGCGAACAGCGCCGAATGGTTGACGAACTGGCGCAACACCGGCAGGCGAGCCTTGCCGCGCAGGTGCACGAACAGCACGCTGCCGAAGAACACCAGCAGGACACCCGCCTTGGCTGCAAAGGAAAAGGTCATGCTTCACTCCTTGGAAAGGAGACAGGGCTGCGCAGCCTGGCTCCTGAAAATCATCCTGCCATCATAAACCGATCCCGCCGCGGTAAAAACAACCCGGGCGGGATCGCATTCATGAAGATTTTGCAATAAACCACGCCGCCAAACGTTGCGCCGGATCAGCGGCGAGGCCGATTACTGCTGGTTTTCCTGCTCGCTGAACATGTCGCTGAACAGCATGCTCGACAGATAACGCTCACCCGAATCGGGCAAAATTACGACGATGGTCTTACCCTGCATATCGGGTTTTTCGGCCAGGCGCACCGCGGCGGCCATTGCCGCACCACACGAAATACCACAAAGGATGCCCTCCTCCTGCATCAGGCGAATGGCCATGGCCTTGGACTCTTCATCGGTCACCGTCACCACTTGGTCGACAATCGACAGGTCGAGGTTTTTCGGCACAAAACCGGCGCCAATGCCCTGGATCTTGTGCGGGCTGGGCTTGAGCTCTTCGCCCGCCAGGGTCTGGGTGATCAGCGGCGATGACACGGGCTCGACAGCCACCGACAGGATTGCCTTGCCCTGGGTGTGCTTGATGTAGCGCGACACACCGGTGATGGTGCCGCCGGTGCCCACGCCCGCCACCAGTACGTCGACTGCGCCGTCAGTGTCGTTCCAGATTTCCGGGCCGGTGGTTTTTTCGTGGATGGCCGGGTTGGCCGGGTTCTCGAACTGGCCCGGCAGGAAATACTGGGCCGGGTCGGAGGCGACGATTTCGTTGGCCTTCTCGATGGCGCCCTTCATGCCTTTTGCCGGCTCGGTCAGCACCAGTTCGGCGCCCAATGCCTTCAACACCTTGCGCCGCTCCAGGCTCATGGAGGCTGGCATGGTCAGCATCAGCTTGTAGCCACGGGCGGCGGCAACAAAGGCCAGGCCGATACCGGTGTTGCCCGAGGTAGGCTCGACGATGGTCATGCCCGGCTTGAGCTTGCCGCTGCTCTCTGCGTCCCAGACCATGTTCGCGCCAATGCGGCATTTGACCGAGTAGCCCGGGTTGCGCCCTTCGATCTTGGCCAGGATGGTCACGCCACGCGGGGCGATGCGGTTGATCTGCACCAGCGGTGTGTTGCCGATGGAGTGGGCGTTGTCTGCAAAGATACGGCTCATGGCAGGGGTCCTTGGCATGAAAAACAGCAGGGAAAGACCCCAAGGGTAAGCCCCGACCGGTGGCCCGTAAAGCCTGTTCGAACTCGACCGGGCGCGTTGCGGTCAACCACACATCCCGCCTTGGAGACGCCCTGATGAGAGCCCGTTACCGCTGGCCGCTGATCGGCCTGGGCAGCCTGATCGTGCTGCTGGTAGCCCTGCACCTGGCCCTGCCCTACCTGGTGCGCGATTACCTGAACGACAAACTGGCCGACATGGGCGATTACCGTGGCCAGATCGCCGACGTGGACCTGGCCTGGTGGCGCGGCGCATACCAGATCAACGGGCTGAAGATCGTCAAGACCAGCGGCAAGGTACCGGTACCGTTTCTGGACGCGCCGCTGATCGACCTTTCGGTGAGCTGGCATTCGCTGTGGTCCGACAGAGCGGTAGTGGCCGAAGTGACCTTCGTGCGCCCGGAGCTGAACTTCGTCGACGGTGGCACCAAGCAAGCGTCGCAGACTGGCCGGGGTACCGACTGGCGCCAGCAACTGGAAAAACTGCTGCCCATCACGCTCAACGAAGTGCGCATCGACAATGGCGTGCTGACGTTCCGCAACTTCAACTCCAAGCCACCGGTCGACCTCAAGGCCACCCGGCTGAACGCCAACATCCGCAACCTGACCAATGTTCGAGACCCCAAAGGCCGTCGCGATGCGAGTTTCGAAGGTACTGCCCTGATCGCGGGCGATGCGAAGGTAGAAAGCCGTGCCACGTTCGACCCGTTCAGTGATTTCGATGACTTCGAATTCAGGCTGCGCGCCACCGGCATCGAGCTACGCAAACTGAACGACTTCGCCAGCGCCTATGGCAAATTCGATTTCAATGCCGGTCACGGGGACGTGGTCATCGAGGCGCAGGCGGAAAACGGCCGGCTAAACGGCTACATAAAGCCGCTGCTGCGTGATGTCGATGTGTTCGACTGGCAACAGGACGTCGAGGAAAAGGACAAGGGCTTCTTCCGCTCGGTGTGGGAAGCGGTGGTGGGGGCGACCGAGACGGTGCTGAAAAACCAGCCGAAAAACCAGTTTGCCACCCGGGTGGAGCTGAGTGGCAGCGTGCGCAAGCAGGATATCAGCGCCTTCGAGGCGTTTTTGCAAATCCTGCGCAACGGGTTTATCCAGGCGTTCAATGCCCGATACGAGCGAGGGGCGCCGGATTCCGACTGAGTGGGCGTGACGGGGCATTCAGGGACTGAATACCCGGTCTGCGTTTCCAGCCGCTCAACCCCGCGTTATAGTCGGTAACAAATCGAAAACAGGTGTTGGGCCTTTCGCGGGCGTGCCCGCGAAGAGGCCCTGACAGGCATACGGCAGAGGACAGACCCATGAAGTTCGAAGGCACCCGCGACTACGTCGCCACAGACGACCTGAAACTGGCGGTAAACGCGGCCATCACCCTCGAACGCCCGCTGCTGGTCAAGGGCGAGCCCGGCACCGGCAAGACCATGCTTGCCGAGCAGCTGGCGGCCTCGTTCGGCGCGCGGCTGATCACCTGGCACATCAAGTCCACCACCAAGGCCCACCAGGGCCTGTACGAGTACGACGCGGTCAGCCGCCTGCGTGACTCGCAGCTGGGCGTGGACAAGGTGCACGATGTGCGCAATTACCTGAAAAAGGGCAAGCTGTGGGAGGCTTTCGAGGCTGATGAGCGGGTCATCCTGCTGATCGACGAAATCGACAAGGCCGACATCGAGTTCCCCAACGACCTGCTGCAAGAGTTGGACAAGATGGAGTTCTACGTCTACGAAATTGACGAGACCATCAAGGCCAGACAGCGCCCGATCATCATTATTACCTCCAACAACGAAAAAGAGCTGCCGGACGCGTTCCTGCGCCGCTGCTTCTTCCACTACATCGCCTTCCCCGACCGCACCACGCTGCAGCAGATCGTCGACGTGCACTACCCGAACATCAGCCAGTCGCTGGTCAGCGAAGCCCTGGATGTGTTCTTCGACGTGCGCAAGGTGCCGGGCCTGAAGAAAAAACCGTCCACCTCCGAGCTGGTCGACTGGCTCAAGCTGCTGATGGCCGACAACATCGGTGAAGCCGTACTGCGCGAGCGCGATCCGACCAAGGCCATCCCGCCGCTGGCCGGCGCGCTGGTAAAAAACGAGCAAGACGTGCAGTTGCTGGAGCGCCTGGCCTTCATGAGCCGGCGCGGCAACCGCTGACAGGAGCCGGGCCATGCTGCTCAACCTGTTCAATGAAATGCGCGCGGCCAAGGTGCCGGTGTCGGTACGCGAGTTGCTGGACCTTCACCAGGCCCTGCAAAAGCATGTGGTGTTCGCCGACATGGACGAATTCTACTACCTCGCGCGCGCCATCCTGGTGAAGGACGAACGCCATTTCGACAAGTTCGACCGGGCCTTCGCTGCCTACTTCAAAGGCCTGGAAAACCTCGACCGCCACATCGAGGCGCTGATCCCCGAAGACTGGTTGCGCAAGGAGTTCGAGCGTTCGCTCACGGATGAAGAGCGTGCGCAGATCCAGTCCCTGGGTGGCCTGGACAAGCTGATCGAGGAATTCAAGAAACGCCTTGAGGAGCAAAAGGAACGCCATGCCGGCGGTAACAAGTGGGTCGGCACCGGCGGCACCAGCCCGTTCGGCTCGGGTGGTTTCAACCCCGAAGGCATCCGCGTGGGCGAGGCAGGCAAACGCCAGGGCAAGGCGGTAAAGGTGTGGGACCAGCGCGAGTACAAGAACCTCGACGACCAGGTTGAACTGGGCACGCGCAACATCAAGCTGGCCCTGCGCCGGCTGCGCAAGTTCGCCCGTGAAGGCGCCGCCGAAGAGCTGGATATCGACGGCACCATCGACCATACCGCACGCGACGCCGGCTTGCTGAACATCCAGATGCGCCCCGAGCGGCGCAATACGGTAAAGCTGCTGTTGCTGTTCGACATCGGCGGCTCGATGGACGCCCACATCAAGGTTTGCGAAGAGCTGTTCTCGGCCTGCAAGACCGAGTTCAAGCACCTGGAGTACTACTACTTCCACAACTGCGTGTACGAGTCGGTGTGGAAGAACAACCTGCGCCGCACCTCGGAGCGCTATTCCACCTTCGACCTGCTGCACAAGTATGGCGACGACTACAAAGTGGTGTTCGTCGGCGATGCGGCCATGGCGCCCTACGAAATCACCCAGCCGGGCGGCAGCGTGGAGCACTGGAACGAAGAGGCCGGGTATGTGTGGCTGCAGCGCTTCATGGAAAAATTCAAGAAGATCATCTGGATCAACCCTTACCCCAAGCAGGCCTGGGACTACACCGCATCGACCCATCTGGTGCGGGACCTGATCGAGGACAAGATGTACCCGCTGACCTTGCAGGGGCTGGAAGAAGGGATGCGCTACCTGTCCAAGTGATGTTGCCGGTGCCGGCCTTTTCGCGGGCTCGCCCGCTCCCACAAGTGCACCACAGACCCTGAGTTTTGTGGAATACCTGTGGGAGCGGGCAAGCCCGCGAAAGGGCCAGCAGCCTTACAACCAACGGCCCAGGTAAACCTGGTGCTCCCGCCAGGCCTCATCCTGCACCACCGCCCTGAACCGCGCCACCGCCCCCGGCATGCACTGCGCCAGTTGCGCCAGCGCCAACGGCGTCAACGCCCCCAGCCGCGGATACCCGCCAATGGTCTGCCGATCATTGAGCAACACAATCGGCTGCCCATCCGGCGGCACCTGCACCGCCCCCAGCGGTATCCCTTCAGAAATCATCGGCGCCCCCTGGTAAACCAGCTGCGGCCCCAACAGGCGGATGCCCATGCGGTCAGCCCGGCTGTCCAGCGTCCACTCCCGGTTGAAGGCTTCGAACAGGCTGGTACCGCTGAAATCACCGATCTGTGCGCCCATCACCAGGTCGAGGACAGGCTTTTCTGCGTACTGCAGGCGCAGCGCTGGCGGCACCTCGCGCAGGGTTGCATCGCTACCGGTAAACGCTAACGCCTGGCCTTTGGCCAGCGCCGCACCCTGGCCACAGATGCCACCCAGTGCTTCACGTACCACCGTGGCACAACTGCCCAGTACATCTTCGCCCAGGAACCCGCCCGGTGCCGCCAGGTATGCCCGCACACCCTGCTTTGGCTGCTTCAGGGTCAAGCGCTGGCCCTTGCCCAAGGTAAAACTGCGCCAGGGCGCGACAGGCTGGTCATCGACTCGGGCATCCAGGTCGGCACCGGCCAGGGCCAGCACGCAATCCTGTTCGGCCACCATGCAAAAGCCACCCAGCGCCACCTCGACCACCGGCGCCCCCAACGGGTTGCCCAGCAGCCAGTTGGCCCAGCGCATCGCCACCCAGTCCAGCGCCCCGCCCTGGGTCACGCCCAGGTGGCGTACGCCAAAGCGCCCAGCATCCTGCAACTGGCACAGCGGCGTGCTGGCCTCGATCTTCAATTGCTTCATCCTTGGGCCTCCACGTCGCCGCCCATCGCCAGGAACTCGCTGCGCGAAACCGGCACGAAACGCACCCGGTCGCCGGGTTGCAACAGGCTGTAGCCGTCACGCTCACGGTCGAACAGGCGCACCGGCGTGCGCCCGATCAGGTTCCAGCCACCCGGCGATACCGCCGGATACGCCGCCGTCTGGCGCTCGGCGATGCCCACGCTACCCGCCGCCACCCGCTTGCGCGGGGTGCTCAGGCGTGGGCTGGCCAGGCGTTCGTCGACCAGGCCCATGAAACCGAAACCGGGGGCGAAGCCCAAGGCGAACACGGGATAATCACGTTCGCTGTGCAAGCGCACAACCTCGGCTTCACTCAGCCCGCTGCGGGCCGCCAGCACAGGCAGTTCAGGGCCGACGCTGGCGTCGTACCACACCGGGATCTCGTGGCGCCGGCCGCCGCTGCCGGTGTCTGGCTGCAAACCCTCCAGCGCCTGGTTGATCAGCGCCCTCGCCTCGCCCGGTGGCAGGTCGAACTGCACCATCAGCGTGGTGT
This sequence comes from Pseudomonas sp. BN505, assembly GCF_029873175.1. Taxonomy (NCBI): domain Bacteria; kingdom Pseudomonadati; phylum Pseudomonadota; class Gammaproteobacteria; order Pseudomonadales; family Pseudomonadaceae; genus Pseudomonas; species Pseudomonas sp. BN505. The sequence continues at coordinate 244,151 of NZ_SSOI01000070.1, forward strand.
AGGACGGCACCAGGTCCAGCAGGTGCTCGCCGAACACGCCGCTCAGGCGCTGGCTGGCGGCGAGCATCCACGGCATGTTGGCCTCGTCGATCCGGTCGAACAGGCGCACCATCAGGCTGTCGATGGCCACCACTTCGATACGCGCTTTCATTGCGGCTCCAGGGCGTCGAGAGCCTGGCGTATCTGCCGCACCGCCGCCACCGAACTGTCGTTGTCGCCATGCACGCAGAGGGTGCTGGCCTGCAGGCGCAGGGCGCTGCCATCGTCCGCCACCAGCGTATCGCCACGGGCCAGGCGCACCGCCTGCTCCACCACCAACGCCGGGTCGTGATGCACCGCGCCAGGCAAACGGCGCGACACCAGGTGGCCGCTGGCGGTGTAGGCGCGGTCGGCGAACGCCTCGAACCACAACGGCACACCGATTTCATCGCCCAGGGCCTGGGCGACGCGGTTGTCGGCGGTGGCCATCAGCATCAGAGGCAGGTTGCTGTCGTAGGCCGCCACAGCTTCCAGTACGGTACGCAGCTTCAGCGGGTCGGCCATCATGTCGTTGTACAGCGCGCCATGGGGCTTCACATAAGCCACGCGGCCACCCAGCACTTTGCAGATGCCGTCCAGCGCACCGATCTGGTAGTGCAGCAGGTCGCGGATTTCCTCGGGGCTGCAGGCCATGGAGCGGCGGCCGAAGCCGACCAGGTCCGGGTAGGCCGGGTGCGCGCCGATGGTTACCCCATGCTCCAGCGCCAAGGCCACGGTGCGGCGCATGATGCCGGGGTCGCCGGCGTGGTAGCCACAGGCAATGTTGGCGCAATCGATGTAGGGCATTACCTCGGCGTCCAGGCCCATGCGCCAGCTGCCGAAACTCTCGCCCATGTCGCAATTGAGTAGCAGGCGTTCCACCACGGGGTCTCCCTTGTTGTTGTTCATAGGCTTACCTTACCGCGCCTGCAGCTGTTTGCCGCGTGTTTCCGGCAGGCTCAGGGCCGCCAAGATCACAATGCCGTAGGACACTGCAGAGAACACCCCGATACCTACGCCCAGCGGCACGTTCTGGCCGAGCATGCCGATCAGCAACGGGAACAACGCCGCAATGACCTTGCCAATGTTGTAGCAGAAGCCCTGCCCCGAACCACGAATGCGCGTAGGGAACAGTTCGGTCAAAAACGCCCCCATGCCGCTGAAGATGCCCGAGGCGAAGAAGCCCAGCGGGAAGCCCAGCCACAGCATCACGCCATCGCTGACCGGCAACTGCGTGTACAGCAGCACGATGACGAACGAACCCACGGCGAACAGGATGAAGTTCTTCTTGCGCCCCAGCAGATCGGACAGGTACGCGCTGACCACATAGCCCACGTACGAGCCGACAATCACCATGGCCAGGTAGCCACCGGTACCCAGCACGCTCAGGCCGCGCTCGTTCTTGAGGAAGGTCGGCAGCCACGAGGTGATCGCGTAGTAGCCACCCAGTGCACCAGTGGTCAGCAGCGACGCCCGAACGGTGGTCCAGAGCATGCCCGGGGCGAAGATTTCGTAGAAGTGCGAAGGTGCCTCGGCGCTTTCCACCGCCTTGGCCGCGCGGTACACCTCCGGGTCCTTGACCAGGCGGCGCACGAATATCACGAACACCGCCGGTACCAGCCCCAGCAGGAACAGCGCGCGCCAGGCCTGTTCTGGCGGCAGCCAGGAGAACAGCAGCGCGTAGAGAATCGCCGTGAGGCCCCAGCCGATGGCCCAGCCGGACTGCACCATGCCCACCGCCTTGCCACGGTCCTGGGCACGGATCACCTCGCCGATCAGCACCGCGCCAGCGGTCCATTCACCACCGAAGCCAAAGCCCATAAGGGTCCGGGCGATCAGCAACTGTTCGTAGTTCTGGGCAAAGCCGCAAAGGAAGGTAAAGAAAGCGAACCACAGCACCGTCAATTGCAGGGTGCGCACCCGGCCGATGCGGTCGGAAAGGATTCCGGCGATCCAGCCGCCCACGGCCGAGGCGATCAGCGTGCTGGTATGGATCAACCCGGCTTCGGTGGTGGTGATGCCCCACAGCATGATCAGCGTGGGGATGACAAAACTGAGCATCTGCGTGTCCATGCCGTCCAGGCCATAGCCGATCTTGCAGCTCCAGAAGGTGCGTCGTTGCTGTTTGTCGATGTCGCGGTACCAGGCGAAAGGCCCGGACGAAGGTGGGGAACTGACCTGCTGCTGCACGCCGGTGGGGTTCATGGATGCCTCGGCTTGTTGGTATTGTTTTATGGGCGACATAAAGCGTCGCGGCCTGGGTGCCATTGTTCAGAGGCCGCGACAACTGAGTCCAACGATAAAAACCGCCGGTCTGGAACAAGAAAAACTGATCATGAACCTTCGCTTCCTCGAAACCTTCGTCTGGGTCGCCCGGCTGAAAAGCTTCCGCCTGACGGCAGAAAAGCTGTTCACCACCCAAGCTTCCGTGTCCAGCCGCATTGCCGCGCTGGAGGCAGACCTTGGTGTGAAGCTGTTGCTGCGCGATTCGCGCGGGGTGAGCCTGACCCCGGAAGGCGGCAAGGTACTGGAGTACGCCGAACGCATGCTGGAAACCGCCAAGGCCATGAAGCAGTCGCTGGACAGCGACCGGGCAAAAGTCGGGCGCATTCGCATCGGGGTGATGGACACGGTGATCCACACCTGGATGAGCGCGCTGGTGGCCGAGTTGACCGAGCGTTACCCGCAGATGGAAATCGAACTGGTGGCCGACACCGCGTTGAACCTGCGCGAGCAGTTGCAGAAGGGCTTTCTCGACGTGATTTTGCAGACCGACCTGCTGCGCGAGCAATCGATCCGCAGCCTGGACCTGGCGCGCTACCCGATGGGCTGGGTAGTGGCTGCCGGCTCTCACCAGCACCGGGACTATGCGTCGCTGGCCGAGCTTGGGCGCGAGCGCATCATTACCTTCTCGAAAAATTCACGGCCGCACCAAGAGGTGCTTAGCCTGCTGCAGGCTGCGGGGGCAGAGGCGCCGCGGTTGAACTGCGTGAACTCGGTGGCGGCGATTACCCGGCTTTTGCGCGACGGCTTTGGCATTGGCGCTCTGCCGCCGGCATTAGTGGATGCCGAGTTGGGCCGGGGTGAGCTGATGTTGCTTCAAGGGCTGCAACCGCCGCCTAGCCTGGAGCTGGTGGTGGCGTGGCAGACAGGGGTGGCGTTGGTCGATGAAGTGGTCGGGGTGTGCAGACAGGTGCTGGAGCGGTATGCGCGGGATGTGGGTGGCCAGCGGATAGTACTCATCTGACCGGCTAACGCGGTCTTTGTGGGAGCGGCCTTGTGTCGCGAAAGGGCCGCTCCCACAGGCGCCGTGCAGCCTAGCGCCAGCTTTCTTTCACCGCCCTGCGCCGCCCGCCCAGAATCACCCAGCCAAGCCCCAGCAACAGGCTTTCGACCACGAAGGCCAGCACAAACCCCGCGCCAACACCCCAGCCAATCGCCTCGGGCACCAGCAGGATCTGGTAGCTGTAACCATTGAGCGCTTCTTCGCGCAGCTGCGGGTCGGCCTGCACCAGCACATGCCAGGTACGCTGGGCCCAAGGCCCTTGCAGCGCCTGCCATTCGTTTTCCAGCAGTTGGTTGCGGATCATCAGGCTTTCGATGCTGTTGGCATCACTGTTGAACACCGGGTCGTCACTGCTGCGGTAATGCTGCAGCAACGCCTGCAAGTCGCCCTTGAAGAAGCGCTCGGCCGTTTGCCGGAACCCATCAAGCGCCTCGCGTGATTCGAACAGGTGCGCCTCCACCCGTTGGCTATAGTCCTTGACCAGCCCCGGGACCTGGATACCGGCCAGCAGGCCGAAGGTGAACAGCAGCAACCGCAGGTAACTTCTGAACATGCAGCGTCCTTAGCTCTGGCCGTGCGCCACGCACTCGCCGTGCCGCCACAGGGCCCATTGACCCGGCTCGTAGCGGTGCCAGGTCTCGTTCTCGGTCAAGGCCTCGGTGGCAATCACCGTGACCACGTCGTTGGGGGTGGTTTCGGTATGAAAATCGACGATCAGGTCGACATCCTTCAACCGCGCGGCGCCAAACGGCGCACGGCGGGTAATGTGCACCAGCTTGGTCGAGCAGAAGCAGAACAGCCAGTCGCCGTCGCTGAGCATGCAGTTGAACACGCCCAGGCCACGGTAGCCGGCACAGGCTTCGACCAGCACCGGTAGCAGCTGTTCCACCGGCACCGGCTCGGGGAAGGCACTGCGGATGCGGTTGAGCAGGTCGCAGAAAGCCGCTTCGCTGTCGGTGTCGCCCACCGGCCGGTAGAAGCTGGCCAGGCCCTTGAAGTCGCCCAATTGCCCGTTGTGCGCGAAGCACCAGTTGCGGCCCCACATTTCCCGCATGAACGGGTGGGTGTTGGACAGGCACACCCGGCCGACGTTGGCCTGGCGGATATGGCCAATTACCACTTCGCTCTTGATCGGGTAGCGCTGCACCAGGTTGGCCACTTCCGACTCGCTGCTCGCGGCCGGGTCCTGGAACAGGCGCAGGCCACGGCCTTCGTAGAAACCGATACCCCAGCCATCACGGTGCGGGCCGGTACGGCCACCGCGCTGCATCAGGCCGGTGAAGCTGAAAACGATGTCGGTGGGGACGTTGGCACTCATGCCCAGCAGTTCGCACACAGGCGTGTCTCCTCCGTTTACAGACGGGGCTCGACCCGGCCATTGCCGCGGGGTGCGGCAGGGCGTGGGTCGTCGCGGTAACGGTCGCCGCGCTCAGCGGCCAAGGGCGCTTGCCCGCCGACCTGGTTATCCTCGTCCGCCTGGCGCTTGGCGGCGGCCTCGGCTTGCGCACGGCGCTCGTGGGCGCGCTTTTCCAGCGGCCAGCGCAGCAGCACGAAGAGGAAATACAGGCCGAAGGCGATCATGCCGTACATGGCGAAGTCGGACACCGCACGCCAGGCGTTGTTACCGACCTTGAAGGCGACATCCAGGGCGGTGATGGCGATGGCGGGGGCGAAGCTGTCCTTGACCGGGTCGACCACGGTCGGGGTCAGCAGCAGCACTGCCAGCACCACCCGCAGCGGTTCGCGCAGCCAGCGCCACATCCAGCCGGTGACCTTGAAGGCCACCAGCAGGCAGCCCAGGGCGGCCACGGCGTACAGGCCCCAGGCGAAGGTGTAGTCGTTCTCGGTCATGGTGTTCGTGCAAGCCAGGCAAAGAGATGCCTATGATAAACACTTTTCCGGGCGCAGACAGTGTTTGCCTGTCCCTAGCCAAGAGATCACCAATGCCCAACAAGCCTCAGCCGCCCATCGCCCACGCCGACAACGCCGCCGACCCGTACGCCTGGCTGCAGCAGCGCGACACCCCCGAGGTACTCGCCTACCTGCAAGCCGAAAACGCCTACCAGGAAGCCTGCCTGGCCGACCAGGCGCCGTTGCGCGAGCAATTGTTCGAAGAGATCAAGGGCCGCATCCTGGAAACCGACCTGTCGCTGCCGGCACCCTGGGGCCCTTACCTGTATTACACCCGCACCACCGCAGGCGACGAATACCCACGCCACTACCGCTGCCCGCGCCCGGCCGACGACTCGAACACCGTCGATGAAAGCCAGGAGCAGCTGCTGCTCGACCCCAACGCCCTGGCCAATGGCGGCTTCCTGTCGCTGGGGGCGTTCAACGTCAGCCCCGACCACCGCCTGCTGGCCTACAGCCTCGATACCAGCGGCGATGAAATCTACACCCTGTACGTCAAGGACCTGGCCACTGCCAGCATCACCGCCCTGCCCTTCGACGACTGCGACGGCAGCCTGACCTGGGCCAACGACAGCCAGACGCTGTTCTTCGCCGAACTGGACGACACCCACCGGCCTTGGCGCCTGCGCCGCCACACCCTGGGCAACGACGATGCGCCGACGGTGTTCGAAGAACCAGACGGGCGCTTCTTCCTGCACTGCTACCGCACCAGTTCCGAGTGCCAGCTGGTGCTGCTGCTGAACAGCAAGACCACCAGCGAGGCCTGGGTACTGGACGCCGAAACCCCACAGGCGCCGTTCACCTGCCTGGCGCCGCGTGTCGAAGGCCATGAGTACTTCCCCGACCATGGCCAGCTCGATGGCGAGTGGCGCTGGTTCATCCGCACCAACCAGGACGGTATCAACTTCGCCCTGTACCACGCCCCGGTCACACCGGTGCCCAGCCGTGAACAATGGCAGGTGCTGGTGGCACACCGCGATGCGATCATGCTCGAAGGCCTCAGCCTGAATGCCGGCGCCCTCACCCTGAGCCTGCGCGAAGGCGGCCTGCCGATCATCGAAGTTCGCCCGCAAGGCCTGCCGGCCTACCGCGTGGAACTCCCCGACGCTGCCTACAGCCTGTACGTGCAGGACAGCCTGGAGTTCGCCAGTACGCGCATACGCCTGCGCTACGAAGCGCTCAACCGCCCAGCCCAGGTGCGCCAGCTGGCGCTGGCCACGGGCGCCCAGGCGGTGCTCAAGGAAACCCCGGTGCTGGGTGCGTTCGATGCCGATGACTACGTGAGCGAGCGCCTGTGGGCAACCGCCGCGGACGGCACCCAGGTGCCGATCAGCCTGGTGCGTCGCCGCCAGGACCTGGGCAAAACCGTGCCGCTGTACCTGTACGGTTACGGCGCCTATGGCGAAAGCCTCGACCCGTGGTTCTCCCATGCCCGCCTGAGCCTGCTGGAACGCGGCGTGGCCTTTGCCATCGCCCACGTGCGCGGCGGCGGCGAGCTGGGCGAAGCCTGGTACCGCGCCGGCAAGCAGGAGCACAAGCCCAACACCTTCAGCGACTTCATCGCCTGCGCCGAGCACCTGATTGCCGAGGGCGTGACTACTGCCGAGCGGCTGGCCATCAGCGGCGGCAGCGCCGGCGGCCTGCTGATAGGCGCAGTGCTGAACCTGCGGCCCGAGCTGTTCCGCTGTGCGATTGCCGAAGTGCCGTTTGTCGACGTGCTCAACACCATGCTCGACCCCGAGCTGCCACTGACGGTGACCGAGTACGACGAATGGGGCAACCCGGAGGAGCCGGAGGTGTATGAGCGGATCAAGGCGTATGCGCCCTACGAAAATGTAAAAGCGCAGGCCTACCCGGCGATGCTGGTGGTAGCGGGCTACAACGACAGCCGCGTGCAGTACTGGGAAGCAGCCAAGTGGGTGGCGCGCTTGCGGACGCGCAAGACCGACAACAACCTGCTGCTGCTCAAGACCGAGATGGGGGCTGGGCACGGCGGGATGAGCGGGCGGTACCAGGGGTTGAAGGATGTGGCGCTGGAATATGCGTTCGTGTTTGGCGAGCTGGGTGTGGCATAAAATTCGAGCACCCGCGCGGCCCCTGTGGGAGCGGGTTTACCCGCGAAGAAGGCACCGCGGTGGTTGGCACGGGCTTCGCCCGTGTTCGCGGGTGAACCCGCTCCCACAGGGACCGCGGTGGATCTTGTCATTGCGCACATGCGTTCTTCCCACAGCGGCCGGTGCAGGCGCGCCGTATTCAATCATCCTGCACCGCCGGCTTCGGCGGGTCTTGCCGCACCCCCGGCAATGGCTGGTCCTTGGGCGGCCCGGGCACTGGCATTGGCGGCAACAAGGGCGCCCCCGGCTGGCTGTCGTAGGCCTTGGGCGGTGTACTCGGGGTTATCTGCGGGTATGGCGTGGGCGTGGGCGTACCCGGTGCACCAGGCACTGGCGTAGTGAGTCGTGGTGGCGTGCTGGCAGCTTCGGCCATGGGCAGGCCAGCCATCAACAACGCGGTGAGGATCGCGTGAAACATCAGCAACCTCCTGTCGGGAACCTGCTTACAGGCTACGCCTAAATCACCGCTTTCGCCTGTCCGCCTGCCCTGCAAGCGCGCTAGACTCAATGCCATAACCGTCATTTGCCTGATCAGAACAAAGGAAACACCATGAGCTCCACCTCTTCCGCCGCCGCCACCGCGCGCCTCGACCGCATCCTGGCCGATGCCAAGCGTGACAAGGAAATGGGCTACCGCGACAAGGCCCTGAGAATGTACCCGCACGTGTGCGGCCGCTGCGCCCGCGAATTCGCCGGCAAGCGCCTGAGCGAGCTGACCGTGCACCACCGTGACCACAACCACGACAACAACCCGCAGGACGGCTCCAACTGGGAGCTGCTATGCCTGTACTGCCACGACAACGAGCATTCGCGCTACACCGACCAGCAGTACTTCAGCGAAGGCTCCACCAGCACGCCGAGCATCGCCAAGGCCACCCACAACCCGTTCGCCGCGCTGGCGGGCATGTTGAAGAAAGACTGACTATCGATTCGGCCCCCGCTACTACCGGGCAGCCCGTATAATCGCGCTTTTTTCGCGAAGGGCCCCGGTACGTGGCAAACAAACGATACAGCTGCATCGGCCTGTTCAACCCCAAGTCGGCAGAAAACGTCGGCTCGGTGATGCGCGCTGCGGGCTGCTATGGCGTCAATTCGGTGTTCTACACCGGCAAACGCTACGAACGCGCGCGTGACTTCGTCACCGACACCAAGCGCGTGCACTACGACATCCCGTTGATCGGCATCGATGACCTGCAGCGCATCATCCCGCTGGGCTGTACGCCGGTGGCCGTGGAGCTGGTGGAAGGTGCGCGCCCCCTGCCGGACTATACCCACCCGGACCGGGCCATCTACATCTTCGGGCCGGAAGACGGCAGCCTCAGCCCCGAGGTGCGGGCGTGGTGCGAAGAAACCATCTACATCCCCACCGAAGGCTGCATGAACCTGGCGGCGACAGTGAACGTGGTGCTGTATGACCGCTTGGCCAAAGGGCTGAATACCCGCTCGGGGCCCAAGTTCAAATAAAAAGGCCGCCACTGCGACAGCAGGGCGGCCAGGTGCTGAACTCCGTCAGAACAGCACCGCTCTTGCTCAGATCACGAAGCGTTGATCCAGATGGTCTTCAGCTCCGTGTACTGGTCGTGTGCCCAGATGGACTTGTCGCGCCCACCAAAGCCAGACTCTTTGTAGCCACCGAACGGCGTAGTCACGTCACCTTCGCCGAAGCAGTTGACCGTGACCACCCCCGCGCGGATTTCCCGCGACAGGCGCAACGCATTGCGCAGGCTGCCGGTGTACGCTGAAGCCGCCAGGCCGTAGATGGTGTCGTTGGCCAGTTCGATGGCTTCATCGATGGTCTCGAAGCTAGTCACGCTCAGCACCGGGCCAAAGATTTCTTCCACAAACAGCTTGTTGTCGCGGCCCACGTTGTCGACGATGGTCGGCTGCACGTACACGCCTTGCTCGGTTTCGCCACCCTGGACAATGCTGAGTTTTTGCTCGGCAGCGTATTCCAGGTACGACTTCACCTTCTCGAAGTGCGACTTGCTCACCATGGCGCCCAGGCGATTGTCCGGGTCCATCGGGTCGCCCAGTTTCCAGTCCTTCAGGTGCTTGGCCATCAGGCCCAGCAGCTCATCCTTCACATCCTTGTGCACGATCAGGCGCGAAGAAGCAGAGCAGTTCTCGCCCATGTTCCAGAACGCGCCGGCGGTGACGAACTGGGCCACTTCGTCCAGGTCTTCGCAGTCGTTCATGACCACGGCCGGGTTCTTGCCACCTAGCTCCAGGACGATGCGCTTGAGGTTGGACTCGGCAGCGTATTTCAGGAACAGGCGGCCAGTGTCGGTGGAGCCGGTGAAGCTGACCATCGGGATGTCCATGTGGCGGCCGATGGCCTCGCCCACTTCACGGCCACCACCAGGCACCAGGTTGAACACACCGGCCGGAATACCAGCCTCATGGGCCAGCTCGGCCACGCGCAGTGCGCTGAGGGTGGTTTCCTTGGCGGGCTTGACCACGATCGAGCAACCGGCGGCGAGCGACGGGGCGATCTTCCAGGCCAGCATCAGCAGCGGGAAGTTCCACGGCAGCACCAGGCCGACCACGCCGATGGCTTCACGCACCACCATGGTCACGGCAGCATTGCCGGTCGGGGCAGTGGCGTCGTAGATCTTGTCGATCAGCTCGGCGTGCCAGCGAATGGTGTGGATGGTTTCCGGCACATCGACGGTCTGGCACTCGCTGACCGGCTTGCCGCTGTCCAGCGCTTCCAGCACCGCCAGTTCGTGGGCGTTGTCTTCCAGCAGCTGGGCGAACTTCTGCAACACGTGCTTGCGGTCGTTCGGCTGCATCTTCGACCAGGTGCCCTCTTCGAACACACGCTTGGCAGCCGCTACGGCCACGTTGACGTCATTGACGTCACAGGCGGCGACTTCGGCCAGTTGCTTGCCGGTGGCCGGGTTGGTGGTGACGAAAGTGCGGCCCGAGATGGCATCACGGAATTCACCGTCGATAAATGCCTGGGTGCGCAGTTGCAGGTCAGCGGCGATGGCCGCGTATTGTTCCTTGCTCAGCAATTCAGCCATTTTTCTAGCCTCCTTATTTGATCTGGGCGATGGTGGCCTTCAGTTCGCTGACCACACGTTGCAGTTCCTGCTTCTCGCCAGCGTCGAGGTCGTACAGCGGCTTGCGCACGCCACCGGTGCTCAAGCCATTGAGGGCGCAGCCGTACTTGATCGACTGGACGAACTTGCCACCTTCCAGGAAGTCCATCAGCGGCATCATGGCGGCCATGATCTTGCGGCCTTTGGCAAAGTTCTTTTCGATCACGCAGGCCTCGTACAGGGCCACGTGCTCACGCGGAATGAAGTTGGAGCCGGCGCAGACCCAGCTCTGGGCGCCCCAGGCGAAGAACTCCAGGGCCTGGTCGTCCCAGCCGCACGACAGCTGGATGTTCGGGCGATGGATGGCCAGGCGGTGCAGTTGGGCCATGTCGCCGGAGCTTTCCTTGATGGCGACGATGTTCTTCACATCAGCCACGGCATCGAAGAACTCTTCGCCCATGCTTACGCTCATGCGGCCCGGGTAGTTGTAGAGCATGATCGGCAGGTCGGCAGCGGCGTCGACCGCTTTGACGTGCAAGGCGATTTCCTGTTGGGTCGGCAGGGCGTACGGCGGTGTGCCGACCAGCAGCGCGTCAGCCTTGATCTCCTTGGCGTGCTGGGCGAAAGCCACGGCGTCTTCGGTGCGGATGCCACCGGTGCCGACGATCAGCGGCAGGCGGCCGTGGAGCACGTCCTTGGCCTGGGCGGCCAGCTCGATGCGCTCCTGGGTGGTGTGGGCGTAGTACTCGCCGGTGGAGCCACCAATGATGACGCCGTGGATTTTCGACTCGACCAGGTATTCGAGGACCTCGGCGAACGCCGCCTTGTCGATCGAGCCGTCCGCAGCCAGCGGGGTGATTGCCGGGGTGTAGATGCCTTCGAATTTCACGGTAGGTTCTCCAGTGCGTTGCTCAGTGTTGTAAAGAGTCGCCACGCAACCACGCGGCGGCTTAAGGTTTCAGCTCAACGAAGCCGCTTGTTGCAGGTTCAGCGAACGGGTTTCCGGGGCCAGGGCGACCGAGAAGGCCAGGCCGACAAAGGTGACGGCGGCAGCGGCATACATGGTGGCGCCGATGCCATAGCTGTCGAGCGCGATGGGCACCAGCCAGGTGCCGACTGCCGCACCGATCCGCGACATGGAAGTGCCCACGCCCACGGCGCCGGCACGGATTTCGGTAGGGAACAATTCGTTGGGGTACACCAGTTGCAGCACTTGGGCGCCACCGATGAACAGGGCATAGGCACCGAACAGCACCAGGATCAGCATCTCGTTGTCATTGCTGAAGGCACCCAGGCCCAGCAGTGCCAGCCCAGACCAGAAGAAGCTGTGCAGCAGCGTGGTGCGCCGACCGAGGGTGTTGAGCAGGCGGGTGCCCACGATGCAGCCCACCACGAACAGGAAAGTGATGGCGATGGAGCCGATCGATGCCCAGTCACCTTTCAGGTTCAGCGCGCCCAGCACTTTCGGGGCGAATGCGTACACGGCGAATACCGGGATCACCGAGCAGGTCCAGAACATGGTGACGAACAGCATGCGTTTGCCGTAGCCGGAGTGCAGCAGGCTGAGGAACGACAGCTTGCGGGCCTTGGGCTCTTCCGGCAGGTTGTTCAGCGAAAAACCGTTGCCGTAGACGCGCTTGATCACCTGCTCGGCCTCGGCCAAGCGGCCTTTGCTGATCAGCCAGCGCGGCGATTCCGGGGTACCCAGGCGGATGGCGAACAGCAGCGCACCAATGACGGCAGCACTGGCCAGCACCAGGCGCCAGGCATCGTCGCCACCCTGGCGCAGGATGGCCTCACCGGCCAGGTAGGCGGTAGCGGCGCCGGCAAACCACAACACCGTCAGGGTAGCCAGGCGCGGGCCACGATTCTTCTTGGGCAGGAACTCCACCAGCAGCGAAGTTGCAACCGGGTATTCGATGCCTACGGCAATGCCGATGGCAAACCGCAGCAGGAACAGAACCAGCGCCGACTCCACCCATAACTGCGCGACCGAGGCCAGGATAAACAGGGTCGGGCCAACGAAAAACACGCGTTTGCGGCCGAAGCGGTCGGTTAGCCAACCGCCGAAAAAACCACCGAAGAAAATGCCGATCAACGCCGAAGCGGCGATCATGCCCTGCCAGAAACTGTTCAGGCTCAGGCCTGCAGACATCTGCACCATGGCCACGCCAATGATGCTCAGTACATAGCCATCGACGAACGAACCGCCGCCAGAACGCAAGGTCAGCAATTGGTGGAAGTTGTTGATCGGTACATCTTCAATCGAAACATTCGGATTTGTCATTGTTGTTCCTGCCATTTCGGCTACATGCACATTTTCAAGGCGAGCGTGTCCGCGAAACTGAAAACTGCCTTCAGCCCCGGGTGATCGGACGACGCATCTCGATCATAAAATTCGGGCAAGCCGTGCCCGTGCCGGCCAACTAACGCCGACGTAAAATGCTCTTTGGTCTAACTCAGGCAGCGATCAGCTTTCTTTGCCAGCGCGGAACTGCCCCCACATCAGGTTGGCGTTCAAGCCCAAGGAAACCAAGGGCTGCGGCGGGTTTGCACAAGGCCCTGGGGCATTGAGCAAAAACTCGATCAGTTCGTGCTTGTCGCCCGCCAGCCAGTCGGCCAGCAACTTGCCGGTGACCGTGCCTCGGGTAACGCCCAGGCCGTTACAACACAGTGCGCCGACGACATTAGGCGCCAACTTGCCGAAGAAGCCCATGTGGTTGCGCGACAGTGCCAGCGCACCGCCCCAGGTATATTCAAAGTTCACCCCAGGCAACATCGGAAAACGCCGGGCGAACGATTCGCGGTGGCGCTGAACAAAGCGTTCCAGATATTTGCGGTTGCTACGGCCGTCGGGGTTGTAGCTGAAGCTGTTACGGATCAGCAGGCGGTTGTCGACGGTGCGGCGCAGGGTGGTGCCGAACGGGTCGGCCGGGATCACGCCCCAGTAGGGTTTACCGCCCAGGCGCGCCTGTTCTTCCTCGGTCAGCGGGCGGGTGATACTGGCGTAGGTAAACACCGGCAGCATGCGCCCCTTGAGGAAACCGAAGCTCATGCCGAAGGCGTTGGTGGTGAGCACCAGCTTGTCGGCGGTGATCGAACCCTTGGCGTGGCGCAGCACCACCTTGTCGCCGTACTCGACGTCGGTGATCGGTGTGTGCTCGTACAGCGAGACGTTGGACGGCAGGCTATCGGCCAGGCCTTTGACCAGCGCCGAGGGTTGCAACAAGGCTGTGCCTGGCGTGAACAGGCCTTTGCGGTAGAAATCCGTGCCGATATGATCGGGCAGGTCGCGGCCCTCGATCACTTCGTAGGGTTGACCCAGTTTGTCCAGGCCGCGGCGGTAGGCATCCAGCACGGCAATGCCGCGGTCTTCGATGGCCGCCTGGTATTTGCCGCAATGGCGGAACTGGCAATCGATGTTGTAGCGCTCGATCAGGTCCTTGAGGCATTGCTGCCCACCCAGGTTGAGCTTGAGGATCGTCCTGGCGATGTCGATGTCACCAATGTAATCCTCGGCGCCGATATCGTGCGGCAGGTCGATGGCAAAGCCGGCGTTGCGCCCGGAAGTGCCGAAGCCAACCTCCTGCGCTTCGACCAGTACGATCTCGTCATGCGGAAAGTTCGTTGCCAGCTGCCGCGCGGCCGCCAGCCCGGTGAAACCTGCGCCGACCACCACCCAGCGCGCCTGGCTGTGCCCACTGTGGGCCGGCCGTGGCGTACGCGGTTTGCTCAGGTGGTACCAGCCACAGGTGGCATCATCGGCAGGTAACGAACTTATTCTTGTCATCTCACTAACCTGGATCTTGTTGTCGACGGGTGGTCAACGCCGGTGGCCTGACCCTGGTAATTCATATCTGAATCGGTACATCCAGCCCTTGCGGCGCGGCGTACTCGGCCATGCGGCGGCGCGACAGTTCGAAGTGATCGCGCACCAGCTGGCCAGCCGCTTGCGGGTCGCGGCGCTCGATGGCCTGAATCATCTGCTCGTGCTGCTCGCAGGCGATTTCGAGGTCGCGCTGCATGTCATCGGTAGTGGGATGGCGATAGAAGATCTTGCCCAATCGGGTGTGATCGATCAGCAGGCGACGCAGGCTCGGCATCAGGTAGTCGTTGTGCGCCATCTTGCCGATTTCCAGGTGGAAGGCGTCGTTGTAGAGCACGCGGTTTTCAACGTCGCGTTCTTCGATGGCCTGACGGAACTGGGCCTGGATAGCCTTGAGCACCTCGATTTCTTCAGCGCTGGCGTAAGTGGCGGCCAGCTGGGTAGTGGCCACGTAGATAAGCGGCGCCGCAACGTAGAAGCTGTGCAGCGACTCGTGATTCATGGCGGCGACGCGTGGCGCGCGGTTGGCTTCCAGCTCGATGTAGCCTTCAGCGGCAATCTGGCGCAGCAGCTCGCGGACCGGGGGGCGCGACAGGCCAAACTCGTCGCACAGGGCCAGTTCGTCCACCACGGCGCCCGGGGCCAGTTCCATGCTCATGATCCGGCGGCGCAGTGCTTCGGCGAGGACGGCTTTGCGGTCCTGCGGCACTTCTGCAGCGAGTGGTTGGACGGTGGCTTTCATGGCGGCCTTCTTTGTTGTCATAGAGCTGTGTCTACTATTTGTATAACGACTATAGGGCACTGTTAGACAATGTGTCTACAGCATTCTCGATGAACGGTGAAAACCGCCTGGCCCTTTGTTTTCAAGGGTTACAGCGGCTCCCGGGGTTTGATTAAACACCCTTGGGGGTGCATTGCCAAACCAGACAGGTAATTGGCCAAATGCGACACAGCGAGCACTTTTGGCGCCGCTGGGCGACCCGAATGAACGCCGGCGGCCTCCGGCAGGTCAGCTGCTTACATTTCACACGGAGGTCTTGCCATGCTCGATATCCACGCTGCTGCGGCTTCGCAGCATAATGTTCATGGTCTGGAGCGGGTCAGTTCGCTGGCCGGCGGGGCGCTGATGCTCAGCAAGGGGCTGCGCCATGGCGGGCTGGTCGGCTTGCTGCAGATGGTGGTGGGCGGTATTGCGGTGGCACGCGGGGTCAGCGGGCATTGCTCGACCAAGGCGTGGTGGCAGCGGGATCGGCAGGAGTACCACCGGTTGCGTTCGGATATTGAACGCAGTGCGGCGGAGCTGGAGGCGTTGAAGGCCAGTGCCAAGGCGGCGACGCGGGGAGTGACGGTGACCGGTAAGGATCCGTTGGCTGACAGCTGATCTTTTTATCGCCTGGACCGGCCTCTTCGCGGGGCAAGCCCGCTTCCACAGGTGCCGCACAGTGTTCGAGGTGCAGCCGGCAGGGACGTCTAGCGCAACGCCTTGCTTTGTAGTACCTCGGACTTGCGGCCCAGCACGTTCTCGCTGATTTGCACGAACTCTTCGGTGGTTACGCTGGGCAGCCGCATCAGCCCGCGCACCACATCGTCCAGCGAACGCTTGGCCTGGGTATGAATGCGGATTTCCTTGTCCAGTGCCTGTAGCAGGATTACCCCGCGGGCTACCTGGGCCGGGCTTGCGCGTTCGCCCTTGAGCTGGGTGACCTTGGCGCCCTGCTTGCTCAGGCGGGCCTGCCAGGCCTGGTAGCGGTCATCGCTGACCCCGCCCGAACGGCGCAGCAACTCGCTGGCGTAGTAGTCCGTCAGGCTTTCCACCAGCCAGTCATTGCCGTCGCGCCCACGGATCTGCGCAAACAGCTGCACCACTTCGCGCAGTAACGGGCTGCTGCCGCTCTCGCTCACCATCGGCCGGGCGCTGTGCAGGTACAGCGAACCCTGCGCGGCCATTGCCCCGCGCCACATGCCGTCACGGGCACCGACCAGCAGCAGCTTTGGCGGGTTGCGCGGGAACACCGCCTGCAGCTGCGGCCAGACGTAGGTCAGCAAGGTCAGGCTGTCCATGCGCCGCATGCCCTGCCCCACCGGCGCGGCCACGGTGACCTCGGTATCGCCCAGGCGGGCACGGCGGCTACCCAGGTCGCCGGCCAGCATCCAGCCAGTCGGGCGGTCGAACAGGCGCGAAACGTTGTCAATGCGGAACTTGTCCTTACCAATGCGTGGCCAGGAGGTCTCGATACTCTTCCAGCCCTCGGGCAAGTCGAACGCCAGGCGCGCCACCAGCTCGGTGCCATCTTGCTGGTCAAGCCGCGCAGGCGGTACCAGCTGGTCGCCGAGGAACAGCGCCCAGTGCGGGGTAATACGTGAGGAATAGGCACCGCTGGCGAGCTGCTGGTCCAGCTGCACGCGGTAGCTGAGGCTGGTCTTGCCAGCCGCCGGCTGCCACACGCCACGCTGGCCCTTGAGTTGCCATTGGCCATCAGCCTGGAAGCCGCTGAAGGCACCCGCCTTGCCCAGGTCGAAGTCGAGGCTGCGCACAGCACTGCCTTCTGCCAGGGTCAGGCGGACTTCCGCCTGGCCACTGGCGGGCAACAGGCGCACCTGGTAGTCAAGGTCGACCTTTTTCGCCCAGGCTGGCGAACTGGCCATCAGGCCCAACAGCAAGAACAGCTGGCAACGCATACAGAAACTCCTTGTTTCCCCGTGGCAGCGGGCCGCGCCGGTCAGCTGGCGCGGAAGATCAGGTGGTCTTCCCAGTCGTCTTCGTGCACATCCTGCTCCCTGAGCATACGCCCCGCCTGGGAAATGCGCTGTTCATGGACCTGCTGGCGATCGCCACAGACAAGATGGTGCCAGGCCGGCAGGTCCTTGCCCTCGCTGACCAGGCGATAACCGCAGGTGCTTGGCAGCCACGTGAACTGGTCGGCCTTGCCCGGGGTGAGCTGGATGCAGTCCGGTACATGCGCGAAGCGGTTGGGGTAGTCGCTGCACTGGCAGGTATCCATGTCCAGCAACTTGCAGGCGATACGCGTGTAATAGACGCTATTGTCGTCTTCGTCCTCGAGCTTTTGCAGGCAGCACAGGCCGCAGCCGTCGCACAGCGACTCCCACTCTTGCGGGCTGAGTTGTTCGAGGGTCTTGCGCCGCCAGAACGGCGCGTTTTCAGCGATCATCACACGGTTTCCTGCATTCATCTTGGGGCCACGGCGCGCGGCGGCGCCAGTCTAGAGCCTGGCCTTCGGCAAAGCCAGACCGCTTGTCAGTCGCGACGGGACGCAGTAGCGTGCCGCTTTCCCGTACGTTTGCAGGAGCTGTCATGAGCGCCACCCCCCGCATTGCCGATTACGCCATCAACGAACAGTTCATCAACCGCTGGTCGCCACGCGCCTTCACCGCCGAGCCGATCAGCGAAGAAACCCTGCTGAGCTTCCTGGAAGCCGCACGCTGGGCACCGTCGGCGTACAACTCGCAGCCTTGGCGCTTCCTGTATGCACGTCGCGACACGCCGAACTGGGAGCGCTACCTGAACCTGCTGGTGCCGTTCAACCGCAGCTGGGCGCAACAAGCCTCGGCGCTGGTGCTGATCATTTCCAAGACCACCTTTGCAGCCCCGGGCGCCACAGAAGAAAAACCGGCGCTGTGGCACACCTTCGACACAGGTTCCGCCTGGGGCCACCTGGCCCTGCAGGCCAGCATCAGCGGCTGGCATACCCATGGCATGGCCGGATTCGACCAGGACCTGGCGCGTCAGGAACTGAAGGTTCCCGAGGGCTACGTGCTGCATGCCATGGTGGCGATTGGCAAGCTGGGTGACAAGGCCAGCCTGGATGAAGCGCTGCAGTCGCGTGAAGTGCCAAGCCCGCGCAAGCCGTTGAGCGAGCTGGCTGCCGAGGGTGATTTCAGCCTGTAAGGCCTGTGTAGGCTGCACTGGCCTCTTCGCAGCACAAGGCTGCTCCTACAGGATCTCCATCGCCGGGTAGGAGCAGCCTTGTGCTGCGAAGAGGCCAATACCGGCACTACAAATCAGTAGCCCTTGACGAAGTCCACTTCCCCACGCAACCCCTGCCCCGCTTCATAAGCCCGCACATTCTCGACAAACAACCGCACCATCGCCGCCGGCGAGGTGGGTGCCGAACTGTGCCCGGTCAGCAACAGCCCCCAGGCGGTCCAGAACGGGTGTTGTTTGGGTAGTGGTTCCTGCCGGCAGACATCAATCACCGCACCGGCCAGATGGCCTTCCTTCAGCGCTTCGACCAGGTCGGCATCGACCACAGCCACGCCACGCCCGGCATTGATGAACAACGCCGTGGGCAGGAAGCACTTGAACAGCGCCGCGTCATACAGGTCATGGGTAGCCGGGGTGTCCGGCAGCAGGTTGATCACGTAGTCGACCTGGCCAACCATGCGCGGCAAGTCGGCCAGGGCCGCCACCTCGACGAACGGTGCCTGTTCCCGGGCGGTGCTGGCCACACCGTACAGCACCACACCAAACGGTTGCAGGAACTCGGCCACACGCTGGCCAATGTCGCCGGTGCCGACAATCAGCACTTTGCGCCCTTCCAGCGTGCGCCCCGGGCGGTCATCCCAGCGCCGCTCGACCTGGCTGACCAGGCGCGACAGCACCTCGCGCTCATGACCAAGCATGTAGGTCAGCATGTACTCGGCCATCACCTGGCCGAAAATGCCCACCGCACGGGTCAGGCGATAGTCACGCGGCAGGCCGTCGGCCAGCAACGGCGTGATACCGGCCCACGTCGATTGCATCCACTGCGGCTTGAGGCCCTGGCGCAGCAAGCTTGCCAGCAGGTCCGGCTGGCCCAGCCACACCGTGCACTGCGATGCCTGCTGCGCCAGTTCGGCGGAGTCACCGCTGGTCAGGATTTCCACTTCAGGCGCTGTTTCACGCAATAGCCCGGCGTATCGAGCATGCTCATGCTCAGCAATCAGTACACGCATGGTCAGACCGGGTCGTTACGGCGCAGCAGCTCTTCGGGCAGGTGCTCGATGTACTCATCTTCCAGCGGCGGCATCTGCAGGTGGTAGCCCTGGTTGTCGAGGTTTTCCAACACCTTGGTGATGTCCTCGCGGGCCAGCTTGCGCTCGGGGCTGAGCACCAGGTCAAACGCGTGGATGGGGGTACCGAAGGCCGGCAGCAGCCCTTCGGGCACGCGCTCCAGGCCCTCGGCCTTGAGCACGTAGAGGTACATTTCGTTCTTGCGGGGGCTCTTGTAGATCGAGCAAATGCGTTTCATCGGGTCTCTCCGGCACCTGCGAGGTTGTCCAGCAGGGCCTGGCCCATGCGCTCACGGCGCCAGCCGCGCAGCGAATCGGGCAGTTGATAAGGGCCATTGGGGTAGCCACTCTTGAGCAGCGCCTCCAGGGCTTTCTTGCGCAGCATCAGCTCGGGGGCAATGCCCAGGCGCTCACCTTCGGCCTGGCCGATGGCACGCAGCTGCTTGAGGACGCCGGCGGCCTCGATCGGCAATGGCTCGGGCAACGGCGCTGGCCACTGCTCGGCAGGCAGGCTGCCGGCACGCTTGATCAGCTGGATGAGAAACTCACCGTCCTGACGAATGGTGCGCGGGTGCATCTCGTCGATCTTGGCCAGCGCCGACAGGTTGCCTGGCTGGCTCTTGGCCATGGGCCACAACGAGTGTTCCTTGAGGATGCGGTTACGCGGCACATCGCGGTTGCGGGCTTCGCGCTCGCGCCAGGCGCACAGTTCACGCAGCACCGCCAGTTGCTGGGGGGCCAACTTCCAGGCGAGCTTGACGTCGCGGTACAGGCTTTCGGGCTCGACTTCACGACGCAATGCGGCCACCAGTTCGGCACCGTCCTCCAGCACCCAGGCGTACTTGTCGTCGGACAAGCGCGGGCGCAGCGCGGTGAACAGCTCGGCCAGGTGCACGGCATCCTCGGCAGCGTAGCTGACCTGGGTTTCCGAGAGCGGGCGCTGCAGCCAGTCGGAACGGGTCTCGCCCTTGGGCAGCTCGATACCCAGCACCTCTTGCACCAGGCGCGAATAGCCCATGCTGAAGCCCAGGTTCAGGTAACCGGCAGCCAGCTGGGTGTCGAACAGCGGCTGCGGCAGCTTGCCGGTCAGGCGCAGCAGCACTTCAAGGTCTTCGCTGCAGGCGTGCAGCACCTTGACCACGCCACTGTCTTCCAGCAGGTCGGCCAAGGGCTGCCAGTTGCCGATCAACAGCGGGTCGATCAGGAAGGCCCGCTGGCCGTCACCGATCTGAATCAGCCCGGCTTTCGGGTAAAAGGTGTCGACCCGCATGAATTCGGTGTCGACGGCGACAAAGGGCAGTTGGTGCCAGTCGCGGCAGTGTTCGGCCAGGCTCTGGTCGTCACGGATCCAGTGAATTTCGATGGCCACGAGGCTCTCCCACTAACATTGGCGCGCAGTATATACGGCGCGGGCACTGCTGGTGAAACCTGCGCCATCCCTGGAGTAGATAAACGGCGCTGCAAACCGGCCCTTTTTTGTAGGAGCAGCCTTGTGCTGCGAAAGGGCCGGTGCAGGCATTCTGGTAATGGGCTGGCTGTACCGGCCTATTCGCAGCACAAGGCTGCTCCTACTGGGGGAGGTACAGCCATGCATTCAGCGCTTGGCCGCCAGCCAAGGCCGGCAGCTGGCGAACAGGTCCAGCGACTGCTGGTAGAGCTCGGTGTGCACCTGTAACAGGCCGAGCATGGAGTGGAACAGGTTGTCCTGCGACAGCGGGGCATCGCTGAGCTTGGCCAGGCAGTCGGTGTCGAGGCCGAAGTCTTCCTTGTAGCTGTCGGAGAACCAGGTCAGCAGCGGCACGTGCTTCTGCTGCTCTGGGGCGATGGCGTAAGGTGTGCCGTGCAGGAACAGGTTGTACTCGCCCAGCGACTCGCCATGGTCGGACAGGTAGATCATGGCCGTGTCGACTTTGTCCTGTTTGCTGCGCAAGGTGTCGATCAGCGACGCCAGCACCTTGTCGGTGTAGGCCAGGGTGTTGTCGTAGCCGTTGATGATTTCCTGCTCGCTGCACTGGTTCAGCGCGTTGCTCTGGCACACCGGCGTGAAGCGCTCGCCGCCATTGGGGTAACGCTTGAAGTATTCCGGGCCGTGGCTGCCCATCTGGTGCAGCACCAGCACGGTATCCTTGTCGAGGTTGTCGATCAGCTCGTCCAGGCCTTGCAGCAGGATCTGGTCATGGCATTCGCCATTGGCGCACAGCTGGGGGTCCTTGAGGTTGCTGACATCAATGAACTGCACGCGGTCGCAGGTACCCTTGCAGCCTGACTGGTTGTCACGCCATTGCACGGCCAGGCCGGCACGCTGAAGGATGTCCAGCAGCCCTTCGCGGTTCTTCGCCACGCGGGCGTCGTAATCCTTGCGCTTCATGCCCGAGAACATGCACGGCACCGAAACTGCCGTTTCCGTACCGCACGAGTGCACGTCGGAAAACGCCAGCAGGCCCTGTTCCCTGGCCAGTTTCGGCGTGGTATCGCGGTCATAGCCCAGCACGCCGAAATGGTCTGCACGGGCACTTTCACCCACCACCAGCACTGTCAGCGACTTGCGCTCATGTTTTTGCCAGGCGGCATCACGCTTGGCATCTTCGCCATAGTGCTGGAACGGGCGCGAAGCAGTACCGACTCGCTCGCTGACATAACCAATGGAGGCCCCGACGATATTGCTCGGGGTCAGCATCAGACGCAGTTCGTGGTGGTTGCGAAACAGCGATGACAAGCCTTGATAGTTGATCAGCGCTACCGAGCCAAGGGCCACCACACAGGCACCACTGACCACCAGCTTGCCCAGCAGCTCACGGTGCCAGGGGCGGTAGGCGACAGGCGCTTTCCACAGCAGCACCGAAGGCAATACACCCAGCAGCAGGATATAGGCAGCAAACTTCAGCGACATCAAGTCGCGCACTTCTGCAACATTGGTCTCCGCCATATTGCGGAACATGCCGGCATCAATAAGTACACCGTACTGGTTCATGAAGTAAGCCACACCCGCGCCACTCATGAACAACACGATAAGTACGGGTTTCAATACATAGCGGAAGGCAAACAAGGTGAGGATCAAATTGAAGGCAAACAACATCAGCACGGCAAATGCCAGGCTCAGCCACAGCCCCGACAGGCCGGCGGGCACGACCGCTTGCAGATGCTCCCAAAGGAACATGTTGAAGCCAATCAGCAGGTAAAGGCTGGCCAGCAGCGTGACCCATTCAGTCCGCAGGGATTTGAAGTTGAGCATCAGTGTTCGCAATCAAGAGTGATTATCAACCCCCAGGCCGCATGGCACCGCGGGAAAGTTGGGCGAACTCTAGAAAGCGCGTCATCAATTTTTCGTGAAAAGGACGGTAACAATTTAGTGAAGCTGCGTCTTTTATCAATTACCTGACAGCAGTTCAGCTGGCATTCAGCCTGGCAGCCGTCACAAGCCTGCGCAAACGCGGCTATCCTCAGTGGTCAGGACCTTACCGACAACCCTGACAGAGGTGAAGAAATGCCAGTTCCGCATGATCTGCTCGCTGACCTGCACGTTACCGCTGATGCATTCCAGGCGCTCATAGACAAGGACCCGACGCTGCACACGCTGCACAAGGAATACAACGCCAAGGACAAGGAGGTGGTCGCCGCCGAAGGCAACGGTACCAACGACGACGCCGTCAACCGTCTGCGCAAGGAACGGTTGCTGATCAAGGACAAGATCGAACGGATCATCCATCCGCCCAAATCCTGACAAGCATTCATTGAATCCAAGGGCCTCTTCGCGGGTAAACCCGCTCCCACAGGGACCGCGCAACACCTGAGGGAAGTGAATTACCTGTGAATAGGTCAACCCGGCAACAACCCCTCCCACAGGTACAGCACCAAGCCTGCAAGCAATGCAGTACCTGTGGGAGCGGGTTCACCCGCGAAGAGGCCAGCAGCCCTTACACTGCAGCCAGGGCTTTCAGTGCACCATCCAGGTCCTCGATCAGGTCGCGGTAATCCTCGATCCCCATCGACAGCCGCAGCAGGTTCTCGCTGATCCCCATCACGCCTTTCTGCTCCGGGCTCAGCGAGCAGTGCGACATGGTCCACGAGTGGTTGATCATGCTCTCCACCCCGCCCAGCGAGTCCGCCAGCACAAAAATCTGCAACGCCTCCACCAGGCGGTTGAGCGCGGCCCTGTCACCCTTGACCTTCATCGCCACCACCGCCCCGCCACTGCGCATCTGGCGTTTGCACAGTTCATGCTGGGGGTGGCTTTCCAGCCCCGGGTAATACACCTGCTCGATCTGCGCATGCCCTTCGAGGAAGCGTGCCACCTGCAGGGCGTTGCTGCATTGGCGTTCCATGCGCACATCCAGGGTTTTCAGGCCGCGCAGGGCTAGGTAGCAGTCGAACGGCCCCTGCACCGCGCCAATCGCCATGCTGATGCGGCGCAGGCGCGCCAGCAGCGCATCATTGGCCGCCACTACCACGCCACCGGTCAGGTCGGAGTGGCCGCCGATGTACTTGCTGGCCGAGTGCATCACCAGGTCCACGCCCAGGGTGATCGGGCGCTGGTTCCACGGTGAGCAGAAGGTGTTGTCGATGCAGGTAAGGATACCCCGCGCCCTGGCCAGGTCGCACACGGCCTTGATGTCGACCAGGTGCAGCAACGGGTTGGTCGGCGACTCGATCCAGATCAGCTGGGTTTCCGGCTTGATGGCGGCGGCCACGGCCTCAAGGTCGTTGAGGTCGACATAGGTGGTGGTCAGGCCCGAGGTACGGCTGCGGTAGTCTTCCAGGATGCGGAAGGTGCCGCCATACACGCCGTTCATCACTACCACATGGGAATCCTTGGGCAGCAGCTCCAGCACCGTCGCAGTGGCATTCACCCCCGAGGCACAGGCCACCGCGCCCACGCCTTCCTCCAGGGCGGCAACACAGGTTTCGTAGGCATGCCGGGTGGGGTTGCCGACCCGGCTGTAGGAGTATTCCGGCTTGTCGTCCAGGCTGCACTTGGTGAACGAGCTGGCAGTGACGATGGCCGGGAAGATGGCGTTTTCGGCGACGCTGAACTGCTCGCCGGCGTGAATGGTACGGGTGGCGAAATTGCGCGGCTTGTCGGACATGGTCAGGCCCATTGGCAGAGTGAAGGCTGCAACTATCGCACAACCCAAATCTTCTGGCCTTGGGGTAATCTGTGAAAAATTTTTCTACACGGCTCGCGCGCGATATGGACAGTTTCGACCAGCACATTCTTACCCTGCTACAGCGCGATGCCTCGATCTCGCTCAAGGACCTGGCCGAGGCCGTCAACCTGTCCACCACGCCGTGCTGGAAGCGGGTCAAGCGCCTGGAAGAAGAAGGCTACATACTTGGCCGTGTCGCCCTGCTGGACCCCGAACGGCTAGGGCTGGGGCTGACGGTGTTCGTCCAGCTCAAGACCCAGCGCCACGACAGCGCCTGGCTGGAGCAGTTTGCCGCGACCGTGACCGGGTTCGAGGAAGTGATGGAGTTTTACCGCATGTCGGGGGACTGGGATTACATGCTGCGGGTGGTGGTGGGGGATATTGCGGCGTATGACCGGTTCTACAAAAAGCTGATTACCCGTACCGATGGGCTGTCGAACATCACCTCCAGTTTTGCCATGGAGCAGATGAAATACACCACGGCCTACCCGGTGCATCGGTGATCAAGGACTGCTTTGCAGCCCATTCGCGGCACAAGGCCGCTCCTACAGGGGAATGCGATCACCTGTAGGAGCGGCCTTGTGCCGCGAAGAGGCCAGCTCAGGCAACCGGTCAATCCGAAGCCAACACCGCGGCAATGCGGTTCCCCGTCTTGGCTTTCTCGACCTTGATGGCCACAAATTTCGAGGTCGGGGTGTAGGTCCCCTCGCCATAACTTTCCAGCGGCACCAGTGGGTTGGTCTCCGGGTAATACGCCGCCGCCTGCCCCTCAGGCACGTCATACGCCACCAGGCGGAACCCCGACACCCGCCGCTCCACGCCATCCTCCCACAGCGACACCAGGTCCACCTGCTCACCCGGCTCGAAGCCCAGGCGGCGGATGTCGGCCTCGTTGACGAACA
This sequence comes from Pseudomonas sp. BN505, assembly GCF_029873175.1. NCBI lineage: Bacteria > Pseudomonadati > Pseudomonadota > Gammaproteobacteria > Pseudomonadales > Pseudomonadaceae > Pseudomonas > Pseudomonas sp. BN505. The sequence continues at coordinate 269,406 of NZ_SSOI01000070.1, forward strand.
CCACTTCACGCAGGCCGAACACCCCGCGGTAGCGGTCATCCAGGCCATACAGGGTGGTGTTGTACTGGTCATGCGAGCGCAGCGTCTGCAGGATCAGGTCGGGCTTGTCACCCCGCGCCAGTACCTTGGCGTTGACCAACTCTTCCGGCAGTGCGTGGGGCATGAAGCGGGCCTTGCCCGTGGCCGTGCGGAAGTTGCGATCGGCGGCATTGTTGCCCAGGTGGAAACCGCCCGGGCTGTGCAGGCGTTGGTTGAAGCCGGTGAAACCCGGGATCACGTCGGCGATCATGTCACGAATGCGGTTGTAGTCGGCCACCGCATACTCCCAGTCGATCGGCTGATTGCCCAGCGTGGCCTTGGCCATGCCGGCGACGATCCACGGTTCGGAGCGCATGTGCGGCGAACGCGGGCGCAACTGGCCGTTGGAGATGTGCACCATGCTGAAGGTGTCCTCCACGGTCACGCCTTGCGGCCCTTCGGCCTGCAGGTCGATTTCGGTACGGCCCAGGCACGGCAAAATCAGCGCATCGCGGCCTGTCACCAGGTGCGAGCGGTTGAGCTTGGTGGAAATCTGCACGGTCAACGCGCAGTTCTGCAGGGCCGCGTGGGTGCGCGGGGTGTCCGGGGTGGCTTGGGCGAAGTTGCCGCCCAGGGCGATGAACACCTTGGCCCGGCCCTCTTCCATGGCCTTGATCGCCAGCACCGCATTGTGCCCGTGGGCCCGCGGCACGCGGAACTGGAAGCGTTTTTCGATGGCGTCGAGCAGCGCCGCCTTGGGCTTCTCGTCGATGCCCATGGTGCGGTCGCCCTGCACGTTGCTGTGGCCGCGCACCGGCGACAGGCCGGCGCCGGGCTTGCCGACGTTGCCGCGCAGCAGCTGCAGGTTGACGATTTCCTGCACGGTCGGCACCGAATGGCGGTGCTGGGTGACGCCCATGGCCCAGCACATGATCACCCGCTCGGCCTTGCGGTACATGCGTGCGGCCAGCTCGATCTCGGCCAGGGTCAGGCCCGACTGTTTGACGATGTGTTCCCACGAGGTAGCGTCCACCGCTGCCAGGTAGCCATCCACGCCGCTGGTGTGCTCGGCGATGAAAGCATGGTCGAACACCGCCGGCTCGCCCTTGGCCTGAGCTTCGCGCTCCCACTGCAAGAGGAATTTGGCAATGCCACGCATGGCCGCCATGTCACCACCCAAGGCCGGGCGGAAGTAGGCGCTGGACGTCGGCTCGGAGCCGTTGCTGAGCATTTCGAACGGGTGCTGCGGGTGCTGGAAGCGCTCCAGGCCACGCTCTTTGAGCGGGTTGAAGCACACCACCTGGGCCCCGCGCTTGACCGCCTCACGCAGCGGTTCGAGCATGCGTGGGTGGTTGGTGCCGGGGTTCTGGCCGATGACAAAGATGGCGTCGGCCAGCTCCAGATCGTGAAACACCACGGTGCCCTTGCCCACCCCGAGGGTTTCCGACATGCCGGCGCCGCTGGCTTCGTGGCACATGTTCGAGCAATCGGGGAAGTTGTTGGTGCCGTAAGCGCGCACGAAGAGCTGGTACAGGAACGCCGCCTCGTTGCTGGCCCGGCCCGAGGTGTAGAACTCGGCCTCATCGGGCGACTGCAGAGCACGCAGGTGCGTGGCGACCAGCTCGAAGGCCTCCTGCCAGGTGGTTTCGACATAGTGATCGGTGGCAGCGTCGTAGCGCATCGGGTGCGTGAGGCGGCCCTGGTATTCGAGCCAATAGTCGGTCTGGTCCTTCAGCGCGCTGACGCTGTACTTGGCGAAGAAGGCCGGGTCGACCGAGCGGCCGGTGGCTTCCCAGTTAACCGCCTTGGCGCCGTTTTCGCAGAACTTGACCATATCGCTTTCCGGCGACTCGCCCCAGGCACAGCCGGGGCAGTCGAAGCCGCCGTTCTGGTTGGTCTTGAGCATGGCCCGCAGGTTCTTGAAGGCATTTTCGCTGCCCAGCCAGCTTTTGGTGACGCTCTTGAGCGCCCCCCAGCCAGCGGCGGCGCCCTTGTAGTCCCTGATGTGTTCGTCCTGGCTCATGCGATGAATCCTCACGCTTCGATGCTTTTTTCCAGCCTATTGAGCGCGAGGCAGGGGCGTCCAATCGAAAGATCTTACGGTGTGATAAGCGGTTTCGATCATGGGCGGGAATGGGGTTGCAGTATTCGCGGGCACGCCCGCTCCCACAGGATTACCTTGCACCTCAGCCCTGTGATGTACCTGTGGGAGCGGGCATGCCCGCGAACGAGGCGACTCGGTGCAGGCTTGGGAATGCCATGATAGAGGCCGTCGATCAAGCAGTCGGACAAAGCAATTTGACGCACCTGCGGCCAGGTTATAGCTTGGAGTTGTGTCCCAACCCATTCGAGCGCGAACGTGGAACAGAACAGCCGGGCCCTGATCGACGGCTTCAACCGGAAAATCGACTACCTGCGGATGTCGGTCACCGACCGCTGTGACTTCCGTTGCGTGTACTGCATGGCAGAAGACATGCAGTTTCTGCCGCGCCAGCAAATCCTCAGCCTCGAAGAACTGTTCCAGGTGGCCGAGCGCTTCGTCGCCCTGGGCACCCGCAAGATCCGCCTGACCGGCGGCGAGCCATTGGTACGCCAGGGCATCGTCGAGTTGTGCGGGCGCATTGCCGCCCTGCCCGGCTTGCGTGAACTGTGCATGACCAGCAACGGCTCACAACTCGGGCGCCTGGCCCAGCCGCTGTTCGATGCCGGCGTGACGCGCCTGAACATCAGCCTCGACAGCCTGGACGCCGACCGCTTCAAGCAGCTGACCCGCACCGGCGACCTGCATCAGGTCATCGCCGGTATCGACGCCGCACGCAAGGCCGGGTTCAAGCGCACCAAGCTCAACTGCGTGGTGCTCAAGGGCCGCAACGATTATGAACTGGTCGACCTGGTGCGCTTCGCCATTGATCGCGAACTGGACATCACCTTCATCGAAGAAATGCCGCTAGGGGTGATCAGCGAGCACGAACGCGGCGAGTCGTTCTGCTCCAGTGATGAAGTACGTGAGCGCCTGGCTGAGCAGTTCACCCTGATCGAATCCACCGAATCCTCACAGGGCCCGGCCCGCTACTGGCGGCTGGCCGAAACCGCGAACACCCGAGTCGGCTTCATATCGCCGCACAGCCATAATTTCTGCGCCACCTGCAACCGCGTGCGCCTGACGGTCGAAGGCCGCCTGCTGCTGTGCCTGGGCAATGAACATTCGGTGGACTTGAAGCATGTGCTGCGCGCGCACCCTGGCAATGCCGAACGCCTGGAAAAGGCCATCCGCGATTCGCTGCACCTCAAGCCCTACCGTCATCACTTCGAAGTCGGTGGCGACGTGCAGATCCTGCGCTTCATGAACATGACCGGCGGCTAAGCGGCCGTCTCTGGAAATCCATGATCGTCCACCCAACCCCAGATGTGCTGCGCGTGCTGTTCACCCTCAAGGGTTCGATCGTCAAGCGCATTGCCCTGCGCTGCCTGATGGTGACCCTGCTGGCCGCGCTGATCGTGCTGATCGAGCGCCATTACCCGGCGTTTTTCTACCCGGTGAGTGCCACGCCGTTCACCTTGCTGGGCCTGTCGCTGTCGATCTTCATGAGCTTTCGCAACAACGCCTGCTATGACCGCTGGTGGGAGGGCCGCAAAGCTTGGGGCAAGCTGATTATCGAAACCCGCTCGTTCGTGCGTGAAAGCGTGGTCATTACAGATGAAAAACTGCGTAACCAACTGCTGCGTAGCCTGTGCGGTTTTGCCCATGCATTGAATGCGCGGCTGCGCGGTGAGGACGAACTGGCGGCTGCCCGGCCATGGCTCGCCCGACCAGAGGCGATCAGCCCGCACAACGTGTGCGATGGCATCCTGCGCGAAATTGGCCAGCATTGCTCAAGGCTGGCAGAGCAACAGCAGATCAGTGACTGGCGATACAGTTTGCTGGAGCAGCGACTGGTAGGGTTGACCGAAGTGCAGGCCACCTGTGAGCGGATCAAGGGTACACCCTTGCCGTTCCCCTATACGCTGCTGCTGCACCGTACCATCTACATCTTCTGCATTCTGCTGCCGTTTGCCCTGGCCGAGCCGCTGGGCTGGCTGGCGCCACTGTTCACCACCATCGTGGGGTACACGTTCTTCGGGCTGGATGCGATTGGCAACGAGCTGGAAGACCCGTTCGGGCGCGATGAAAATGATCTGCCGACCGATGCCATGGTGCGTACTGTGGAGCGGGATGTGCTTGCGGCGCTCGGAGTCGAGCCGCTGCCGCCGGTGCTCCTACCTGTGGACTATGTATTGCGCTGAGTAATTAAAAAAACCTGTTCGCATAGAATCCAGCTCTAAAGCCACTAGCATTTTTACTAGTTTTACAGAATCCAGAGGTTAGTTAAGGTGAGCTTATTTCTAGCGGAGCGCGCCCATGAAAAGCCCACATCCTCAACGCCTATTTTACAACAGCAACAAATTAAGCTCGATTATTCAAGACAAAGAACACACTGCCATCATGCACGGCAGCCAATTGCCACTTGCTGAAAAGGTACTAGCAGGCGGGGACGCAGTAGCCCACACCCGCATGCTAAGCACTGACCGCCTGGATTCCACCATAGTTAACTCGACAAACGCTGAGCAGCACGTATTAACATTCACCCCATACGGGTATATCGATCCACTTCAAATCAAGTCACTACTGGGCTTTACCGGCCAGCTGCGGCAAGCTGTGACAGGATGCTACCTATTAGGCAGCCGCCGAGCCTTCAACCCGATAACAATGAGATTCAACAGTTATGACGACCGAAGCCCTTTTGCAGAAGGTAATATCAATGGGTATGCTTATTGTGGGTGCGACCCTATAAACTACACTGACCCTTCCGGGAGATCGCGATGGGGTTGGATCAAGAAAAATATACTCCGAATAACCCCTAATACAGCAAAATACGATACCGCATTTGAGCGTGGCCGACAACAAGGCTACAACGAGGCCCGTTCTGCTAACCAATATGAGTATGAGCAAGGATTCGATGCCGGCCACACCACTGGGTTTGACAAAGGAATCAATGCCGGCCACAAGATTGGGTTTAACAAAGGAGTCATACAAGGAAATGAATACGGACATATGAACGGCATGAATTACGGCTCCGTATGGGGATTTGCAGAAGGCAAAATATCAGGAAGTAAAAGACTCAATCGTCCTCTTCAAACTTTTCCCGAACGAGCTGAGCACATCCTAACACTACCACTACCTCTCGGAAATGTAAGGAGCAAGTATTTTAATGCCAACCAAAATCAAATGATTAGCAACCTGGCCAACCTGCGGCATCAGGAGGCTGGACTACCACCGATCTATCCCCTTGATCTGAACATTAGCCCAACGTGGAACAGTGAAACATATATTCAATTTATTCGAGAGAGCAGGCATACATCCCCCTTCAACCCCACCGGTAGCTAAATCCTATCAAATGTCTGATCTTTGCAAATAGCAGGTAGATCTGTTCAAGGCAACTGAATACTACGCCTCACCCGCATTCTGACCGAGGATCAGATGTTTGACGAAGTTGCACGGCCGATGGCGGGCATCCAGCTGCTCGGCCAGAATCCCTTCCCATGCCGTACGACAGGCCCCGGTAGAGCCCGGCAGGCAGCACACCAACGTGTGGTTCGACAAACCTGCCAACGCCCGGCTCTGCACGGTCGAGGTGCCGATATCCAGAATCGACAACGCCCGGAACAGCTCACCAAAACCGTCGATGCGTTTGTCCAGCAGGCACTCGACTGCCTCCGGCGTGCTGTCTCGCCCGGTAAAGCCGGTGCCGCCCGTAATCAGCACCACCTGCACCTGCTCATCGGCAATCCAGGTCGCCACCTGGGCGCGGATCTTGTACAGGTCGTCCTTGAGCAGCGCCCGCGCCACCAGCCGGTGGCCGATCTCTACCGAACGGCTCGCCAGCAGCTCGCCAGAGGTATCGTTGTCGTAGGTACGGGTGTCGCTGACGGTCAGCACGGCGATGTTCAGCGGTATGAAGACTGCATCGGGTTGGACGCGCACGGTAAAGCTCCTTGAATGGCATTGTCGCCACGCTAGAGGCACGGCCCGAGGGCGTCCAATCAATATGGCGTACCGGGCGATCAATGACATCTATCGCAGACGTGGGTTAAGGTCTGCATAACCAGACGCCAGGCACTTTCATGGACATCAAGCAGCTCAAGTTCCTCATCGCCCTCGACCAGACCCGCCATTTCGGCCAGGCGGCGGCGTTGTGCCATATCACCCAGCCGACGCTGTCCATGCGCCTGCGCAACCTGGAGGACGAACTGGAGCTGGTGCTGGTCAAGCGTGGCCAGCGCTTCGAAGGTTTTACCGAGGCCGGCGAGCGCATCCTGGCCTGGGCCCGTACCCTGCTCGCCGCCCACGACGGCCTGCAGGCCGAGGCTGCCAGCTGCCGCGGCCAGGTGGTCGGCAGCCTGCGCCTGGGCACCGTGCCGCTGGCCAGCTTCAACCCCATGCACCTGCTGCTGCCCCTGCGCGAAAAATACCCCGAACTGCACTTTCAGCTCAGCTCGCTGAGCTCGGAACAGGTCATCGACGGGCTCAGCCGCAACCAGCTCGACCTGGGTATCTGCTACCTGGACCAGGTCAACACCAGCTTCTTTGAAGTGATCGAACTGGGCACTACCACCATGGGCCTGCTGCACGACACCCGGCACTTCCAGTTCGCCAGCGACCCGCTGCGCTGGGATGCACTCAGCGACATACCACTGGGCCTGCTGAGCAAAGGCATGCACTACCGTCAGTCTCTGGACCTGAGCTTCCGCAGCCGCGGCCTGGAGCCGAATGCGGTGCTGGAAAGCGACTCAACCTTCCAGCTGATCCAGGCCATCAACACCGGCATGTGCTGCGCGATCATGCCGCTGGACTGCGGCCTGGAAGACCTCAGCGAGCACCTGCGCATCGTGCCGGTGGCCGACGCCGCCATCCACAGCCCGGTCGGCCTGCTGTTGCGCCGCAGCGAGCCGCGCTCGGCGATTGCCGAACAGTGCTTCGCCGAGGCGCGGGCACTGTTTCAAGCCACCTGATCGCTGGTTGCCTGGCGGTACTGGCGCGGGGTAAAGCCGGTCAGTTGCTTGAACTGGCGGCTGAAGGCGCTGTGGTCGGTGTAGCCGCAGCACATCGCCACGTCCGTGATGGGCAGGTCCGAATGCAACAGGCGGTGGGCGTGTTCCAGGCGTGCCTTGTGGATCATCTGCCGGGGCGTGAGGTGGAACACCCGCTTGCAGTAGCGCTCCAGCTGGGCCACGGAAATACCGGCGATGCGGGTCAGCTCGCCCATGCTGATCGGCTGGTGAAAGTGCTGGCGAATGTGCTCGTCCACGGCGGCCAGCCGCTGATAGGCGGGGTGGCTGTCGGCGGCTGATTGCAGGTCGACCGAAATGCCGACCAGGCCGATGATCTCGCCCGCCTGGTTGTACAGCGGGCGCTTGTGGGTCAGGCACCAGCCGGGTTCACGGCTGCCGTACAGGTGCAGCTCCAGTTGGTCCTCCAGCACCCTCCCTTCCTTGAGCACCCGGCGGTCCTGTTCGGTGTAGCCGGGGCCGAGCTGTGCCGGGAATACCTCGGCACTGGTCTTGCCCAGCAACGGTTGCAGGCGCTTGAGGCCACAGCGCTGGACCAGGGTGTTGTTGGCCAGCACATAGCGGGCAGCCGGGTCCTTGATGAAGATGGCGGCGTTGGGGATGGCGTCGAGGATCGGCAGCAGCAGCGACACACCGGCAAGCAGGGCCTCGAGGGTGGCGGGGCGGTGCTGGTCGAGGGACTGGTAGAGGGTTGCCAGGGGGGTGTTGGTCATTTTCTCTATCTCGGTTTGCTGGGCGGGCCTCTTCGCAGCACAAGGCTGCTCCTACAGGCCTTGATAGCCATGCGGTCCTTGTAGGAGCAACCTTGTGCTGCGAAGAGGCCAGCACTGGCGCTGCATCTCTCAAACCCTTATCCGGTATGGCCTACAGCCTATCCACCAGCCCACCCTGGCCACCAGCTTTTTTTGCAACTGTGCCGATTTCGTCATCCCCCCTGCAGAAAATCATCAAGAACCGTCGCCCCGACCGGTTCACTCTATGCCCCACGCAAGCCGCCCAAGTCCTACAAGAGCGCGGCCCAAAAAGCCGCATCTCGTGACATCAGACCTGCCTATCCAATAACCAACAAAAAGGCGAACCCATGTCAGGCAAATTCAAAAAACAGTTATCACTGCTGGACCTCACCTTCATCGGCCTAGGGGCCATTTTCGGCTCCGGCTGGCTGTTCGCCGCCAGCCACGTGTCGGCCATCGCCGGCCCGGCCGGCATCCTCTCCTGGTTCCTCGGCGGGTTCGCCGTACTGCTGCTGGGCATCGTCTACTGCGAGCTGGGCGCCGCCTTGCCGCGTGCCGGTGGCGTGGTGCGCTACCCGGTTTACTCGCACGGCCCACTGCTCGGCTACCTGATGGGTTTCATCACCCTGATCGCCTTTTCCAGCCTGATCGCCATCGAAGTGGTCGCCTCACGCCAATACGCCGCCGCCTGGTTCCCCGGGCTGACCAAGGCCGGCTCCAGCGACCCGACCGTGCTTGGCTGGCTGGTGCAGTTCGCCCTGCTGGGGTTGTTCTTCTTCCTCAACTACCGCAGCGTGAAAACCTTCGCCAAGGCCAACAACCTGGTCAGCGTGTTCAAGTTCATCGTGCCGCTGCTGGTAATCGGCGTGCTGTTCACCTTCTTCAAGCCAGAAAACTTCGAGGTCCAGGGCTTTGCCCCGTTCGGCCTGTCCGGGGTGGAAATGGCCGTGTCGGCAGGCGGCATCATCTTCGCCTACCTGGGCCTGACGCCGATCATTTCAGTGGCCAGCGAGGTGAAGAACCCACAGCGCACCATCCCTATCGCACTGATTTTGTCGGTGCTGCTGTCCACCGCGATCTACGCCCTGCTGCAACTGGCCTTCCTCGGCAGCGTGCCCACCGAAATGCTGGCCAACGGCTGGGCCAGCGTGACCAAGGAACTGGCCTTGCCCTACCGTGACATCGCCCTGGCCCTGGGTGTGGGCTGGCTGGCCTACCTGGTGGTGGCCGACGCCGTGATCTCGCCCAGTGGCTGCGGCAACATCTACATGAACGCCACCCCGCGGGTGATCTACGGCTGGGCGCAAACCGGCACCTTCTTCAAGTACTTCACCCGCATCGATGCAGAATCCGGCATCCCGCGCCCGGCCCTGTGGCTGACGTTTGGCCTGTCGGTGTTCTGGACCCTGCCGTTCCCCTCGTGGGAAGCGCTGATCAACGTGGTATCGGCTGCCCTGGTACTGAGCTACGCCGTCGCCCCGGTCACCGTCGCCGCCCTGCGCCGCAATGCACCAGACATGCCGCGCCCGTTCCGGGTCAAGGGCATGGCCGTGCTCGGCCCGCTGTCGTTCATCATCGCCGCGCTGATCGTGTACTGGTCGGGCTGGAACACCGTGTCGTGGCTGCTGGCCCTGCAAATCGTGATGTTCGTGCTGTACCTGCTGTGCAGCCGTTTCGTACCCACCCAACACCTGTCGCTGGCCCAGCAAGTGCGCTCGTCGGCATGGCTGATCGGCTTCTACGCGGTGACCATCCTGCTGTCGTGGTTGGGCAGCTTCGGCGGCCTGGGTGTGCTCGGCCACCCGTTCGACACCGTGGCTGTGGCCGCCTGCGCGCTGGGCATCTACTACTGGGGCGCCGCGACTGGCGTGCCTGCCCACCTGGTGCGCCTGGAAGGTGAAGACGAAAGCGAAGCCGCCGCTGAAACCTATACCCGCCGCCCTGCCGCCGTCGCTTCCTGATCTTTTACGCAAGGGACAAGCCCATGAAACAGATACACGTCATCGACTCCCACACTGGCGGCGAACCGACCCGCCTGGTGATGAAGGGCTTCCCGCAACTGCACGGCCGCAGCATGGCCGAACAGCGCGACGAACTGCGCGAGCTGCACGACCCATGGCGCCGTGCCTGCCTGCTGGAGCCACGCGGCAACGATGTGCTGGTCGGCGCGCTGTATTGCCCACCGGTGTCGGCCGACGCTACCTGCGGGGTGATCTTCTTCAACAACGCCGGCTACCTGAACATGTGCGGCCACGGCACCATCGGCCTGGTAGCCTCGTTGCAGCACCTGGGCCTGATCGCACCGGGTGTGCACAAGATCGACACCCCGGTCGGCCAGGTCAGCGCCACTCTGCATGAAGACGGCGCCATCACCGTCGGCAACGTGCCCTCCTACCGCTACCGCCAACAGGTGGCGGTGGACGTGCCCGGCCATGGCGTGGTGCATGGCGACATCGCCTGGGGCGGCAACTGGTTCTTCCTGGTTTCCGAACACGGCCAGCGTATCGAGCTGGCCAACCGTGAGGCGCTGACCGAGTACACCTGGGCCATGCTCAAAGCCCTGGAAGCCCAGGGCATCACCGGTGAAAACGGCGCGCTTATCGACCACGTCGAGCTGTTTGCCGACGACGCCAACGCCGACAGCCGCAACTTCGTGATGTGCCCCGGCAAGGCCTACGACCGCTCGCCCTGCGGCACCGGCACCAGCGCCAAGCTGGCCTGCCTGGCCGCCGACGGCAAGCTTGCCGAAGGCCAGACCTGGGTACAGGCCAGTATCACCGGCAGCCAGTTCCATGGCCACTACGAGCGCGACGGCGAGCACATTCGCCCGTTCATCACCGGCCGCGCCTACATGACCGCCGACAGCACGCTGCTGATCGACGAACAGGACCCGTTCGCCTGGGGCATCTGACCCCGCCTTTTTCCGACTGAATACTGCGAGGAGTGACAACAATGACCAACAACATCTTCACCGGCACCATGCCCGCCCTGATGACCCCATGCACCGCCGAACGCAAGCCGGACTTCGACGCCCTGGTGCGCAAGGGCCGTGAACTGATCGAGGCCGGCATGAGCGCTGTGGTGTATTGCGGCTCGATGGGCGACTGGCCGCTGCTGACCGAGGCCGAGCGCCAGGCAGGCGTGGCGCGCCTGGTGGCCGCCGGCATCCCGACCATTGTCGGCACCGGCGCGGTAAACACCCGTGAAGCGGTAGCGCATGCCGCCCACGCCGCCGAAGTGGGCGCCGCCGGCCTGATGGTCATCCCTCGCGTGCTCAGCCGCGGTGCTTCGCTGATCGCCCAGAAACACCACTTCTCGGCCATCCTCGCGGCGGCGCCCAAGCTGCCAGCGGTGATCTACAACAGCCCCTACTACGGTTTTGCCACGCGCGCCGACCTGTTCTTCGAGCTGCGCCGCGAATTCCCCAACCTGATCGGCTTCAAGGAATTCGGTGGTGGCGCCGACCTGCGTTACGCCGCCGAACACATCACCTCCAAGGATGACGACGTGACGCTAATGGTCGGCGTGGACACCCAGGTGGTGCATGGCTTCGTCAACTGCAACGCCACCGGTGCCATCACCGGTATCGGCAACGCCCTGCCCCGCGAGGTGCTGCACCTGGTAAGCCTGAGCAAGCAGGCGGCCAAGGGCGACGCCAAGGCCCGCCGCCTGGCGCGCGAGCTGGAAGCGGCGCTGGCTGTGCTGTCGTCGTTCGATGAAGGCTGCGACCTGGTGCTGTACTACAAGCACCTGATGGTGCTGAACGGCGACAGCGAGTACAGCCTGCACTTCAACGAAACCGACGTGCTGACCGATGCCCAGCGCAACTATGCCGAACAGCAGTACGCGCTGTTCCGCAACTGGTACGCCAGCTGGTCGGCCGAGCAGAACATCGCCTGACCAAACCCCTGCTTGGGCCCTTGTAGGAGCGGCCTTGTGCCGCGAAGGGAAAGCAGCCCCAGCATTTCAGCGCAGACACACAAATTGCTGGGGCTGCTTTGCAGCCCTTCGCGGCACAAGGCCGCTCCTACAGGGGTTGCGGTTCACGTTGATACCCGAATTTGATTCACAAGGAGGCTACATGACCCTCACCGGCTACATGCTGATCGGCCAGACGCCGGTAACCGGCAGCCGCGAAGCCATCCGCGGCATCGACCCGGCCACCGGCCAGCCACTGGAACCGGCCTACCTGGGCGGCACCGGCGAACACGTGGCCCAAGCCTGCGCCCTGGCCTGGGCGGCGTTCGATGGCTACCGCGAAACCACGCTCGAACAACGGGCACAATTCCTCGAAACCATCGCCACCCAGATCGAAGCGCTGGGCGATGCCCTGATCGACCGCGCCGTGGCCGAAAGCGGCCTGCCCAAGGCGCGTATCCAGGGCGAGCGTGGCCGCACCTGTACCCAGCTACGCACCTTCGCCCGGGTAGTGCGGGCCGGTGAATGGCTGGATGTGCGGGTCGACAACGCCCAGCCAGAACGCCAGCCCTTGCCGCGCGCCGACCTGCGCCAGCGCCAGGTGGCCCTGGGGCCGGTAGCCGTGTTCGGCGCCAGCAATTTCCCGCTGGCCTTCTCGGTGGCCGGTGGCGACACCGCATCGGCATTGGCGGCTGGCTGCCCAGTGGTGGTCAAGGCCCACAGCGCCCACCCGGGCACCAGCGAACTGGTCGGCCAGGCGGTGGCGCAAGCGGTGAAGCTGTGCGGCTTGCCGGCCGGCGTATTCTCGCTGTTGTACGGCTCCGGCCGTGAAGTCGGCATCGCGCTGGTCAGCGACCCGCGCATCAAGGCCGTTGGCTTTACCGGCTCACGCAGCGGTGGTATCGCGCTGTGCCAGGCGGCCCAGGCCCGCCCGGAGCCGATCCCGGTGTACGCCGAAATGAGTTCGATCAACCCGGTGTTCCTGTTCGAGGCGGCCCTGCAGGCCCGTGCCGAAGCGCTGGCGCAAGGCTTCGTCGCCTCGTTGACCCAAGGTGCCGGCCAGTTCTGCACCAACCCCGGGCTGGTGATTGCCCCCCAAGGGCCGGCTTTACAGCGGTTTATCGACGCTGCCAGCGAGCACGTGCGCCAGGCCGCTGCGCAAACCATGCTCACCCCGGGCATCTTCAATGCTTACCAGGCCGGTGTCGGTGGCTTGGCAGGAAACGCCAATGCCCAGGCTGCGGCCAGCGGGCAGGCCGGGCAAGGCCCCAACCAATGCCAGGCGCAATTGTTCGTCACCCAAGCCGAAGCCTTCCTCGCCGACCCGGCGTTGCAAGCTGAAGTGTTTGGCGCGGCGTCGCTGGTGGTGGCGTGCGCCAGCGATGAACAGGTACACCAAGTGGCCGAGCACCTGGAAGGCCAGTTGACCGCTACCCTGCAACTGGACGATGCCGACATCGACCGCGCCCGTGCGCTGCTGCCGACCCTTGAACGCAAGGCTGGGCGCATTCTGGTCAATGGCTGGCCGACCGGCGTCGAGGTGTGCGATGCCATGGTCCATGGCGGGCCGTTCCCGGCCACCTCCGATTCCCGTACGACCTCGGTGGGCACGGCGGCGATCCTGCGGTTCCTGCGCCCGGTGTGCTACCAGGACTTCCCTGATGCCCTTCTGCCGCACGCATTGCAGCACGGCAACCCGCTGCAGCTGCGGCGCCTGCTCGACGGCAAACGGGAAGGCTGAGCATGGTCGAAAACCCTGAAGCCGATATCGCCGTGGTGGGCGCCGGGATTGTCGGCGTTGCCTGTGCCCTGCAACTGGCCCGCCAGGGCCGCCGGGTGCTATTGGTCGACCGCCAGGCACCCGGCCATGGGGCGTCCTATGGCAACGCCGGGCACCTGGCCACCGAGCAGGTGTTCCCGATTGCCGACCTGTCGATCCTCAAGCGCTTGCCGCGCATGCTGCTGGACCCGATGGGCCCACTGCGCCTGGACTGGAAGTACCTGCCCACGGCCATGCCCTGGTTCACCCGCCTGCTGCTCAACCTGCGCCCGGTGCCGTACCAGCGCAGTGTCGCCGGCATCCGCACGCTGAACGAAGGCAGCCTGGGTGCATGGCAGCGCCTGCTGGGCTCGATCGGGCGCAGCGACCTGTTCCAGGAAGATGGTTCGTTGCTGGTGTTCGAGAAGCCTGAGTCACGCCAGGCACTGGAGGCGTTGCGCACCCGCATGCAACAGCAGGCGGTGCCGGTGGACGTCTGGTCGGCCGAAACCGTGCGCGAGGCAGCGCCGCAACTGAGCCCGTCACTGCTGGGCGGGTTGTTCTTTCCGCGCACCGGGCACTTCATCGACCCTTACCGGGTTGTGTGCGAACTGTTCGAAGCGGCCAAGGCCAACGGCGTGCGCTTTGTTCAGGCGCAGGTCGATGGCGGGCAATTGCACAGTGCGGGCGTGAGCCTGGCCAGCGACCAGGGCACGCTCAATGCCCGCCAGGTGCTGATCAGCTGTGGTGCCCATTCTGCGAAACTGACCGCCGCGCTGACGGGCAAGCGGGTACTGCTAGACACAGAACGCGGTTACCACCTGATGTTGCCGGGTGAGCACCAGCGCCTGCCGTTTGCAGTCACCTCGCTGGAGCGCAAGTTCATCATGACGCCCATGGCTGAAGGCTTGCGCCTGGCCGGCACGGTGGAGTTCGCCGGGCTGGAGGCACCGCCAAGCATGCAACGGGCTTGGCAGTTGCACCGGTTGAGCAAGGGGTTGTTCCGGCAAGACTTGAGCGTCGAAGGGGCGACGCCGTGGATGGGCTTCCGGCCATCGTTACCGGACTCGCTGCCGGTGATCGACAGGGTGTGTGATGGGCGGGTGCTGTTGGCGTTTGGGCATCAGCACCTGGGGTTGACGCAGGCGGCGGTGACGGCGGAATGGGTGGGGCTGTTGGCTGAGCGGGCCGCTGGGCCTGAGATGGGAGCCTACCGGTTGGATCGGTTCTAGATTCGGGGGCCGCCGGGCGGCCCATTCGCGGCACAAGGCCGCTCCTACAAAAAGCACGCGTTATCCTGTAGGAGCGGCCTTGTGCCGCGAATGGGCTGCATGGCAGCCCCTCCAAGCCTCAGCGATAGCGCTCAAGCCAGTGCGCATACGGCGCCGGCAAGGTCCAGGAGGCTTTCTCCACCCCCAGTTCCTTGGCGGCAAAGTAGGCCCAGTGCGGGTCGGCCAGGTGCGCACGCCCTACCGAAACCAGGTCCAGCTGGTTTGCCTGCAACGCGGCCTCAGCCAGCTGCGGTGTGCCAAAGCCCCACGCCGAAGTCACCGGCAGCTTCGCCTCGCGGCGCACACGCTCGGCAATCGGCCCCATGAACGCCGGGCCCCACGGGATGTTGGTCTCGGGAATGGTGAAACCGACACTTACGCTCAGCAGGTCAAGGCCGCCAGCCTTGAAGCGGCGCGCCAGTTCGATCGACTCTTCCAGGGTCTGCTCGTCGCGGCCATCGTATTCCAGTACACCAAAGCGCGCGGTCAACGGCAGGTTCTCTGGCCATACTTCACGCACCGCAGCCAGGGTTTCCAGCAGGAAGCGGCTGCGGTTGTCGAAGCTGCCACCGTAGGCATCGGTCCGCTTGTTGGTGTGCTCGGAGAAGAAGCTCTGGCCCAGGTAGCCGTGGGCAAAGTGCAGTTCGATCCATTCGAAGCCGGCATCACGCGCACGGCGGGCGGCATCGACGAAGTCCTGCTTGACCCGGGCAATGTCGTCCAGGGTCATTTCGCGTGGCACTTTCGGCAGGTTCGCGCCAAAGGCAATGGCAGACGGGGCGATGGTTTCCCAGCCGCGCGCGTCGTCGGCGGCAATGTGGTCGTCACCCTCCCACGGGCGGTTGGCGCTGGCCTTACGACCGGCGTGGGCGATCTGGATGCCCGGCACCGAACCTGCAGCCTTGATGGCCTGTACCACCGGTACGAACGCCTGGGCGTGGGCATCGCTCCAGATACCGGCACAACCGGGGGTGATGCGACCTTCCGGTGCCACCGCCGTGGCCTCCACCACCAACAGACCGGCACCACCACGGGCCAGGCCGGCGTAGTGCACGTGGTGCCAGTCGTTGATCATGCCGTCTTCAGCCATGTATTGGCACATTGGCGGAATGGCGATGCGGTTACGCAGGGTGACGTCTTTGAGGGTATAGGGTTCGAACAGGGCGGACATGGGAAACTCCGGGTTCATCTGAATACTGTTGTTCGATCATAATCGAACTATGGCAATTAGTGAAACCCCCGTTATCATGTCGGCCATGCGAGCCTATAAACATCCCAACGCTGAAGACCTGATCCTTGAACGCCTGCTCTATGCGCTCAGCGACCCCGTGCGCCTGGAAATCGTCCGCCACCTGGCCGGCGTTGCCGAGGCCAGCTGTGGCGAGCTGGACGGGGGGCGGCCCAAGTCGAGCATGTCGCACCACTTCCGCGTGCTACGTGATGCGGGGTTGGTGCATACCCGCAATGTGGGGACGACCCATATGAATTCATTGCGCAGCGAAATGCTGGGCGAGCGGTTTCCCGGGCTGCTGGAGTGCATCCTGCGCCAAAGATGATTTTGCCGCAGGCCCCGGGGGTATTGATGAGCCCGTGGGCCCATCAATACGTCGAACCGCCGCTCAAAGGCCCGAACAGGCAAAAAAAAACCACGAGGTTTACCCCGTGGCTTCTTTCACGACAATGGCCGATTACAGCGCCATGTCGTTCTCAGGCTTGCTTTCAACCGGCTCGCTGGCCGCGCCACCGAAATCGACGCTGGCGTCGATCACTGGCGGTTTCTCCAGCTGCAGTACTTCAGCGGTATAGTTCCACTCTTTCTGGGTGGCCGCCGCCGAATCGTTCAGCTTGGTGCCGTAGCTCGGCACGATCTGCTTGATCTTGGCCTGCCACTCTGGGGTAGCGACCTTTTCCTTGAACACGGTTTCCAGCACGGTCAGCATGATCGGCGCAGCAGTCGAAGCACCTGGCGATGCACCCAGCAGGCCGGCAATGGTACGGTCTTCGGACGCGACCACTTCGGTGCCCAGCTTCAGCACGCCGCCCTTCTCGGCATCACGCTTGATGATCTGCACACGCTGGCCGGCCTGCCACAGGCGCCAGTCTTCCTTCTTGGCATTCGGGAAGTAGGTGCGCAGGGCTTCGAAGCGGTCATCGTCAGACAGCATCAGCTGGCCAGCGAGGTACTCCACCAGCGGGTACTGCTCGATACCGACCTTGGTCATCGGCCACACGTTGTGGGTGGTGGTGCTGCTCAGCAGGTCCAGGTACGAGCCGTTCTTCAGGAACTTGGTCGAGAAGGTGGCAAATGGGCCAAACAGGATCACGCGCTTGCCGTCCAGCACGCGGGTGTCCAGGTGCGGTACCGACATGGGTGGCGCGCCAGTCGAGGCAATGCCGTAGGCCTTGGCCATGTGCTGCATCGCAATGGTCGGATTCTCGGTCACCAGGAACGAGCCACCCACCGGGAAGCCTGCGTATTCCTTGGCTTCAGGAATACCCGACTTCTGCAGCAGCTTCAGTGCGCCGCCGCCGGCACCGATGAACAGGAACTTGGCATCGGTAGCCGATTCGGTACCGTCCTTCAGGTTCTTGTACTCGACGTGCCAAGAGCCGTCCTTGTTGCGGGTGATGTCCTGCACTTCGCTGGACAGCTTCAGGTCGAACTTGTCCTGGGTCTTCAGGTGGCCGACCATCTGGCGGGTGATCTCGCCGAAGTTGACGTCGGTGCCGATTGGCGTCCAGGTCACGGCCAGCTTCTGGTTCGGGTCGCGCCCTTCCATCATCAACGGGACCCACTTGGCGATCTGCGCGTGGTCCTCGGAGTACTGCATCGGGCGGAACAGCGGGCTGGCCTGCAGCGCGTCGTAACGCTTTTTCAGGAACTTGATGTTGTCATCGCCCCACACGAAGCTCATGTGCGGAGTGGTGTTGATGAACGAGTGCGGGTTCTTCAGCACGCCCTGGCGAACCTGCCAGGCCCAGAATTGACGGGAGATCTGGAAGGCTTCGTTGATTTCGATGGCCTTGGAGATATTGACGTTGCCGTCTTTGTCTTCCGGGGTGTAGTTCAGCTCGGCCAGCGCGGAGTGGCCGGTACCGGCGTTGTTCCAGCCGTTGGAGCTTTCTTCAGCCACGCCGTCCAGGCGCTCGACCATTTCCATCGACCAGCTTGGCTCCAGCTCGTGCAGCCACACAGCCAGGGTGGAGCTCATGATGCCGCCGCCGACCAGCAGCACATCTACTTTTTTGGTTTCTGCGGCGTGCGCTTGCATGAAGCTCGCAGCGACAGCCAGACCCAGCAAGGTCTTGCCAGCTTTCTTGAACATTGATCTATTCCAGTCAGGAGAACGGAGGGAGGGCCTGTGGCTGGCCCAGGTGTTCCGTGTTCTTCAGCGCAGGCTTGTTGTTGATCATTGTTCGGCAGCCAGAGAACCAGAAAACGACTCGGCCTTTTGTCGAATTGACCGACAGGGCTGAATCGTTTTTCTGATTGTATCCGAAATGCCAGCGCAAACAAATTGCCGGTCCTCGCGTCAAGGTGACGGGTTGTCCCAGGGTATACCCGCAAGCTTTGCAGTGATTGCAGTATTCTCTCGGCGCCCCTACTATTGCGATCATTTCTCATTCGCACCATTATGCGCTCGCGCCGGATGCCGCCGTGGTTTCGATCCCAGAGCTGAACACCTCGCTCCATACCCTGTACCACAGCCACTCGCGCTGGTTGCTCGGCGTTCTGTACCGCCGCCTGGGCAGCCGCTGCGATGCCGCGGACCTTGTGCAGGACACCTTCGTGCGCATCCTCAACCGCCCAAGGCAGTTCGACGGTGCACGCGGCGAGCGCTCGTACCTGGCGACCATTGCCCGCGGCCTGTGCGTGGACCACTGGCGCCGGCAAAAGCTTGAACAGGCCTGGTTGCAGCAATTGGCCTTGCAGCCCGAGGCACTACAGCCCTCCCCCGAACAGCGCGCGATCATTGTCGAGACCCTGCACGAGGTGGACGCCATGCTGCTGCGTTTGCCGAGCAAGGTGCGCCAGGCATTCCTGCTGGCGCAGATCGATGGCCTGGCCTACCGCGATATCGCCGCGCACATTGGCGTGAGCGAACGCATGATCAAGAAATACCTGGCCCAGGCTTTTCTGCATTGCGCCATTCTTGAAGCCGAACTCGACGGCTTGCTGGTGGAGTGACGCCATGACCGCGCCCGCGCAAAAACTCAGCCACGCCAGCCTGCAGCAGGCCGCGCACTGGTACGTGCAGTTGCAGGACGAAAACGCCGCACCGCAGTTGCACACGCAGTGGCAACACTGGTTTGACCAGCACGGCGACCATCAGGCGGCCTGGCACTATGTGCAACGGGTCGGCCAGCGGTTTGCCCCGTTGCAAGCCGAAGGCGCAGCGGCGGGCCGGGCACTGCGCGAGCACGACGCACGTCGCTTTAGCCGGCGCACCGGGCTCAAGTCGCTGCTGGTGCTTGGTGCTGGCTCCCTGCTTGGCTGGCGGGCGTGGCACGGTGCCCCGTTATCGGGCTGGGATGCCGACATGGCCACCGGCATCGGTGAAATCCGCGAAACCCGCCTGGCCGATGGCAGCCAGTTGTGGCTGGGGGCGCAAAGTGCTGTGGACCTGGAATTCTCCACACTCAGCCGGGTACTGAAGCTGCGCTTTGGCGAGCTGCTGGTGGAAACCGCCCACGATCCGCGCCGCCCGTTCTTCGTCGACACAGCACAAGGGCGCATGCAGGCGCTGGGCACGCGCTTTGCGGTGTGCCAGCAGGGGGAGCGCACCAGGCTGGATGTGTACGCGGGCGCCGTGGAGGTGTGCACGGCTCAAAGCGGTGAGCGCTGCATCGTGGCGGCGGGCCAGCAAGTGGACTTCAGCGCCCGGGGCATCAGCAACGCCCGCCCGGCGCAAAGCGCGGGCGAGTCGTGGATTTATCAACGTCTCAATGCCGAAGACATGCCATTGGCGCATTTGCTGCAAACGCTGGGGCGCTATCGCCACGGGCACCTGGGTTGGCACCCGAATGTCGCCAAACTGTCGGTGATGGGTGCCTTCCCGCTCAACGATACCGACCGCGCACTGGCCTTGTTGCAAGCGGCGTTGCCGGTGCGGGTGCAGCGGCTGACGCCCTGGTGGGTCACAGTCGAGCCAGCCTGATTGGCACCTATTTCAAGGCAAACACAAGCCCTGTAGGAGCAGCCTTGGGCTGCGAAGAGGCCGGTAAGGCTAAAGATTATCTTTGGCTGCAGTGGCCTCTTCGCAGCACAAGGCTGCTCCTACACAGGGACGCGGAAGCCTGAGTGATGGTGCTACCCACGTACATCCGCGCCAACCCATAAAAATCTGCCAAACCAGTTCCCTTTTTCCAATCTCGTTCGGTTAACCCGGCATAGCCCTCCCAACTCACCCTTTCGATCCCAGAGACCAGCATGCCGACGCCCTTCCACCCCGCGCTTCGCCTGGCACTTGCCGCGCCCCTCTCGCTGTGTGCCGCCGCCCCACTGCTGTTGCCCGCCAGCCAGGCCCACGCCGAACAGGCGGCCAGCGCCGAAACCCGCTTCAACATCGCACCCGGCTCGCTCACCAGTGCCCTCAACCAGTTCAGCAGCCAGGCCGGCATCTACCTGGCCGGCAGCAACGAACTGGCCGCCGGCAAGACCAGCCCGGGGCTGCAAGGCCACTACAGCGTCGCCCAAGGCTTGGCCCGGCTGCTGCAGGGCAGCGGCCTGCAAGCCGTGCCCCAAGGCAGCGCGGGTTATGTGCTGCAACCGCTTGCCGATGGCACCGCCCTGCAACTGGATGCCACGTCGATCAACGCCGCTACCCTGCTCGCCAGCAACGGCCAGGGCGATAGCGGCTACCGCGCCGTCGCCAGTGCCACCGCCAGCAAAACCAGCAGCGCCCTGGCCGACACCCCGCGCTCGGTTTCGGTGGTAACCCGCCAGCGCATGGATGACCAGCAATCGCAAACCCTCACCGAGGTGCTGGGCTATGTACCAGGTATTTTCTCACCGCCGTTTGCCGGCGGTGATGGCCAAGCGGGTGACCTGTTCTTCATCCGTGGCTTCAACGCCACCGACTATGGCTATGGCCTGCTGCGCGATGGCTTGCGGGTGCAGGGCAACCGGTATGACACCAGCAGCGAGCCCTACGGCCTGGAGCGGGTGGAAGTGTTCCGCGGCCCGACTTCGATCCTGTATGGCGAAAACGCCCCGGGTGGTGTGGTCAACCTGGTCAGCAAACGGCCTACTGCCGACGCGCGCGGCGAAGTGCAACTGAGCTACGGCTCGCACAACCGCCGCCAGTTGGGCGTCGACGTTTCCGGCCCGCTGACCGATGAGGGCAATGTTCTCGGCCGCCTGGTGATGATGGGCCGCAAGTCCGACACCCAGGTCGACCATCAGCCCGATGACCGCATGTACATCGCGCCATCGCTGACCTTGAACTTCGACGACTTCAACAGCCTGACCCTGCTGGCCACCTACCAGCGCGACCGCACCTTGATGGAGCTTGGTTACCCGGCCGCTGGCACCCTGCTGCGCAACCCCAACGGCAAGATCGACAAGGACCAGTTGTCCGGCAACCCGGACTGGGACAACTTCGAACGGGAAACCTGGAGCCTGGGCTACGAGTTCAGCCACCGCTTCAACGACACCTGGCAGTTCCGCCAGAACTCGCGCTACATGCAGTCGCGCATCGACCGCCAGGAAACGTGGCCAGGCAGCCTGAACAACGGCGGCTTCGGCACCACCCTGAGCAACACGGCCTACGACCGCTACAACAAGTCCATCGCCTACTCGCTGGACAACCAGTTCGAAGGCCACTTCACCAGCGGCGCGTTCGACCATACCTTCCTGATCGGAGCAAGCCTGGACCGCACGTCGTTCAACCAGGATTGGGACGCGGGCAATGGCGGCACCATCAATGTGTTCAACCCGGCCTGGAACGGCAAGCCAAGCACGCCCCTGCATGTGCAGAACGCCTTGCTCGATCAGACCATGTACGGCCTCTACAGCCAGCTGCAAACCAAGGTGGACAACTGGGTGCTGCTGTTGGGCGGGCGACTGGACCGGGTCAACAGCCAGTTCCGCAACAAAGCCGGCACCCTTAACGCACAAGCCGACATGAACAGTTGGGACAGCAAGTTCACCTGGCAGACCGGGGTGATGTACCAGTTTGAAAACGGCCTGTCGCCGTACTTCAGCTACTCCACCGCTTTTGCCCCGACCCAGCAGACCGAAAGCAAGAGCGGCCCGCTGGACCCGACTACCAGCGAGCAGTACGAAGTGGGTATCAAGTACGAGCCCACAGGCTGGAACACCGCCTTCACCGCATCGGTGTACGACCTGCGCAAGAAGGACGATGTGCTGTTCGATTCCGCCGTGGGTGACTATCGCCAGATCGGTGCCAGCCGGGCCAAGGGCGTGGAGCTGGAACTTAACAGCGACCTGAGCGAAAACCTCAACCTCACCGCCGCCTACACCTACACCGATTCGCGCATTACCAAGGACGTGGCCGGGTCGCTGTATGAAGACCACCAGATGACCGGCGTGCCACGCAACCAGGCGTCGGTGTGGAGCACATATCGCTTCCGTGACGGCCTGCTCAAAGGCTTGCAGATCGGTGGCGGCGTGCGCCACTTCGACAGTACCTTCGCCTATACCCCGGCAAGCCTGTACGGCAAGCTGGATACCGGTGACGTGACGCTGGTGGATGCAAAGGTGGGCTATGAAATCGACGAAAACTGGTCGGTCGAAGTCAACGCCCGCAACCTGTTCGACAAAGAGTATGTGGCAGGCTGCAACAACGCCGGCCGTTGCTACTGGGGTGAAGAGCGCACGCTGCTGGGAACCGTGTCGCTGCGCTGGTAAGTGGCCCACAAACAAAAGCCCCCGGCCATTTACATGACCGGGGGCCTTGGATCACGTCGCAAGCGTCGCGATCAGGGTACCGCCAAGATTACTGCTGCTGAGGCAGTTTATCGATCGGGCCGCAGCCACCGATGATCTTGGAGATGGAAACCGAAGGGTGGAACAGGTAGTCGTAAGTGCAGTTTTTCGGTTGGTTGTAAACTTGGCCAGTGCAACCCGACAGCAGGGCAACACCCGAGACAACAGCAACGGCTACGGTGGCCTTGAACAGCTTTTTCATACAAAGTCCTTTAAATGAATCATCTTCGGCCATCTTCTGATGGCCGCGGGATGATACAGACTCTACCCATTGGATCCAAGTCGTACCTGGCACAAGTTCGTTGTAATTGTGCAACAACAGGTTGAAAAGCGCGCCTTTGGCGACGATAGTTCAGGGCACTGCCTTCGCCATGCTCAACAGGAACTCACCATGCTCGGCGTCACCGACTACGGCGCATTCGTCATCGCCTTCATCATTCTGCTGGCCATCCCCGGCCCGGGCAATTTTGCCTTGATCACCGCCACCGGCAAGGGCGGTATCAAGGCAGGCCTGGCTGCGACACTTGGGGTGATCGTGGGTGACCAGGTGCTGCTGTGGCTGGCAGTAGCGGGCGTCGCCACCCTGCTGGCCACCTACCCTACGGCTTTCCACATGGTGCAATGGGCCGGCGCTGCGTACCTGGCTTACCTGGGCCTGCGCATGCTCCTGAGCAAACCCGGTGGTGCTGCCCACGCCTGCCGCATGGACAACGGCCAGTACCTGCGCCAGACCATGATGATCACCCTGCTCAACCCCAAGGCGATCATGTTCTACATGGCGTTTTTCCCGCTGTTCGTCGACCCGGTGAAGCACCAGGGGCTGGTGACGTTCGGTTTCATGGCTGCGACGGTGGCGGTGGTGACCTTCGCGTATGGGCTGATTGCCGTGGTGCTGACCCATCAGCTGGCTGAACGCATGCGCGCCAACCCACGAATCAGTCATCTGTTCGAGCGGCTGGCAGGGGCTTGTCTGGTAGGGTTTGGTATCAAGTTGGCGGCGATGCGCTGAGCAAGGCCGCGGCACAGTTTGTGGGTCAACTCTGGCGACGCATGAACTCTGCAAAAAGCGGTACGGTGGGATCCAGCACACCATGATCGGTGCTGTAGGCCATGCCTTTGGCGATGACCTTGGCTCTTATGGGGCCAAGTGACGATTGGGTTCGGCCCATGGCCTTGGCGATATCACCTACCGCATAAGGCCCATCGCCAAGCTCCGACACAGCTCTGGCGAAAAGCACTTCGGTAGGTTTCAACTGGTCGATACGCCCCCTGAAGAAACCTGCATCCAGCAAAGCCAGGGTTTCCGAGTAGAATTGAACGACATCATCCAGCGATATCTCTGGCCCCTCGGCACAGTTCCACGCCGTGGACGCTCACTCTTGTAAAAAGATTCCTCTTCCGGCGACTCGACCTTGGAGACCAGCAAGCCCGCTTGCTCTTCGCGGCTAAAGCCGCTCCCACAGGGTTATCTCCGCCCTCAGGCACTGCACAGCACCTGTGGGAGCGGGTTCACCCGCGAAGAGGCCAGCCCAGGCAACCCAGAACCCAGGGAAACAAATCAATGCCCACCGACAACACACAAGAACCCGCCACAGTCGGCAAGACCTGTTTCTACCAAGGCGAAAACCACACCCACCCGCTGTTCCGCATCGAACCCGGCATCCCCTGCCAGGAAGCCCGCGAACAGGCCTCCGAACTGATGGGCTACGTGCGCGACCTGATCATCACCGGCCTGATGGACGGCGACCAGAAACTGATTTGGGCCTCGCACTACCTCAGCGCGATGGCCAAGGCGCTGCTGGATGATGCTGAATTAGGAATGATGAAAAAGTAAGGCACAACGAAAAAGCCCCTGAAAGCTTTCGCTTTCAGGGGCTTGATCTTGTATGGCGGAGAGATAGGGATTTGAACCCTAGGTACTGTTGCCAGTACAACGGATTTCGAATCCGTCCCGTTCGACCACTCCGGCATCTCTCCAATGCCGCGCATCATACCAGCGTTCTTTTAAAACGCAAACCTTTTTTTAAAAAAAATCGCGTGGTATCAGACGCTTGCGTGAACGCGCCGCTTACAGCGGCACGCCCAGGCGCTTGGCAACTTCTTCGTAGGCTTCGATCACGTCGCCCAGGCCCTGACGGAAGCGGTCCTTGTCCATCTTCTTGCGGGTTTCTTTGTCCCACAGGCGGCAGCCGTCCGGGCTGAACTCGTCGCCCAGCACGATCTGGCCGTGGAATACGCCGAACTCCAGCTTGAAGTCGACCAGCAGCAGGCCAGCGTCATCGAACAGCTTGGTCAGCACCTCGTTGACCTTCAGCGACAGCTTTTTCATTTCGACCAGCTGCTCGGCGGTGCCCCAGCCGAACGCGACAACGTGGGATTCGTTGATGAAGGGGTCGCCCTTCTCGTCGTTCTTCAGGAACAGTTCGAAGGTGGACGGCTCCAGCTTGATGCCCTCCTCCACGCCCAGGCGCTTGACCAGGCTGCCGGCAGCGTAGTTACGCACTACGCATTCGACCGGGATCATGTCCAGCTTCTTCACCAGGCACTCGTTGTCGCCCAGCAGCTTGTCGAACTGGGTCGGCACGCCGGCTTCTTCCAGTTTCTGCATGATGAAGGCGTTGAACTTGTTGTTCACCGTGCCTTTGCGGTCGAGTTGTTCGATGCGCTTGCCGTCGAACGCCGAAGTGTCGTTACGGAACAGCAGGATCAAGCGGTCGGCGTCGTCGGTCTTGTAAACCGATTTGGCCTTGCCGCGGTAGAGTTCGTCGCGTTTTTCCATGATTGGGCTCCGCTTGCTTGAGGTGTTGGGCTAGGCGATTTCGCGCCAGTCGAGCCCGTGTTCCTGATTCGCCACCTGGAGCCAGTCCGGGTCGCACCCTAAGGTGTCGACGAAGCACTGGCGGGCCAAGTGTGGCAGGTTGTTCTTGCTGCTGAGGTGGGCCAGCACCAGGTGTTGCAGGTTGCTCCAGCCCAACTCGTGCACCAGGCGCGCGGCCTGGTGATTGTTCAAATGCCCTTGCATGCCGCCTACCCGCTGCTTCAGGAAGACCGGGTAGTGACCGCGTGCCAGCAGGTCGCGGCAGTGGTTGGCCTCGATCAGCAGTGCATCCAGGCCCTGGTAACGTTCCAGCAACAGTGCGTCGTACGAGCCCAGGTCGGTCAGCATGCCGAAGCGCCGCTGGCCGTCACTGATCACGTATTGCAGCGGCTCGTAGGCGTCGTGCTCGACCCGCGCTGCGGTCACTTCCAGGCTGCCGATACGCAGGCTTTGGCCACACGCGAGAAAACCGGCCACCTCCACCGGCTTGCGCATGCCGCGCAAAGTCCCTTGGCTGAGGTAGACCGGTACATTGTAGCGCCGTGACAGCAAGCCGACCCCATGCACGTGGTCGGCATGTTCGTGGGTGACCAGTACCGCGCTGAGCTGGGCCGCCGAAACGCCGAGCAGCGCCAGGCGCCGCTCGGTTTCACGCAGGGAAAAGCCGCAATCGACCAGGATGAACGTGTCACCACTGGCGATCAGCGTGCCGTTCCCTTGGCTGCCGCTTCCGAGTACCGCGAAGCGCACTTAGCCCAGGTGGTCCTGAATGGCGCTCAGCACGCGGCGGGCGACATCGGCCGGAGCCACGGTGTTGATGTTTTTCTCGACCGTGACCTGCACGCTCTCACCCACCTTGCTCAGGCGAACCTGATAGCGCTCGGCACGGGCTTCACGCTCTTCCTTGGTCGGCTCGCTGCCGAACATGCGGCCGAAGAAGCCAGGCTGGTTCTGCTTGTCGTCAGGCTTTTCCGACAGGTTGATGTAGTACAGGCCCAGGCTGCGGTTGATGTCTTCGACACGCCACTCGCCACCCTGCTCCAGGGCACGGCCCACGCCAGACCAGGCGCGATCCAGGTCGGAGCCCAGGTACAGCACCGGGTTGCCGCTGCCGTCTTCGCTCAGGCTGACGCGGCTTGGCGCGTCGAAATCGCGCGCGGCCAACAGTGACACCGAACCGCCTTTCTCGGCGCTGCGGTTCATGCTGGCAAGCATTTCGTCGACCAGCAGGGCATCGGCGCCGGTGTTGCTGGACGTGGACGGGAACCCTGGCTCGACAGTGCTGCCGGCCGGGCGCTCGACGCTGACCACGTACACCTCGGAGGTGTTGCGCTGCACGCCAGGCTCCATGCGCACACGGACGCGCACTTCGCTGTCACCGCTGCTGGCGGTGCTGGCCAGGCGCTGGCCAAGCGATGCCGACAGTTCGTCGAAACGCTGCCAGGTGGTGTTGAATTCACCGGTCTGCGGGCGCTCTTCAGCAATGCGGAAGCCATTATCCTCGAAGAACTGGCGGGCCACTGGCCACACCTCGGCAGGCGAATGCTGGGCCAGTACCCAACGGCTGCTGCCGCTGCGCTGCAGGCTATAGTCGGTTACCTGGGCGGCGCCACCGGTCAACGGCTGCGGGCGCGGCACTTCGAACTCGCCAGCGACGTTGTCGTCAGCGACGTTACGCGGGATCGGCAGCAGCGGGTCAAGGCGTTTGACGTTGCTAGCGTCCGGCGGCAGTTGCATCGGCGCGGTCGGATGCGCCTGCAGGTAATCGCTGCCGCGGTCGCGGAAATAGCCATCCTCGCCCCACAGCCAGCCACACCCACTGGTGCTGGAGATAATCAGGGCAAGGGCGGAAAGACCAGCCAATCGCTTCATGCGGTGTACTTCCTCTTAAACCAGTACGCCGGACTGGCGCAAGGCAGTACGGACTTTTTCGTGGCAGCCTTCGCTCAGCCAGGTCAGTGGCAGGCGAATACCTTTTTGCATCAAGCCCATTTCGACGAGCGCCCATTTCACCGGGATCGGGTTGGCTTCGCAGAAGAGGTCTTTGTGCAGCGGCATGAGTTTTTCGTTGATCGCGCGGGCCTTCTCGGCATCGCCCGCAAGGGCGGCCTCGCACAGATCGGCCATTTCGCGCGGGGCGACGTTGGCAGTAACAGAGATGTTGCCCTTGCCGCCCATCAGGATCAGCTCGACGGCAGTCGGGTCATCGCCGGACAGAACGATGAAGTCCTTGCTGACGCCATCGAGGATGGCCTTGGCGCGGACCAGGTCGCCGGTGGCTTCCTTGATGCCGATGATGTTCGGCACGGTCGACAGGCGGATCACGGTCTCGGCCTGCATGTCGCAGGAGGTGCGGCCGGGTACGTTGTAGAGGATCTGCGGAATGTCGACGGCTTCGGCAATGTGCTTGAAGTGCTGGTACAGGCCTTCTTGCGTCGGCTTGTTGTAGTACGGCACCACCAGCAGGCAGGCGTCGGCACCGGCGCTCTTGGCGTTCTGGGTCAGGTGCACGGCTTCGGCAGTGGAGTTGGCGCCGGTGCCAGCGATGACCGGTACGCTGCGGCTGCTGCGCTTGACGCGCTCGACCACGTGCT
Source organism: Pseudomonas sp. BN505 (assembly GCF_029873175.1). NCBI lineage: Bacteria > Pseudomonadati > Pseudomonadota > Gammaproteobacteria > Pseudomonadales > Pseudomonadaceae > Pseudomonas > Pseudomonas sp. BN505. The sequence goes on from NZ_SSOI01000070.1 coordinate 297,576, forward strand.
TGATGACCAGGATGTGCTCTTCGACATCCAGCGTGGCGGACTCACCGGTGGTGCCGACGGCGACGATCGCATGGGTGCCGTTTTCCAGGTGGAAGTCTACAAGTTTGTCGAGGCTGCCCCAGTCAACACGCCCTTGTGCATCCATGGGTGTGACCAATGCCACCATACTGCCCGCAATCATGTAACTGCTCCTGCCGGAAAAAGAGAGCGGTAATGGTACTGGGGGCATCGACCTTGCACAAGCGAAGCAGGCGGGCGGAGCATTCCCCTCGGCGCCTTATTTCGCTACCCTTGACCCTTTGATCGGTGCAGCGCGGCCCGCCGGGCCGTCGACCTTGCTCCCCGCCAGCGTCCAAGACCTCGCATGCGAGCCCCGGGCCCTGCCGACAGGAGGCTTTTGACCGTCCTGCACCGACCGCTCATCGCTTTAGGAATGCTGCATGTCCACCCCCACCACTGTCCGCGAACAATTCCTTGTCATCAGTGCCCTGGGACCGAATCCCATGGAGCTGGCCAACGTCCTCAGCCGCGCCGCCTTCGAAAACCGCTGCGCGGTGGTCACCTCGCGCCTGAGCCGCCATGGCGAGACCAGCGCCCTGGTGCTGCAGGTAGGCGGCAGCTGGGACGCCCTGGCGCGCCTCGAATCCACCCTGCCGGGCCTGGGCAAGAAGCACGGCCTGACCCTGGACGTGGTGCGCAGCGCCGACCAGGAAGTGCGCCCGCAGGCCCTGCCGTACGTGGCTTATGTCAGTGCCGCCTACCGCCCGGACATCATCAACGAGCTGTGCCAGTTCTTCCTCGATCACCGCGTCGAGCTTGAAGCCATGACCTGCGACACCTACCTGGCGCCGCAGACCGGCAGCAGCATGCTCAACGCCCAATTCACGGTGATCTTGCCGGCCGGCACCCAGATCAGCTGGCTACGTGACCAGTTCCTGGACTTTGCCGACGCCCTCAACCTCGATGCGCTGATCGAGCCTTGGCGTCCACAGAACCCAATGTAAGGAAACCGACCATGGCTGTAGCACTCGACCAACCCGTTGCCGACTTCCAGGCCCAGGCCACCAGCGGGCAAACCGTCAGCCTGGCCGAGCTCAAAGGCCAGCAAGTGGTGATGTACTTCTACCCGAAGGACAGCACGCCGGGCTGCACCACCGAAGGCCAGGGGTTCCGTGACCATCACGACGCCTTTGCCGCAGCCAACACCGTGGTGTTCGGGGTATCGCGCGATGGCATCAAGTCGCACGAGAACTTCAAGGCCAAGCAAGGCTTCCCGTTCGAGCTGATCAGCGACAAGGACGAGGCCCTGTGCCAGCTGTTCGACGTGATCAAGCTGAAGAAGCTGTACGGCAAGGAATACATGGGCGTTGACCGCAGCACCTTCCTGATCGACAAGGACGGTGTGCTGCGCCAGGAATGGCGCGGGGTTAAGGTGCCTGGGCATGTGGATGCCGTGCTGGCTGCTGCCCAGGCCTTGGACAAGGCTTGAAATTGATGGGGCTGCTTTGCAGCCCATTCGCAGCACAAGGCTGCTCCTACAGGGGCTGCGCATGACTTTACAAGAGCAGCCTTGCGCTGCGAATGGGCCGCAAAGCGGCCCCAGTTGCATCAAAGCAGCGGCGATACGCTAGGCTCCCGGCGCGGCCAGGCATCCAGCACGGCCTTGATCAGCGTCGCCAGCGGGATGGCGAAGAAGATCCCCCAGAACCCCCACAACCCGCCAAACAGCAATACCGCGCAAATGATCGCCACCGGGTGCAGGCTCACGGCCTCGGAGAACAGCAGCGGTACCAGCACGTTGCCATCCAGCGCCTGGATGATCGCGTACACCGTCATCAGGTAGATGAACTGGTCGCCCCAGCCCCACTGGAACAGCGCAATCAGTGTCACCGGCACCGTCACCACCACCGCGCCCACATACGGCACCACCACCGACAGCCCCACCAGTAGCGCCAGCAGCGCGGCGTAATTGAGCCCCAGGCTGATGAAGGCGATGTAGGTGGCAATGCCGCAGATCAGGATTTCAATGCCCTTGCCGCGAATGTAGTTGGCAATCTGCCGGTTCATCTCGCTGCCCACCCGGTTCAGCAAGGCGCGCTGGGTGGGCAGGTAGCCACTGACCCAACGGCCGATCAGTTCTCGGTCCTTGAGGAAGAAGAACACCAGAATCGGCACCAGCACCAGGTAGATCATGGCGTTGACCAGCAACGGCAGGCTCGACAGCGAAAAGGTCAACGCCCACTGCCCGAACTTGCCGATTTCCCCGCGCACCGACTCGATGGCGTGCAGCACCTGCTCGTCCGACACCAGGTGCGGGTAGCGCTCGGGCAACAGCAACAGCAACGACTGCCACTTGCCGAGCATGCCCGGCAGCTCGTTGAACAGGGTAATCAGCTGGTGCCACAGCAACGGCACCAGCACCAGCATGAACACCGCCAGCGCCCCCATGAACAGGGCAAAGACCAGCATCACTGCCAGCCGGGTCGGTACCCGCAGCCGCTCCAGGGCATTGACCAGCCCCTGCATCAGGAACGCCAGCACCATGCCCGCCAGCACCGGTGCGAGCATGCCGCCCAGGGTGAGCACAGCGGTAAAAGCCAGGAACAGCAGCACCGCCAGCACTACCGCTTCTTCATCGGAGAAGTAGCGGTGCATCCAGTCGCGAAGCACTTTGAACATTGACGATCCTTGGAAAAGACTCAGGCCTTGCGCAGCCAGTAGGTATAGGTGCCGGCCTCAGCCGTTTCCTGCAGCAGGGTATGACCGGCCAGCTTGGCGAAAGTGCGGAAGTCGCGCTGCGAACCTGCGTCGGTGGCGATCACCTTCAGCACGGCGCCGCTGGCCAGGCGATTGAGCTCCATCTTGGCCTTGAGCAGCGGCAAAGGGCAATTCAGCCCGCTGGCGTCCAGTTCGGCGTCGAAGGTCAGGGTGTCACTCATCGCGGGCTCTCCAAAGGCATTGCCGGGTTGCTGCTTCACAGGGTCGGCTAGGATAGCGCCACTGGTCGCCAACGTGTGAGCCCGCTACAGTAGGTATCTTTGACCGACGCGAGCTTCGTGCATGAATCTACTGCGCCCTACCCTGCTGACGCTGGCCTGCCTGATGGCCCTTCCCGGCCATGCTGACGACCTGCCATCACTGGGTGACGCCAGCTCTGCGATCGTCTCGCCGCAACAGGAGCATCAACTGGGCCGTGCCTGGCTGAGCCTGCTGCGTGGCCAGGTCAACCAGTTGAACGACCCGCAGCTCAAGGACTACGTCGAGACTACCGTGTACCGCCTGGCCGAAACCAGCCAGCTGCAGGACCGGCGCCTGGAATTCATCCTGATCGACAGCCGTGAACTCAACGCCTTCGCGGCCCCCGGCGGCATCGTCGGGGTCAACGGCGGCCTGTTCCTCAATGCCCGCACCGAAGGCGAATACGCCTCGGTGCTGGCGCACGAACTGGCGCACTTGTCGCAACGCCACTTCGCCCGCGGCGTCGAAGCCCAGCAACGCATGCAACTGCCGATGATGGCGGCTTTGCTCGCGGGTATCGTGCTGGCTGCCGGTGGCGCTGGCGATGCGGGTATCGGCATGATTGCCGGCACCCAGGCGGCGGCAATCCAGGAACAGCGGCGTTTCTCGCGGCAGAACGAACAGGAAGCCGACCGCATCGGCATCCAGAACCTTGAAAAGGCCGGTTACGACCCGCGCAACATGCCCACCATGTTCGAACGCCTTGCGCAGCAGTACCGCTACGGCGCCAAGCCGCCGGAATTTCTGCTGACTCACCCGGTGACCGAATCGCGTATCGCTGACACCCGCAACCGTGCTGAACAGGCGCCCAAGGGCGGTGTCGAGGACAGCCAGCGCTATCAGCTGATTCGCGCGCGCGTGGCCCTGACCTATGAAGAAACACCCGGCCTGGCAGCCAAGCGCTTCCGCTCCCAGCTCGACGAAGACCCGAAACTTGACGCTGCACGCTATGGCCTGGCCCTGGCGCAAATCAAGGGCGGCCAGCTGAACGAAGCGCGCGAAAACCTGAAGCCGTTGCTGGCCAAGGCCCCCAACGACATCACCTACAACCTGGCGCAGATCGACCTGGATATCACCAACAACCGCCTTGCCGACGCGCAGCAGCGGGCCGAACGGATGCAGGGGCTGTACCCGGGCAACTACCCGCTTAAACAGGTGCGTGCCGATCTGCTGGTGAAGCAGAGCAAGCCGGCCGAGGCGGAGAAGATATTGAACGAGTTGATCAAGAGCCGGCCGGATGACCCGGACGTCTGGTACGACATGGCTGAAGTGCGGGGTTTGTCGGGCAATACCATTGGCTTGCACCGGGCTCGAGCCGAGTTCTTCACGTTGGTAGGGGACTTTGACCAGGCGATCCAGCAGCTGGATTACGCCAAGCGCCGGGCGGGCGGCAACTTCCCGCTGGCGTCGCAGATCGACCAGCGCCAGCGCGAGATCCTGGAGCAGCAGCGTATGGTTCGGGAGATGATGGGGCGCTGAGAATCTGGGGGCGCTTTGCGCCCCATTCGCAGCACAAGGCTGCTCCTACAGAGATCGCATTCCCCTGTAGGAGCAGCCTTGTGCTGCGAATGGGGCGCAGAGCGGCCCTAGCATTTTCAGGCGTTACCGGAAAGCTTCAGGCGCGCCGCCTGGGTGAAGTCCAGCATGCGGTTCAGCGGCTTGATCGCCTTGGGCACCAGCGCCGGGTCGACAAAAATCTCGTTGCTGCCATTACGCAGGCAATCCAGCACCCGCTCCAGGGTGTTCATCGCCATCCACGGGCAATGTGCACAGCTGCGGCATGCCGCGCCGTTGCCGGCGGTGGGGGCTTCGACGAACTCCTTGTCCGGGCACAGCTGCTGCATCTTGTAGAAGATGCCGCGGTCGGTGGCGACGATGAAGGTCTTGTTCGGCAGGGTCTGCGCCGCCTTGATCAACTGGCTGGTGGAGCCCACCGCATCGGCCAACTCGATCACCGCTTCTGGCGATTCAGGGTGCACCAGGATCGCTGCGTCCGGGTACAGCGCCTTCATATCGGCCAGCTGGCGCGACTTGAACTCTTCGTGAACGATGCAGGCACCGTCCCACAGCAGCATGTCGGCACCGGTTTGCTTCTGGATGTAACGGCCCAGGTGCTGGTCCGGGCCCCAGATGATGGTTTCGCCGTTGTCCATCAGGCTTTCGACGATTTCCAGCGCGCAGCTTGAAGTCACCACCCAGTCGGCACGGGCCTTAACGGCAGCGGAAGTGTTGGCGTACACCACCACAGTGCGCTCAGGGTGCTGGTCGCAGAAGGCTGAGAACTCTTCTACCGGGCAGCCCAGGTCAAGCGAGCAGGTGGCCTCCAGGGTTGGCATCAGCACGCGCTTTTCCGGGGTGAGGATTTTCGCGGTCTCGCCCATGAAGCGCACACCGGCCACGATCACCGTTTCGGCCGGGTGATTCTTGCCGAAGCGGGCCATTTCCAGCGAGTCGGACACGCAGCCGCCGGTTTCCTCAGCCAGGGCCTGGATGACCGGGTCGCAGTAATAGTGGGCAACCAGCACGGCATTCTGAGCCTTGAGCTCGGCAGCGATGGCCGCACGGTATTCGGCCTCCTGCTCGGCTGTCAGCGGGTTGGGCTGCTTGGCGTCGAGGTGGGCCTGAACCAACAGGCGTTCGGAAATCTGGGTCATGATCGCTGGACCTGCAGGCGCGCGTGCGCGTCAAATCGAGTGTATCACCCGGCCCTGGCAGATCGGCTAAGGGTGCCGGACGGTACGCAGGCCGCCACGGCCCTCTGCGGGCGCGGATTATTATCGGAGGCCGAAGGCTACAGATAATCCAGCGATTACTAAAGTGGTTTTTGTGTTGCCTGTGCTGGCCTCTTCGCGGGCATGCCCGCTCCCACAGGTACTACGATGCCCTCAGGGGCGATGAGTAACCTGTGGGAGCGGGCGTGCCCGCGAAAAGGCCGGTACAGGTTCAATCAATCAACCCTGCGGCGACAGTGCTGCCAGGTGCGCTGCCACGAGCATGGCGAACTCTTCCACGGTCATCTTCTTGCCGTTGAAATCAACCATGCCATCGGCATAGTGCAGGCTGCTCACCACATCGTTGCCTTCAACGGTGGCCAGGCCACTCTGCAGCGCCATCATGCCGACCATCTCCCCCGCCTGGCTCGACTGCATGGCAATCGCCTGGGCGTCGGTCTGGCCGTCCAGCAGCGCCTGCAAGGTCGCCAGGTCACCCATCATCGGTTTGGAAAGCGACAGCTTGCTCTTCACCTCGGTGATCAGTTGCTTGCTCAACTGGTCCGGCGGCAAGTCGAAGCTGGCCGGGGCGGCGAAGTTCATCGATAGGTTGAAACGGCTCTCGCCATTGGCGGTCTTGAACGACAGGTTTTCTATCGCCACCTTGGGCTTGGCGGCCAGTAGTTGCCGCAGATCACCCTGGAACCGGGCCTTCTCTGCGTCGTCCATCTGGATCTGCGGCACAGGCTGACCGGCTGCAGCGGCCGCCTCGAACTCCGGCAGGTGCGCCTGGTACCACTTCGACAACGCCTGCAATGCCGGTGCGTTGACCGAATTGACACTCACCAGCATGTGCGCCTTGCCCACCGCGCGGCCATCCCAGGTGATGTCGCCGACCTTGTACTCCACGCGACCACCCACGGCATCCGGGCCGTCCAGGGTTTGCAGGACATTCTGCTCCAGGCCGTTGATCAGCAGCACTTGCTGCTTCGGCCCCAGGGTGACCTTGGTTTCGGCCAGCGCCAGGTCGACATTGCCCACATAGATAGCGTCGTGCGCGGTGGCCTGAAGGTTGCCGTCAACCTTCAGGCCTTTGAGTTCGAACGTGGCCGGCGGCTGGTCATCGCGCACAAGTTTCATCACGAAACGGTCGGCCTGGCCGTGGAACTTCGACGCCTTGCCTTCCTTGTCGCCACTGACTTCCAGCTGCATGCCAGAGAAGTCGAGGCTGTTGCCGTCAGCCTCGTCGAGCTTGACCGGCGCCAGCCGGACCTGGCTGACCACACTGCCGCCGTAACCCAGGCTGGTCTGTGCGCTGACCGGGGCCTGCTCGCCTGCAGCGGCGAACCACGCTGCGGTGGCATCGTCCTTCTGCAAGGTGCTGTTGCTGACCGCCATCACCGGCATCAGCTTCAACGCCTTTACCCGCGACCAGGGAAACGGCCCGTGCTCGATCTGGTCGGTCACGCCCACGTCGAAACTCACTACCTCGCCTTCACCCACGTTGATATCGCGGGCCTTGAGCCGGTACTGGGCGGTACTGCTGAAGAAATGCTGCTCCAGCGACACCCGCTCGATGCTCATGCTGCCGCCGGTGGTCACCAGGGCCTTCTTGAGCTCGGCATTGCTGCGGACAAGGGCATTGTCCAGCTCGGCAGGTAACTGCTTGCCGGTGTACCAGGCACCAGCGGTGGATGCGACGGCAATGGCAATCGCCAGGCCGGAAAGGATGCCAACTGATTTCTTCATGAATAGAACCGATTGTCCGTAAGGGCTTCTTGGGCGACAAAGGCCACGCAGGAGGCGAAGAGTACCACTGCGGCAGAACACGATGGCCGATCGGAAAAGAGAAAACACATTTTTTCAGAGGCGTCTGAACGCCCTCAAGGCGAGCGTCACTCGTTAATTTTTACGAACATTCGAATTGATCAAAACCGCAAAAAAACGCGCAAAAACCGAACAAACCCCCTCATAAATCGATAAATATTTCGATTTGGTAACATCTTGTCATGTTTAACTTGACACCAACCTACCCATCGTTTTTTATTTTCACCACTTAGCGCGTCTCCCCCCGCGCCTTCCGCCGCTCCTACAAAAAAGGTGAACAACATGGAGCCCACCCGCTCGCCCTTGCCGCATGCGCAATACACCGTGCCCGCCGTTTACGCCCAGGAGCCATGCCAGCATGCAGCCTGATCACAGCGCTTCCGGCAACGGCCAACTCCGCAAAACCCTGCGCCTCTGGCACGTGATCATCATCGGCCTGGCCTACCTGACCCCGATGACCGTGTTCGACACCTTCGGCATCGTCAGCGGGATCACCGCCGGCCATGTGCCCAGCGCCTACATCCTGGCGCTGGCGGGCATCCTGTTCACCGCCGTGAGCTACGGCACCTTGGTAAAGCGCTTCCCGCAGTCGGGCTCGGCGTACACCTACACCCAACGCGCGATCAACCCGCATGTGGGTTTCCTGGTCGGCTGGTCGTCGCTGCTGGATTACCTGCTGCTGCCAATGGTCAACGCGCTGCTGGCCAAGTTGTACCTCTCGGCCATGTTCCCCGAAGTACCGGAGTGGATATGGGTGGTCGGCTTCGTCAGCCTGATCAGCCTGATCAACATGCGCAGCGTAAACCTGGTGGCGCACTTCAACCTGCTGTTCGTGGGCGTGCAGGTGGCGATCATCGCCGTGTTCATCTACCTGTGCGTGCGCGGCCTGGGCCAGGGTGAAGGGCTGGGCACCACCTGGAGCCTGCTGCCGTTCGCCGACAACCAGACGCACCTGAGTGCATTGGCTGCCGGTGCGACCATCCTGTGCTTCTCGTTCCTGGGCTTCGACGCGGTCACCTGCCTGTCCGAAGAAACCCGCGACCCGGCCAAGACCATCCCGCGGGCGATCTTCCTCACCGCGCTGATCGGTGGCGTGGTGTTCATCACCGTGTCGTATTTCATCCAGGCCTACTTCCCGACCATGGCGCGCTTCCACGACCAGGAAGCGGCCCTGCCGGAAATCGCCCTGTACGTTGGCGGCAAGCTGTTCCAGTCGATTTTCATCGCCTGCACGGTGATCAACACCATTGCGTCGGGCCTGGCCTCCCAGACCAGCGTGTCGCGCCTGCTGTACGTGATGGGCCGCGACAACGTGATCCCGGCCAGCCTCTTTGCCCGCCTGCACTCGCGCTACAAGACGCCGGTGCTGAACATTGCCGTGGTGGGGCTGGTTGCGCTGTCGGCGATCTTCTTCGACCTGGTCACCGCCACCTCCATCATCAACTTCGGTGCGCTGGTTGCGTTCAGCTTCGTCAACCTGTCCGTGATCAACCACTGCTACCTGCGCGAAGGCAACCGCCGGGGCCTGGCCAACCAGCTGAAGTACCTGGTGCTGCCGACCATAGGCTTCTGCATCATCGTCTCGCTGTGGCTGGACCTGAACGCGCATTCGCTGATGTTCGGCGGCATCTGGGCGGCGGTCGGATTGATCTACCTGGGTTGGCTGACCAAAGCCTTCCGGTCGGCACCGCCCAACTACGTTGCCGAATGACCCACGCTGCCAACAACGCCCGCGCCTGACCGCGGGCGTTGTACTTGATCGAAAAGGAAAGCCCTCATGCCGCTGCGTCGCCTCTCCATCCAGTGGAAGATCACCCTGCTCGCCGGCCTGTGCCTGCTGGCCATCGTCGCCCTGCTGGTGGCCACGTCACTGACCCAGGCGCAGCGTAGCGCTGCGCTGGTCAACCAAGCCAACACCGCCATGCTCGACAGCAGCGCGCGCCTGCGCCTGCAGGCCCATGCCGAAACCCAGGCCCTGCGGGTGCAGCGCTACTTCATGGACGCCTACCAGTACGGCAATGGCTTTGCCCGCATGGTGCAGGTGCTCAAGGCCCGAGGCGGCAGTGACCTGCGCGCCGAGCTGACACGCCAGGCCCGTACCAGCTTGGCCGGCAACCCGGATGTGATCGGCCTGTACCTGGTGTTCCAGCCCAACGCGCTGGACCAGCAGGACAGCCATTACCTCGGCCAGGACGCCGTGGGCAGCAACGAAAGCGGGCGCTTCTCGTTGTACTGGTCGCAGCCGCGCCCCGGCACCCTGGAGCATGAGGCCATGCCGGAAGCGATGCTCGGCGATGCCAGCATTGGCAGCAACGGCGCGGCTAGAAACCGCTGGCTGACCTGCCCGCAGGACACCGCCCGTGCCTGCATGCTCGAACCGTACCTGGACGAGGTCAATGGCCGCCAGGTGCTGATGACCAGCATTGCCCTGCCGCTGCTTGAGCAGGGCAAGGTGGTCGGCGTGGTCGGCCTGGACATCGGTCTGGCCAACCTGCAGCAGCTGAGCCTGGACGGCCGCCGCGAGCTGTTTGATGGCCAGGGCCATGTCAGCATCGCCAGCGCAGCCGGCCTGCTGGCAGGCAACAGCCGCGATGCCAGCGTGCTCGGCAAACCCATGGACAATACGGTGGCCGACGGCCTGCTGCGCGTAGCCCACCCCTTCGCCCCCATCCCTGACGCCGCGCCTTGGCAGGTGTTGCTGGAGCTGCCAGAAAGCGTGCTGCAGGCACCCGCCGTGGCCCTCAACCAGCGCCTGGATGCGCATAACCAGAATGCCAACCTCACCAGCCTGCTGATCGGCCTTGGCGCCGCCATCGCAGGTTTGCTGCTGGTGTGGCTGACCGCACGCGGCGTTACCCGGCCAATCCTGGCCGTGGCCGCACGCCTGCAAGACATCGCCAGCGGTGAAGGCGACCTCACGCGCCGCCTGGACTACGCCCGCCAGGACGAACTAGGCCAGCTCACCCACTGGTTCAACCGCTTCCTCGACAAGCTGCAGCCGGTCATTGCCCAGGTCAAAGGCTCGCTGCAGGAGGCCCGTGGCACTGCCGACCAGTCGGCCGCCATCGCCAGCCAGACCAGCAATGGCATGCAGCAGCAGCACCGTGAAATCGAACAAGTAGCCACGGCAGCCAACGAGATGAGCGCCACTGCCCTGGATGTCGCCCACAACGCATCGCAAGCAGCCCAGGCCGCACGTGCCGCCGACCAGGCCAGCCGCGAAGGCCTGCAACTGATCGACAGCACCCGCGAGGGCATCGATCGCCTGGCTGCCGGCATGAACACGGCCATGGACGAGGCGCGAGCACTCGAAGGCCGCAGCGGCCAGATCGGCTCGGTGCTGGAGGTGATTCGCACCATCGCCGAGCAGACCAACCTGCTGGCACTCAATGCTGCCATCGAAGCTGCGCGCGCTGGCGAAGCCGGGCGTGGTTTTGCCGTGGTCGCCGATGAGGTCCGCGGCCTGGCCCAGCGCACGCAGGTGTCGGTGGAGGAAATTCGCCAGGTCATCGAAGGCCTGCAACAAGGTACCCAGGATGTGGTGGGGGCCATGCATGCAGGCCAACGGCAGGCCCAGGACAGCGCCGCACGCATGGAGCAGGCATTACCGGCACTGCAGCGTATTGGCGAGGCCGTGGCGGTGATCAGCGACATGAACTTGCAGATTGCCTCGGCGGCGGAAGAGCAGAGCGCGGTGGCCGAGGAAGTGAACCGTAACGTGGCCGGCATTCGAGATGTGACAGAATCGCTGGCCGGGCAGGCCGATGAATCAGCACGCATCAGCCAAGCCCTGAACCGGCTGGCCAACCAGCAGCAGGCGCTGATGGAGCAGTTTCGCGTTTAGCCTGTCAGGGCCTCTTCGCGGGCACGCCCGCTCCCACAGGCTCGGCGTAACCCTAAGGGGCTGTGCAGTTCCTGTGGGAGCGGGCGTGCCCGCGAAGAGGCCCTGACAGGCACCGCACCATTGTTATTTTGAGCACAACTTATGCCTAATCCAACCCGATCCACCTTCTTCGACATCACCAGCGAACAAGGCCTGTTACGTACCTCGATTGCCGTCACCCTGTTCATCGCCACCATCGGTATCGCCTTCGGCCTGGCTTCCGGGTCGTTCTCCATCGTCTTCGACGGCGTGTACTCGTTGGTTGACGCCAGCATGAGCGGCCTGTCGCTTGTAGTGGTCAAGCTGATCACCTCGCACACCACCAGCGTGCAAATGTCGCGCAAGCTGCGCGAGCGCTTCACCATGGGCTTCTGGCACCTGGAACCGATGGTGCTGGCACTCAACGGCATCCTGCTAAGCGGTGTGGCCATCTACGCGCTGATCAACGCCGTCAGCAGCCTGCTCGAAGGCGGCCGCCACCTGGAGTTCGGCATTGCCATGGTCTATGCGGTACTGACCGTGATCACCTGCGTCACCATCGCCGTCGTCGAGGCCCGCGCCAATCGCAAGCTGAAGTCAGACTTCGTGCGCATGGACGTCAAGGGCTGGGTGATGTCGGCCAGCATCACTGCCGCGCTGTTGATCGCCTTCTGCTTTGGTTACGCGGTGCAAGGCACGTCGCTGGAGTGGGTGTCGCCGTACATCGACCCGGCGGTACTGGCGCTGGTGTGCCTGGTGATCATTCCGCTGCCGCTGTCGGTGGTGCGCCAGGCGCTATCTGAAATCTTTCTGGTTACCCCCGGCGACCTCAAGCTGCACGTCGATGAAGTGGCCAAGGCCTTCGTCGCCCGCCACGGGCTGCAGTCGTACCGCGCCTATGTCGCCAAGGTCGGGCGCTCACGGGAGATCGAGCTGTATTTCATCGTGCCAAAGACAATGGCCGCGAAGACCATCGATGAATGGGATACGTGGCGCAACGAGATTGGTGATGCGGTAGGCGGCGAAGGGCCGGACCGCTGGCTGACGGTGGTGTTCACCGGCGACCCGGAATGGGCTGAGTAAGCAGGGGGCGCTGTGTCGCGATAGGGCCGCAAAGCGGCCCCAGGATGCTGAAAACGTAAAAGCCCGCGACCATTTCTGGTAGCGGGCTTTTACGTACTGCATATGGTGGGTCGTGTAGGATTCGAACCTACGACCAATTGGTTAAAAGCCAACTGCTCTACCAACTGAGCTAACGACCCGATTGATGGCGCGTATAATACTGATTTCTAACGAGAAATCAACAGCCCATCAAGAAATCTTCAAAAATACCGCGTCGGGTCTGCTACACCGGCCGCCTTGAAGCCGTCGGCGCGCAGGCGGCAGCTGTCGCATTTGCCACATGCGCGGCCGTCGTCGTCGGCCTGATAGCAGGAAACGGTCAGGCTGTAATCCACGCCACGGGCCATGCCGGCCTGCACGATCTGCGCCTTGCTCAGGTTCTGCAGCGGCGCCTGAATACGGAAGCCCTGCCCTTCTACACCGGCCTTGGTTGCCAGGTTGGCCATGCGCTCGAAGGCTTCGACGAACTCGGGGCGGCAATCGGGGTAACCGGAGTAATCCACGGCATTGACGCCGATGAAGATGTCACGCGCCTCCAGCACTTCTGCCCAGCCCAGGGCCAGCGACAGGAACACGGTATTACGCGCCGGCACGTAGGTGACCGGGATGCCTTCGCTCGGGGCTTCCGGCACGTCGATGCTGCTGTCGGTCAACGCCGAACCACCGATACCGTCCAGGTTCAGGCCGATGACCTTGTGCTCGACCACGCCCAGGTCCCGGGCGACACGGGCAGCCGCATTCAGCTCGGCCCGGTGGCGCTGGCCATAGTCGAAGCTCATGGTGTAGCAGCTGTAGCCTTCGGCCTTGGCCATGGCTACGACGGTGGCCGAGTCGAGGCCGCCAGACAACAGGATTACCGCGCGTTTCTCAGTCATGTGCTTTTTACTCTCAATCAACGTCCGGGTTCGTCGTTCCACAGCAGCTTGTGCAACTGCAGCTGGAAACGTACAGGCAGGTTGTCGGCAACGATCCAGTCGGCCAGGTCGCTGGCACTCACCTGGTGGTGGCTCGGCGAGAACAACACCTCACCGGCACGCTCAGCCAGGTTGTACTGGATCAGCTTGGAAACCGCCCAGTCATAGTCCTCACGGGAACAGATGACAAACTTGACCTGGTCGTTGCGGGTCAGCTGCTCGATGTTCTCGTAGCGGTTACGGTGCGATTCTTCGGAACCCGGGGTCTTCAGGTCGACAACGCGGCTGACGCGGGTGTCGGTGCCCGCGATATCCAGCGCACCACTGGTTTCCAGCGACACCTCGTAACCGGCATCACACAGGCGCTGCAGCAACGGCAAGGCGTTGGGCTGAGCCAGTGGCTCGCCACCGGTGACACAGACGTAGCGAGGCTTGAAGCCGGCAACCTGCTCAAGGATCGAATCCAGGGTACGAATAGTGCCGCCAGTGAAGGCATAGGCACTGTCGCAGTACTGGCAGCGCAGGGGGCAGCCAGTGAGGCGCACGAATACGGTGGGCAAGCCAGCCGTTCGCGTTTCACCCTGCAAAGAGTAAAAGACTTCTGTGATGCGTAATGTGTCTTGCATGCTCGCCACGGGCGTGACAGCTAAACAGGCTGTCCGCCTCCGTCAGGCACTGTCGCGGACTCGACATGGCGTTATCCGCAGCAGCGTGTTTACGAAAAAAGGGCAGTGATTCTAACGAAAAAACCCGCGACTGGCGCGGGTTTCTTTCGAGCGGTACGGCTACAGGGCTCAGAGCTTCTGCAAGTCACGCTGGGCCAGCTGCGCGGCGGAGGTGCCGGGGTACTGGGTGATGACCTGCTGCAAGATGCCCTTGACCTTGTCGGTATGGCCCATGCGGCGCTCGACGTCGGCCAGTTTGTAGAGCGAATCCGGCACTTTGCTGTGCTTGGGATACTTCTGGCTGACCTGGGCGAAGGCCTGACTGGCACCTGGCAGATCGCCTTTGGCCAGGTTCACTTCACCCAGCCAGTACTGCGCGTTGCCGGCGTACTGACTGTTTGGGTACTTGCGCAGGAAGGCATTGAACGCCTGGCTGGCCTTGTCAAAGTCTTTCTGTTTGATCAGGTCGAAAGCGGCATCGTAGTAGAGCTTCTCTTTCGCTGGATCGCCGGGCTCGCTACTGGCGGCCGGTTGTTGCGCAGCAGCACCAGCTGCTGCATCTGGGGCGGCATTTGAAGCACCACCACCGGAGGAATTGTCAGGGGTCGCGGCAGGTGCAGCGCCACTGTTGATGCGACGGTCCAGGTCCTGGTATCGCTCCAGGTTTTCCTGCTTCATGCGCGACACATCGTTCTGCAGCTCTTCGATGATGCCTTGCTGGCGGGAAAGCTGGTCCTGCATCTGTTGCAGCTGCATGAACAGCTGGCCTTGTGCAGAGGCAGGGGCCGAAGCCCCTGACCCGGCATAGGCGCCGCTCGTGCCATAACCCACAGGCGGATAGCTGCCTGCGTTGTCATCTACTACAGGGACCTCAGCCCAGGCCGCGAGCGGCAGGCTGAGTGCGAGGACGGTTACTACACGGCGGCACATACGCATAAGAACTTACTTACGCAGTTCTACGCGACGGTTCTGAGCCCAGGATTGCTCGTCGTTGCCAGTGGCAACAGGACGCTCTTCACCGTAGGAGACCAGTTCCAGCTGAGCAGGGGAAACGCCCTGCAGAACCAGGTAACGCTGAACGGCCTTGGCACGACGCTCACCCAGAGCCATGTTGTACTCGCGGGTGCCGCGCTCGTCGGTGTTGCCTTCCAGGACAACGCGGTTGCCGTTGGACTTCAGGTCCTTGGCGTGAACGTCCAGAGCGCGCATGGCTTCTGGCTTCAGGTCCGAGCTGTCGTATTCGAAGTAGAAGGTGGTGATTGCGCGCAGGGCGGCTTCTTCGCTCAGGGAACCGTCAACAGCGCCAGTGTTGGCACCGTAGCCAGCGTTCGGATCTACAGCAGCGCCTTCGCCTGCGTTGTCACCGCCCTTCGAGGAGCAACCTACAGCTACGGCCATGGCCAGAGCCAGCGCAGCGAATTTACCAAACTTCAGCATTTCCATCGTGAAACTCCTAATGAAACCCCAGTGTGTTAAGCAAAACGTATTACGCCGCAATCAGTTCAGGTAAGGGGACCAGGACGGTTCTCTGACTTCGCCTTGAGCGGTAGGAAGTGGGAGCCTCACGCGGCCATTAAGCGACACGAGCATCAAGACTCCCCGGCCCTGCTGGCGGGTGGCGTAGATTAGCATGGTGCCGTTTGGCGCAACAGTGGGAGACTCATCAAGACTTGTTTCCGAGAGAATCTTTACACTTCCGCGTTGCAAGTCCTGTGCCGCCACTTTGAAGTTGGTAAAGCCCTGTTGGCGATGGATCATCACCAGGGTCTTTTCGTCAGCGGACAGTTTCGGGTTGGCGTTGTAGTTGCCCACGAAGGTTACGCGCTCGGCACCACCACCACTGACCGACTGTTTGTAGATCTGCGGTTTGCCGCCACGGTCGGAAGTGAAGTAAAGGGTATTGCCATCTTTACCCCAGAACGGCTCGGTGTTGATACCTGGGCCTGCGGTAACCCGGTTGATCTGGCGCGATGCCACGTTCATCACATAGATGTCCGGGTTGCCGTCTTTCGACAGCACGAACGCCAGGCGCGAACCGTCCGGCGACCAGGCTGGCGCGCCGTTCAAGCCTTCGAAGTTGGTCACCTGCTCGCGGCGGCCGGTATCGATGTTCTGAATGAAGATGCGCGGGCGTCTCTGTTCGAACGACACATAGGCGATACGCTTGCCATCTGGCGCAAAGCGTGGCGACAGGATCGGCTCACGCGATTGCAGCAGGGTGACCGCACGCGCACCGTCGTAGTCCGAACGCTGCAGGGTGTAGCGGGTATTGTTGGTGGAGAAACGCTCGGCCGTCACGTACAGCATGCGGGTAGAGAACGCACCCTTGATGCCGGTGAGCTTCTCGAACGACTGGTCGGCAATGTAGTGCGCCATGTCACGCAGCTGGTCGGTGCTGCCCGCGACGCTGCCGGTCAGCACTTGCTGCTCGGTGGCGACGTTGAACAGGGCGTACTGCACCTGCAGGCGACCGCCCGATGGCACGATGCTGCCGACCATCACGTACTGGGCACCCAGCGCTTTCCAGTCACGGAAGATGACTTCGCTGGCCTGCGATGGCTGGCTGATCATGTTCTGCCGTGGAATCGGCGAGTAGTAGCCGGAGTTGCGCAGGTCGTTGCCGATGATGTCGGCAATGTCCTCGGGCAGCACGCTACCACCTTGCAGACCGAACGGCACTACCGCGATGGGCGTCGCCCGGTCGCTGCCGCTGGTGACCAGGATGTTCTTTTCCTCTGCCACGGCCATGCCTGCCACGCAGCACAGCATGACCAGCAGTCCTCTCAGACGTTTAATCACAACGCTAGATCCTCAGGTGTAAATGTCATCTTGAACGAACGATATTGGTTGAAATCGCTCGGCTTCATACCCTGCATCTCGGTCAAACGACCAATGTTCTTCACCGCAGCCACCGCCGAACTGTCATACGGGCCGTCACCACTGGAACGGGCCACGCTGACACTGGTGATGGTACCGTCCGGCAACATGTTGATCTGCAGGACCACCGTCATGCCCTTGCGCGCGGAAGGCGGACGCGCCCAGCCCTCGGCCGCGCGCATACGGATCAGGTCGTCGAAGTCGCCGGCCACCTGGTCACCCTGCTCGTCGGCCAGCGCCTGCTGCCGCTCGGTGGTGTCGGACAACAGCTCGGCCAGGGCCTGGGCTTTCTTGTCTTCTGCCGCCTTGCGGGCCGCTTCCTGTGCCTTTTTCTTCTGGGCGTCTGCAGCGGCCTTTTTCTTGGCCTCTTCAGCTGCCTTCTTCTTCGCGTCCTCGGCCGCCGCTTTCTTCTTGGCGTCCTCGGCTGCTTTCTTCTTGGCCTCTTCGGCTGCCTTCTTCTTGGCGTCCTCGGCGGCTTGTTTCTTCGCCTCTTCAGCGGCCTCTTTCTTGGCCTCTTCTTCGGCTTTTTTCTTGGCTTCTTCCTCGGCCTTCTTCTTGGCGATGTCGGCCTGCTGCTTCTCGGCGGCCTTCTTCGCCTCATCGGCCTTCTTGGCTTCTGCGGCTTTCTTGGCCTCGCTAGCCTTGGCGGCTTCGGCAGCCTTGGCAGCGTCCTCGGCTTTTTTCGCCTCGGCGGCTTCGCGAGCCTCCTCGGCCTTTTGAGCGGCGTCGGCCTTCTTTTGTTCCGCGGCCTTCACGGCCTCCTGCTCGACCTTCTTCTGCTCCAGCTGCTCGACCTCAGTCTGGCGCGAAGCGGTTTTCTTCGCTTCCCCGGCAATCTTCTGATTGGTCTGGGTGGTCGCCTGGCTCTTGGACTTAAGCTGGTACAGGGTAGCCTGAACGATCGGCTTGGAAGGCGGCAGTTCAGGCGTCATGGCGAAACTGACGAACAGCATGGCAAACACCAGCACATGCAGGCCAATGGCCCAGACACTGGGCCAGAAGTAGCTTTCCGAGGCGGATGGCTCTCGCTGTTGCATCAGGGCGCCTCGGTAATCAGGCCAACGTTACCGACACCGGCCTTCTGCAACCCGCCCATGGCACCCATGACCGCGCCATAGTCGACAGCCTTGTCGCCACGAATGAACACCTGGGTCTGCTTGCCCTGGTCACGGCCGGCAGCAATGATCTTGGTCACTGCATTGGTCATGTCGGGCAAGGTCATGGCCTTGTCCATCTGCTTGTCGGTATCGACTTCGCTGCCAAGGTTCCAGTAGTAGGTCTTGTCGGCCTTGATGGAGATGGTGAGGATCTGGACGTTGTTGTCCTGCGGCAAGGCTTCACTGGAAACCTTGGGCAGGTCGACTTTCACGCCCTGGTTGAGCATGGGCGCCGTCACCATGAAGATGACCAGCAGCACCAGCATCACGTCGATGTAGGGCACCACGTTCATCTCGGCGACGGGCTTGCGTTTGTGGCGAACTCGGGCCATGGGCTTCTACCTGATTACTCTTCGCTGGTGTGCACTTTGCGGTGCAGGATCGCCTGGAACTCGTCGGCGAAGGTGTAGTAACGACCGATCAGCACTTCGCTGCGCGCGGCGAAACGGTTGTAGGCGATTACCGCCGGGATTGCTGCGAACAGGCCGATGGCGGTGGCGATCAGCGCTTCGGCGATACCCGGGGCAACGGTGGCCAGGGTGGCCTGCTGGGCGCTGGCCAGGCCGCGGAAGGAGTTCATGATCCCCCATACGGTACCGAACAGGCCGATGTACGGGCTGGTGGAACCGACGGTGGCCAGGAACGGCAGGCTCTGCTCGAGCTTTTCTTCCTCGCGCGAAATGGCTACGCGCATGGCACGGCCAACGCCTTCCATGACGGCGTCCGGGTCAACGCCCGGCTGCTGACGCAGGCGCGAGAACTCCTTGAAGCCGGCACGGAACACCTGCTCGACGCCGGAGTCCGGGTCTGGGTTGCTGCCTGCCTGACGGTACAGCTTGGACAGGTCGATGCCCGACCAGAAGCGCTCCTCGAAGGCATCCAGCGCACGACGACCGGCGCGCAGCATGGTGCTGCGCTGGAAAATCATGATCCATGAGGTGACCGAGGCGGCCACCAGGATCAGCATTACCAGCTGTACCACTACGCTGGCATTGCTGACCAGACTCCACATGGAGGTATGGTCGACGACGTTAGCTTCCACGCTTATTCTCCTGCATTCGATTGGTTACCCGAGCCGTCCGCCGCCAAGGCGTCGCGCAGCTGGGGGGGTATGGCTCGGGGTTTGAAAGTGTCGGCGCGCACGGCGGCCACCAGGAACTGCCCTTCGCAGAGCAGCGTTTCATCCTTTTCCCGCCAGACCTGCTGTACAAAGCGCAGGCTGGCGCGATTGAGTTCAAGTACTTGCGCGGTCACCCGTAACGCGTCGTCCAGCCGCGCCGGCGCGTGGTAGCGCGCTTCGCTGGAATGGACCACGAACAGCAGGTTGTCTTCGGCCAGCTGCGACTGGGAAAAACCCAGATGCCGCAGGCGTTCGGTGCGCGCGCGCTCCATGAATTTCAGGTAGTTGACGTAGTACACCACGCCGCCCGCATCGGTATCTTCGTAATAGACGCGACAACGGTGTGCGAACGGTTCGAGCTGATTTTGCGCGCGCATACTCTAGTGCTTACTCCTCAGCTTGCCAATCCGCTGTGGCAACTGTTTTTTCTTCATTAATGTCTTATTGCCAGCGCACCCTTTGCATGCCAGCGGTAGGACCACGAAAAGTCGCTTTTGATCTGTCATTCATCGCCTGGCTCGGAAAAATCACCGCCCTCCCCCAAACGCCCGGGAATATTCAGGCCAAAGTGCAGGTAGGCATGCCGGGTGACCACGCGACCGCGCGGCGTGCGCATGATGTAGCCCTGCTGGATCAGGTACGGCTCCAGCACATCTTCGATGGTATGACGCTCTTCGCTGATGGCCGCAGCCAGGTTGTCCACCCCTACCGGGCCGCCATCGAACTTCTCGATCATGGTCAACAGCAGGCGGCGGTCGGAATGGTCGAAGCCACGTTCGTCGACATCCAGCAGGTTCAGTGCCATGTCGGCCACGGCTTTGGTGATCTGGCCCTTGCCGCGCACCTCGGCGTAGTCGCGCACGCGGCGCAGCAGGCGGTTGGCGATACGTGGCGTGCCACGGGCACGCCGGGCAATCTCGTAGGCGCCCTGGTCTTCGATGACAAGGCCAAGGATGTTGGCCGAACGGCTGACGATGGTGGCCAGGTCCTTGTCGCTGTAGAACTCCAGGCGCTGGACAATACCGAAGCGGTCACGCAACGGGTTGGTGAGCATGCCGGCACGGGTGGTAGCCCCCACCAGGGTAAACGGTGGCAGGTCGAGCTTGATCGAACGGGCCGCCGGCCCTTCGCCGATCATGATGTCGAGCTGGAAGTCCTCCATGGCCGGGTACAGCACCTCTTCGACGACCGGCGACAGCCGGTGGATCTCGTCGATGAACAGCACGTCGTGCGGTTCGAGGTTGGTCAGCATGGCCGCCAGGTCGCCCGGGCGCTCCAGGATCGGCCCCGAGGTGCTCTTCACCGACACACCCATTTCATGGGCAATGATGTTGGCCAGGGTAGTCTTGCCCAGCCCCGGCGGGCCGAAGATCAGCGTGTGGTCGAGCGACTCGCTGCGGCCACGGGCGGCCTGGATGAACAGCGCCATCTGCTCGCGCACCACCGGCTGGCCGATGTAATCGTCCAGGCTCAGCGGGCGAATCGCGCGGTCCTGGACCTCTTCGCGGTCGCGGCCACTGGCGGCGATCAGGCGGTCGGCTTCGATCACTTGGTAATCATCCCTTTAAGGCTGCGGCGGATCAGCTCTTCACTGCTCAGGCCGGCCTTGTCTTTGATCGCGGCGATCGCCTTGCTGGCTTCCTGCGGCTTGTAGCCCAGCGAGACCAGGGCGCTGACGGCATCAGCCTCGGCGCTGGACTCGCTGGCGGCCGGCAGCGGGCCATCGGACACCAGGGTGAACATGGCCGGGGAGGTTTCCCAGGCCTTGAAGCGGTCCTTGAGCTCGACCAGAAGGCGTTCGGCGGTTTTTTTGCCGACACCGGGCACGCGTACCAGGGCCGAGGTGTCCTGGGCTTGCACGCAGCGCACCAGCTCATCGACTTCCAGGCCGGACATGAGCGCCAGTGCCAGCTTCGGGCCCACGCCGTTAAGCCGGATGAGCTCGCGGAACAGCTCGCGCTCGCGCTTTTCGGCAAAACCATAGAGCAAGTGGGCGTCTTCGCGCACCACCAGATGGGTGTGCACGGTGACGGGTTCGCCCACCTTGGGCAGACGGTACAGCGTGGTCATGGGAACTTCCAGTTCGTAACCCACGCCGTTGACGTCGATAATCAGGTGCGGCGGCTGTTTCTCCGCCAGGGTGCCGCGCAAACGTCCAATCACGTTCCGATCCTTCCTCTCGGGGAGCCGGTCAAAGACCGCTCAACCCTATCAGCAAATGCAACGGGTGAACGCACCACCCGAACAAAATGTGTATCAGCGCATGAAGCGCCTACAGACGCAAGCGCCCGCCGCGCCGCCGCGCCGTGGCCAGGCCATGGGGCACCAGGCTGGAACGGGTGTGAGCGTGGCACAACGCGATGGCCAAAGCATCGGAGGCGTCGATCTGCGGCTTTTGCGTCAGTTTCAGCAGGTGCATGACCATCATCATCACCTGCTCCTTGTTGGCCCCACCGGTGCCGGCCACCGCTTGCTTGACCTGTGTGGCGCTGTATTCAGCGATTTCCAGGCCGGCTTCGGCGGCAGCGACGATAGCCGCGCCGCGGGCCTGGCCGAGCTTCAGCGCCGAGTCGGCGTTGCGCGCCATGAACACCCGCTCGATGCCCATGGTCACCGGTTCGTGCTGGGCGATGATTTCACTGACACCACGAAAAACGATCTGCAGCCGCTCGTGCAACTCGCCGCTGCCGGTGCGGATACAGCCCGACGCCACGTACTCGCAACCACGGGGGGTGTGGCGTACTACGCCGTAGCCGGTGATGCGCGAACCGGGGTCGATACCAAGAATCAGAGTCATAGTGCCTGTCGTTCAAAGCTCACGGTTCAAGACCATTAGGGCCGCTGCGCGACCTATCGCCGGCAAGCCAGCTCCCACGAGTACAGTGCAGGCCTGAAGAAGTGCACTGTACCTGTGGGAGCTGGCTTGCCGGCGATGGGCTGCGCAGCGGCCCCAATAGCAGCCTTGACGCGAAGGGTCAGGAGACCTTAGCCGATATTTTCCATGATCTCGTCGGAAATCTGGGCATTGGAGTAGACGTTCTGCACGTCATCCAGGTCTTCGAGCATGTCGATCAGCTTGAGCACCTTTTCAGCACCGTCCTGGTCGAGCTCGGCACTGGTGGTCGGCTGCATGACGATTTCTGCGTCATCGGCCTTGAAACCAGCCTCTTCCAGGACGTTACGCACGGCATAGAAGCTGTTGAACGAGGTAAATACGTCGAACGAGCCGTCATCGTTGGCCACCACGTCGTCAGCATCGGCTTCCATCGCCGCTTCCATCAGCGCGTCTTCATCCACGCCCGGGGCAAAACTGATCTGCCCCTTGCGCTCGAACAGGTAGGCCACCGAGCCGTCGGTACCCAGGTTGCCGCCACACTTGGTGAAGGCATGCCGCACGGCGGCGGCGGTGCGGTTGCGGTTGTCGGTCATGGTCTCGACCATGATCGCCACGCCACCCGGACCGTAACCTTCGTAGCTGAGCTCTTCGACGTTGTCGCTTTCGTTGGTGCCGGCACCACGGGCCACGGCGCGATCGATGATGTCGCGGCTCATGTTGGCGCCCAAGGCCTTGTCCAGCGCCAGACGCAGGCGCGGGTTGGATGCCGGGTCAGGGCCGCCCTGCTTGGCAGCGACCGTCAGCTCGCGGATCCACTTGGTGAAGACCTTGCCTCTCTTGGCATCCTGGCGCTCTTTGCGGTGCTTGATGTTCGCCCACTTGGAATGACCAGCCATAACGACTCCGAATACTTTGAATCACAAACAGCCCCGCCCCTGTACGGGGCGGGACGGGAAAATACCTGCGCCGAAACGCAAAGGCGCATCCATGTGGATGCGCCCGGGGACCGCTTACTCGACCTTGGTCTGTTCGCGCAGTCGGATGTGCAGCTCGCGCAGGGCCTTGGCGTCGACCAGGCCAGGGGCCTGGGTCATGACGCACGCGGCGCTCTGGGTTTTCGGGAAGGCGATCACTTCACGGATCGACTGGGCGCCGGTCATCAGCATGACCAAGCGGTCCAGACCAAAGGCCAGGCCACCGTGCGGCGGCGCACCGAACTTCAGGGCGTCGAGCAGGAAGCCGAACTTCTCTTCCTGTTCCGCCGCTTCGATGCCCAGCAGGCGGAACACAGCCTGTTGCATCTCTTTGCGGTGGATACGGATGGAACCGCCACCCAGTTCAGTACCGTTCAGGACCATGTCGTAGGCACGGGACAGGGCTGTGGCCGGGTTGGCCTCAAGCTCTTCCGGCGAGCACTTCGGCGCGGTGAACGGGTGGTGCAGCGCGGTGAAGCTGCCGTCTTCGTTCTCTTCGAACATCGGGAAGTCGACGACCCACATCGGTGCCCACTCGCAGGTGTGCAGGTTGAAGTCGTTGCCGACCTTGATGCGCAGTGCGCCCAGGGCCTCGCTGACGATCTTGAACTTGTCGGCACCGAAGAAAACGATGTCGCCATCGACCGCGCCAACGCGATCGAGGATCACGTTGAGGTTGGCTTCAGGGATGTTCTTGACGATCGGCGACTGCAGGCCTTCGACGCCCTTGGCGCGCTCGTTGACCTTGATGTACGCCAGGCCCTTGGCACCGTAGATGCCAACGAACTTGGTGTACTCGTCGATCTTGCTGCGCGGCATGCTGCCGGCGCCAGGCACGCGCAGGGCGGTGACGCGGCACTTCGGATCGTTGGCCGGGCCTGCGAATACCTTGAAGTCGACATCCTTCAGCTGGTCGGCAACGTCGACCAGTTCCAGCGGGTTACGCAGGTCTGGCTTGTCGGAGCCGTAACGGCGCATGGCTTCTTCGAAGGTCATGTGCGGGAATTCGCCGAATTCCAGGTCCAGCACTTCCTTGAACAGCTTGCGGATCATGCTCTCGGTCAGGCCCATGATCTCGCTTTCATCGAGGAAGCTGGTCTCGATGTCGATCTGGGTGAATTCCGGTTGGCGGTCAGCACGCAGGTCTTCGTCACGGAAGCACTTGGCGATCTGGTAGTAGCGGTCGAAGCCGGCGACCATCAGCAGCTGCTTGAACAGCTGGGGCGACTGCGGCAGGGCGAAGAAGCTACCGGCGTGGGTACGGCTTGGCACCAGGTAGTCACGCGCGCCTTCCGGGGTGGCACGGGTCAGGATCGGCGTTTCGACATCGAGGAAGCCGTTTTCATCGAGGAAGCGACGGATGCTGGTGGTGATGCGCGAACGCAGACGCAGCTTCTCGGCCATTTCCGGGCGACGCAGGTCGATGAAGCGGTAACGCAGGCGGGTTTCCTCGCCGACGTCGGAGTATTCGTTCAGCGGGAACGGCGGGGTTTCTGCTTCGTTGAGCACGGTCAGCTGGTAGCCAAGGATCTCGATGGCACCAGAGGCCATGTTGGCATTCACCGCGCCGTCAGGGCGCTTGCGCACCTTGCCGGTGACTTGCACGACGTATTCGCTACGCACGCGGTCGGCGGCGGCGAAGGTTTCGGCGCGATCCGGGTCGAACACGACCTGGGCCATGCCTTCGCGGTCACGGATGTCGAGGAAGATCACCCCGCCGTGGTCGCGGCGACGATGGACCCAGCCGCAAAGGGTGACTTCCTGGCCGTCCAGGCTCTCGTTCAGTTGGCCGCAATAATGGCTGCGCATCATGATGGTGGTTTCGCTTCTCGTGATTCGTGTATTCGGTGGAGGCCTTGGCCGCCCGGAGGGCTAATACTGCAAGACCCGGTCACAGCATTCAACTCAGTCGGCCTTGTCGCCGCCTGCAAGATTCTTTTTCGCCCCGGTCTTGAAGTCGGTTTCGTACCAACCATTACCGCTCAGGCGGAAGCCTGGCACCGACAGCAGCTTCTTCAGCGCCGGCGCCTGGCAGGCCGGGCAATCGGTCAGCGGCGCGGCGCTGATCTTCTGCAGTGCTTCCATGCGGTGCTCGCAGGATGCACATTGATAGTCATAAAGGGGCATGGGTGTCTCTCGTCAACCACAACGCTCGCTGCCAGGGCAGCAAAAAGCGGGATTATATATGGTTAGCAAGCACTGCGCAGCCCGCCAGGCGATCAGCGCACACTTGGCGGGTCTTGCAGCCAGGCAACGCAGATTACCCGAATCAGCCCACTGAAGTTGCGCACGCCACCCTGGCGCAGGTGCACTTCGCGGTCCACGTAGGACAACACCGCACTGACCGAACAGCGGTTGGCGGCGGCGATGCGTTCCAGGATGCCCCAGTAGACGGCCTCCAGACGCAGGCAGGTGGAAAAACCGTTGAGCCGCACCGAACGTGACACCGGCTGCGTCTGCAACATATCGAAATCTGCCTTGAACGGATCAATGCACTGTTTTCCTGGCCAGCTCCCCTGGCCAGCCACACGCTTGCTCGCTTGCATCATGCGCCCTACTTCCTCGTCACCGGTAACAGGTGACCAATGAAGCGCTGGGCAGCAGGTTTAGAGCAGCGGCAAAGTCTTCCCGCACAAACACTCGAGTCCGGAGCACGAGGAAAACACTGTGGGAGCAGGCTTGCCCCGCGAACACCGGCAAAGCCGGTGCCATACACCGCGCGGCCTCATTCGCGAGGCAAGCCCGCTCCCACAGGTTTTTGTCACAGCTCTGGGGTATCTATTTCCCGTCGAGCAACACGCGCAGCATCCACGCGGTTTTCTCGTGCACCTGCATGCGCTGGGTCAGCAAGTCGGCAGTCGGCTCGTCGCTGACCTTGTCCACTACCGGGAAAATACTGCGCGCAGTACGCACCACGGCCTCCTGGCCCTGGACCAGCTGGCGGATCATCTCGTCCGCCGGGGGTACGCCTTCCTCCTCCTTGATAGAGGAATGCCGTGCATAGAATGCATAAGACCCCGGCGCAGGGAAGCCCAGGGCACGGATGCGCTCGGCAATCGAATCGACTGCCAGTGCCAGTTCGTTGTACTGCTCTTCGAACATCAAGTGCAGGGTGCGGAACGACGGACCGGTGACGTTCCAGTGGAAATTATGGGTTTTCAGATACAGCACGTAGGTATCCGACAACAGGCGGGACAGCCCATCGACGATGGACTTGCGATCTTCTTCACTGATACCGATATCGATTGCCATTGAAGTTCCCCTTTCCATAAGGCTTGAGACTCAAGCGGACGCCGACCACTGTAGCAACACTTGACCCACACTGCCTGTGACATGGCGCAACACATCGCCCACTGAGGCCTGCGGTTTGAGTAGCCTTCGCCTTTGCTGTTAAATAGGCACCGTGCCACCCGTGCGGACTGTCATTGCCGGGTGCATAGGCTGGCTTGTCACGTGTTCGCGCCCAACACCTCATGCGCACCGTGCTGCCAGCTCTTCCTGTGATCGGCCTTATCAACTGTGAGCCAACCCCATGTTCAAGATCGTCCATCTGGTGACGGGCGTGGCAGCCTTGCTGCTATCGCTCATACCCAGCCTGAAAACCGATGCAACACCCTTCCTGCAACAACCCGACGCGGTTTACCTTGCCCTGCTCGGCCTGCTCAACCTGGTCCTGGCCCCGGTCGTGCCGCTGTACTACCGCGGCGCCCGTCAGCAGTTGCAGCACCTTGCCTGCGCCCTGCTGGTGGTGGCGGTGGTGCTGCAGACCCTGACGCTGCTGGCTCGCCCGGAAATGGGCAACCTCGCGGCGCTGGTCTGTGTGGCACTGGCCGTGGCCCTGCACCTGGCGGTGGGCTTTGCCCGCAGCCCGCGCAAGGCACGCAGCAGCCAGCATGCCGCCCAGGATGCTGGCAACCGTGATACCGGCACGGTGAAGTGGTTCAACACCTCGAAAGGCTTTGGTTTCATCTCCCGCGATTCGGGTGATGACATCTTCGTGCACTTTCGTGCCATACGCGGCGAAGGCCACCGCATCCTGGTCGAAGGCCAGCGCGTGGAGTTTTCGGTGATGCACCGCGACAAGGGCCTGCAGGCCGAAGATGTGGTGGCAGTTACCCGCCGCTGATTGTCTTGCGATAGCGCTCCTGGTGGGCGCGGCCATGCCCGCGCCCACCAGGATTCGTGTGATCAGTAATGAGGCGGCGGTGCCTCTTCACCTTCGGTGCCGTACTGGCCGACCATCTCTTCATGACGCTTGATCAGTTCGGCCACCTGTAATTTCAGCCGCTCGATCACCTGCGCCTGCTCGACCACCACATCATTCAACGCCTGCAGGGTGTCATCCTGGAACGCCTGGCGGGTTTCCAGTTCGACGATTCGCAATTCCAGCGACATGTCAGGCCTCCTGATAGCCAGCAAGCTGCAGCCCACGCACGCGCTGGCGAATGGCTTGCAACTGGTCGTCACGGTAGGCCACGGCCGGGCACTTGCCCCACACCGGTGCTGGCCAGGCGGCATCGTCACGCTGGCGCACGATCACGTGCATGTGCAACTGGCTGACCACATTGCCCAGGGTGGCCACGTTCATCTTGTCGGCGCCGTAGCTGGCCTTCAGTGCTTCAGCCAGCAGGGTGGTTTCCTGCCACAACTGCTGCTGCTCTGCCGCTTCCAGCTCGAACAGCTCGCTGATGCCGGCGCGCTTGGGCACCAGGATGAACCATGGGTAGTTGGCATCCTTGCTCAGCAACAGCTGGCACAACGCAAACTCCCCCAGCACCAGGGAATCCTGCTGCAAACGCGAATCCAGGACGAACACGGCATATCTCCTTCAGGCAAAAACAACCCGCTTTCAAGCGGAAAACAGGCCTGCAAGGATACCTTGCACATTCCCGGTAACACAGCGCTACTTTTCGCACCAAAATGAGGCCACCTGCGCACCGCCACCACACTTGTCACCCCACAAACGACTCTGGATGAACAAGTTGCGGTAACACATTGACTTTCATGACAGCTTTTTAAATTTTAATGATTCTCGACTCCATCATGCCCCGAGACAGCCTTCGCCCCGTGTTTACGGCACTTTCCGACCCTCGGTAGCAGATTTTGTGAAAATTTCATGAAGTGTTGCGAATTTTGAGCACGCTTGTTGCATTCACTTCACGCCAAGTCGGCACGACATCTGCAGTGGCAGGTGTACGCGACAAATAACAACAGCGGCATTGGTTACCAGGGAGTTTCCTCAACCAGAATCCGTAGTTACAGATTCGTTACGGTGACAGGAACAGCGCTGGCGTTATACGGCCCATAAACCGGGGCGTGATTTGCGACATGGAAATACCTAAAAGCGACATGGCAAAAAAGTTCCGCAAAGAGTCTATATAGCCATATCGCCAACAACAGTCAGCGTGCTATACATTTTCGCCGACATAACAAGAAAGAGCTGCACCCTATAACTAAAACACTTGGGCGCGGCGGTACTCTTCCTAAAAACCAAAGGAGCAAATCACGATGCGCGTGATGAAGTGGAGCATGATCGCCCTGGCCGTTGCGGCAGGGACCTCGCAGTTGGCAATGGCCTCGGCACAAGACGAGTCCAAAGGTTTCCTCGAAGACAGCAAGCTGAACGTAAAAACCCGCATGCTGTACTTCAGCCGTGACTTCCGTAACAACGACAGCGGCAAGAGCCGCGTCGAAGAAACCGGCCTGGGCTTCCTGGGCACCTTCGAATCGGGCTTCACCCAGGGCACCGTAGGCTTCGGCGTTGACGCCATCGGCATGCTGGGCCTGAAACTGGACAGCGGCAAAGGCCGCGCCGGCACCGGCCTGTTCCCGACTGCCTCCGATGGCCGTTCGCAAGATGACTACTCCGAAGGCGGCGGTGCAGTAAAACTGCGCGTGTCCAATACCGTGCTGAAGTTTGGCGACCAGTTCACCGCCCTGCCGGTACTGGCCACCGACGATAGCCGACTGCTGCCAGAGGTCGCTGAAGGTGGCCTGATCACCAGCAACGAAATCGATGGCCTCACCCTGCACGCCGGTCACTTCACCGCGCTGAACGCCCAGGCTCAGACTTACCACGACAGCCTGCGCCTGACCGAGGCCAACGTCTTCGGTGGCACCTATGCCATCAACGACAACCTCAGCACCAGCGTCTACTACTCGCGCATTGAAGACCACTTCCGCAAGTGGTACGGCAACATCAACTGGGCGCTGCCGATCAGCGACAAGCAAGGCCTGGTGTTCGACTTCAACATCTATGACACCAAGTCCATCGGCGACAACCTGACCGGCGCATTCGTCAGCAAGGCTGACGGCAGCAACGAACTGGACAACATTGCAGCCAGCCTCTCGGCCGCCTATAACATTGGCGCCCACACCTTCACCCTGGCTTACCAGAAGGTCAGCGGCGACGGCGACTACGCTTACGGCGTCGACGGTGGCGGCACCATCTTCCTGGCCAACTCCGTTGCCCGTTCCGACTTCAACGCCGAAGACGAGAAGTCCTGGCAGGCGCGCTACGACCTGAACTTCGCCGAATACGGCGTACCTGGCCTGACCTTCATGACCCGTTATGTTCGCGGCTCGGGTGCCACTACCGAAAGCACCAACAACGGCAAGGAATGGGAACGCGACGTAGACGTCAAGTACGTACTGCAGAGCGGCCCGGCCAAAGACCTGAGCTTGCGCGTGCGTCAAGCCACCTACCGCTCCAGCGACGGCGTTTACTACGGTTCGAGCTCGATCGACGAACTGCGTCTGATCGTGGAGTACCCGCTGAGCATCCTGTAAGCCTGGCTTGCAGTGCCCCGCACCTGAAAAAGCCCGGCGATCTCGCCGGGCTTTTTCTTGGCTGACAAGCGGCCCGCCCTGGGGCATCCTGTACGCCTTCGTTTCGCCCCCGTACAATGCGGGGCTATTTCAACGTCTTAGGCAATCGACACGGCTAACCATGCGCACCAGTCAATATTTGCTCGCCACCCAGAAAGAAACCCCTGCCGACGCAGTGGTCATCAGCCATCAGCTCATGCTGCGTGCCGGCATGATCCGCAAACTGGCCTCCGGCCTGTACACCTGGCTGCCGATGGGCCTGCGGGTAATGCGCAAGGTCGAGGCCGTGGTGCGTGAGGAAATGAACGCCGCCGGCGCCCTGGAAGTGCTGATGCCAAGCATCCAGCCTGCCGAGCTGTGGCAGGAGTCCGGTCGCTGGGAACAGTACGGCCCTGAGCTGCTGCGCCTGAAGGACCGCCACCAGCGCGACTTCTGCGTTGGCCCGACCCACGAAGAAGTCATCACCGACCTGGCCCGTAACGAGCTGTCCAGCTATAAACAGCTGCCGCTCAACATGTACCAGATCCAGACCAAGTTCCGTGACGAGATCCGCCCGCGCTTCGGCCTGATGCGCGGCCGCGAGTTCATCATGAAGGACGCCTACTCGTTCCATGCCGACCAGGCTTCCCTGCAGGAAACCTACGACCGCATGCACCAGGCGTACAGCAACGTGTTCACCCGCCTGGGCCTGGACTTCCGCCCAGTGCAGGCCGACACCGGCTCGATCGGTGGCAGCTACTCGCACGAATTCCACGTGCTGGCCGAATCCGGCGAAGACGACGTGATCTTCAGCGACAGCTCCGACTACGCCGCCAACATCGAGAAGGCCGAGGCCATCCCGCGTGAAACCGTGCGCCCTGCCCCTACCGAGGAGCTGCGCCTGGTCGACACGCCAGAGGCCAAGACCATTGCACAACTGGTTGAAAACCACGGCCTGGCGATCGAGAAGACCGTCAAGACCCTGATCGTGCGCGGCGCTGAAGAAGGCAAGCTGATTGCCCTGATCGTTCGCGGCGACCACGAGCTGAACGAAATCAAGGCCACCAAGCTGGAACAGGTTGCCGACCCTCTGGTCATGGCCACCGAAGCCGAACTGCGCGACGCCATTGGCGCCGGTGCCGGCTCGCTCGGCCCGCTGAACCTGCCGCTGGAATGCATCATCGACCGTTCGGTTGCCCTGATGAGCGACTTCGGCATCGGCGCCAACATCGACGACAAGCACTACTTCGGCGTTAACTGGGAGCGCGACCTGCCGGTTCCACAGGTCGCCGACCTGCGTAACGTGGTCGAAGGCGACCCAAGCCCGGACGGCCAGGGCACCCTGGTGATCAAGCGCGGCATTGAAGTGGGCCACATCTTCCAGCTGGGCACCAAGTACAGCGAAGCGCTGAAGTGCCAGGTACTGGGAGAGAACGGCAAGCCGGTGGTTCTGTCGATGGGCTGCTACGGTATCGGTGTGTCCCGCGTCGTCGCCGCTGCCATCGAGCAGAGCTATGACGACAAGGGCATCATCTGGAACGATGCCCTGGCCCCGTTCCAGATCGCTCTGGTACCGCTGCGCTACGAAACCGAGGTGGTTCGCGAGGCAACCGACAAGCTGTACGCCGAACTGACCGCCGCCGGCTTCGAAGTGCTGCTGGACGACCGCGACAAGAAGACCAGCCCAGGCATCAAGTTTGCCGACATGGAGCTGATCGGCATCCCACACCGCATCGTCGTCAGCGATCGCGGCCTGGCCGAAGGCAACCTGGAGTACAAGCACCGCACCGAGCAGGACGCCCAGGCGTTGCCGCTCAATGAAGTGCTGAGCTTCCTGCAGGCCCGCGTTCGCCGCTGATAACCAATGCACGAGTGATCATGTTCAAGCGAAGTACCTTTACCCTGGGGGGCGCCGCACTGTGCGGCGCCCTGCTCGTCAGCGGCTGCGCCAACCAGATGTCCCAGCGCAGCGACCACGAGGAGCGCGTCGAGCGCAAATTGCTCGAGCACACCCTGCAGATTGATGTCGGCGAGCCGAAGGTGATGGAGCTGCCGCAACGACGTGTGCGCGTGCATGAGCAAAAGCGCTTCGAAGTCAACGAGTTCGAAGTCACCCGTCGCTATGACCGCTACACGCCTTACCAGCCCTGGCGGGAGGTCTACGAGATCCCGCTGGGTGCAGTGGCCGTGGTAGCGGGCGTCGGCGCCAACGTGGTCAACGTCTTCGCTTTGGGCAACCTGCCGGAAAGCATCACCCATGACTGGCTGAGCTATGGCGTGGACGGGCTCAACCCGTTCATGAACGTGCCATCCAACGGGCGTGCCCAGCAGAACCTGGCCGGGATCAGCGAAGTGCAGAAAGGCAAGCGCGAGGAATCTACCAGCGTGCCCTGGAGCGAACGCCTGGTCGAGGTCAAGGCCGGCAAGATGACCCACGAGCTGACCACCGACAGGAACGGCGTGCTGCGCCTGAACCTGCTCGACAGCCCGTTCTCCGAGCAGAACCTTAACCACGTCGGCACCCTGCACCTTCAGGTACTCGACGAGGACAACGCGGTGCGGGGTGATGCCAGCCTGCTGGTCAGCGCCACCTTGCGCAACAAGCTGCTCGAAGCCCATGAGCTGATCTTCGACGACCTCGAAGATGATGATGTCGGCCAGTGGGTACATCGGGTCAAGCGTCTGTCGGAGCTGGGCCTTGAAGAAGAAGCCAGTGAAATGGAACAAAGCCTGATCGAGCTGACCCGCAACGATCCGGAGCTGCAGCAGGAATTTCTGCAATCGCTGACCAAGGCCACTGGCCGGTTGGTGGCAGATCCGGGCGTGCAGTAAAAGAAGGGGCCGCTATGCGGCCCCTTTTCATTCAGGCGTAAACAGCTCCAACTGCTCATGCGCTCCGCGCAAATCGCGCAACCTCACCCCTACCCCCAGCAAGCGCACCGGCTTGCCACCCCGGGCGAATGCCTGCCCCAGAAGCTGTCGATAACTTTCAAGGTCCCGCCCGGCCCCTGCCTGCTCCATCGTGGTCTGGCTGAAGTCATGGAACTTGACCTTGACGAACGGCTTGTCCGGCCGATAACTGCTGTCCATACGGGCAATACGCTCGTTCAGGCTCTCCAGCAGCTCGGGTAACCGCGCCAGGCAACTGGCCAGGTCCGGCAGGTCGGTGTCGTAAGTGTTTTCCACACTGACCGACTGCCTGCGGCTGTCATTTTGTACTGCACGGTCATCTATACCCCGCGCCAGCCCCCACAAACGCTCGCCAAAGCTGCCAAACTCACGCACCAGTGCCAGGCGCGACCATTCACGCAGGTCAAGGCAGGTTTCGATGCCCAGCCGCGTCAGTTTATCTGCCGTCACCTTGCCCACCCCATGCAGCCTGGCCACCGGCAAGGCGGCGACAAAGGCCTCCACCTCGCCCGGGGTAATCACGAACAGCCCGTTGGGCTTGCGCCAGTCACTGGCAATCTTGGCCAGGAACTTGTTTGGCGCCACGCCCGCCGACACGGTGATATGCAGGGTGCGGGCGACACGCCGGCGGATATCCTCGGCGATGCGCGTGGCACTGCCCGAATACCACTGGCTGTCACTTACATCCAGGTAGGCTTCGTCCAGCGACAAAGGCTCGATCAGCTCGGTGTAGTCGCGGAAGATCGCATGGATTTCCCGCGAGGCCTCACGGTAGGCCTCGAAGCGCGGCTTGACGATCAACAGGTCGGGGCACAACTTCAGTGCATGCCGTGACGACATGGCCGAGCGCACACCATAGGCACGCGCTTCATAGTTGCAGGTAGCGATCACCCCACGGTGCTCAGGCGAGCCCCCAACCGCCATGGGCCGCCCGGCCAGGCGGGGGTCGTCACGCATCTCGATCGCGGCGTAGAAGCAATCGCAGTCGACGTGGATGATCTTGCGCAAGGACATGGATGGCCGTCAGCACTGTAAATTCATACAGATAGTATCGCATGCGACCTGCCTGAAACACCTTACCCGCTGCATCACACGACAAACTGCCTGAAAGCCCCGTCGCGCCTGAGCCGCTTGCTGCTGACGAGCGCTAAGGGTTTGAACAAAAAAGGGTTTTTCAATGAAACTGCTTGACACTGTGGCGTAAATCCGTAGAATTCGATCTCACAGGCGCGGGATGGAGCAGCCTGGTAGCTCGTCGGGCTCATAACCCGAAGGTCGTCGGTTCAAATCCGGCTCCCGCAACCAGATTCAAGAAAAGGCCACTGTTCATACAGTGGCCTTTTTCTTTGCCTTCTAAAAAGTAAAACCGAAAAACCTTTGATAAATCAAAGCTTAGCGCTTGACACCCCCTCAGCAAACTGTAGAATGCGCCCCACAGACGCGGGATGGAGCAGTCTGGTAGCTCGTCGGGCTCATAACCCGAAGGTCGTCGGTTCAAATCCGGCTCCCGCAACCAAGTTCAAGAAAAGGCCACTGTTAACGCAGTGGCCTTTTTCTTTGTACGCTGAAAAGTATCATCGGAAAAACATCGACAAATCAAAGCTTAGCGCTTGACATACAAACCACACGCTGTAGAATCCGCCCCACTGACGCGGGATGGAGCAGCCTGGTAGCTCGTCGGGCTCATAACCCGAAGGTCGTCGGTTCAAATCCGGCTCCCGCAACCATATTCGTCAGAACAAACCCCGCCTGTGTAACAGCAGCGCGGGGTTTGTTGCTTCTGCCCTCCCTGCTTTTAGTCGCATCGATTTTCCCGCCCTCCAGCCAACCCGCAGGCTTGAGGCATCCAGCCCAGGATGAACTATCTTTAACCCTGCCAAGCCGCTGAAAGCGCCTGAGGCTGGAGTAACATTGGATACGTTTTCCTAAGGGACTTTCACTTGGCCGTACCTCCCCTCAACCTCGCGCTGCATGCCCGAGGCAACCTATGACTTCTCACAACCCCGAACCTCCGGTGCCACTGGCCTCGGCGCTACCCGGTGCCGTGCAGCGTCTGCCCTTGCTCGAACGCGTGAGCCGCTACCGCCAGCCCATCGGCCTGGCAGTGACCCTGGTTCTATTCACAATGGCGTTGATTGCCTGCCGCCACCTGCTGAGCGAGCTGGACATCTATGCCTTGCACGATGCCATGCTCAGCGTACCGGCCCAGTCAGTGCTGGGTGCCTTGCTGGCGACCGTGATCGGCTTCGTGATCCTGCTGGGTTACGAGTGGTCGGCCAGCCGCTATGCCGGCGTGAAACTGCCGGCACGCAGCCTGGTGCTTGGCGGCTTCAGCGCCTTTGCCATCGGCAACGCCATCGGCCTGTCGATGCTTTCGGGTGGCTCGGTGCGCTACCGCCTGTATGCACGCCAGGGGCTGGGCGCTGGCGAAGTCGCACGCATGACCGTGTTTGCCAGCCTGTCGCTGGGCTGCGCGCTGCCCCCCCTCGCCGCCTTGGCAACCTTGAGCGACCTGCCGGCAGCCTCGACCGCACTGGGGTTGGCGCCTGGCCTGCTGGCAGGTATCGCCGCCGCCGTGCTGGTGGCGTCCGCCCTGCTGGTGTTCGGCTTGTACCGCCGGCGCCTGGCCGAACAGCCGCTGGCCAATAACCTGCTGGTGCAACTGGGCCGCCGCACACTGCGCCTGCCGGGCGCGCGCCTGGCCGCCCTGCAACTGCTGATTACCGCGCTGGATGTGGCAGCGGCCGCCACCGTACTGTATCTGCTGCTGCCCGAAGCACCACCCTTTGGCGCGTTTGTGCTGGTGTACCTGCTGGCCCTGGCCGCAGGCGTGCTCAGCCACGTACCGGGCGGCGTCGGGGTGTTCGAAGCCATCCTGCTGGCGGCCTTTGCCGACCAGCTCGGTGCCGCGCCGCTGGCGGCCGCCCTGCTGCTGTACCGGCTGATCTATGTGGTGCTGCCCCTGCTGCTGGCCTGCGTACTGCTGCTGGCCAATGAAGCCCGGCGCCTGCTGTTCGCGCAGCAGGCCATCAAGGCCGCCTCCGGGATGGCCGCCCCCATCCTGTCGATAATGGTATTCCTGTCTGGGGTGGTGCTGCTGTTTTCCGGCGTCACGCCCGAGATCGACACGCGCCTGGAGCACATGGGCTTCCTGGTGCCGCACCGGCTGATCGATGCCTCGCACTTTGGCGCGAGCCTGATCGGCGTGCTGTGCCTGTTGCTGGCCCAAGGCCTGCGCCGGCGGCTGTCCGCGGCCTGGCTGCTGACCACCGTGCTGCTCCTGGTCGGTGCCCTGCTGTCGCTGCTCAAGGGTTTTGACTGGGAAGAGGCCTGCCTGCTGACCTTCACCGCGGCCCTGCTGGCCCTGTTCCGTCGCTCGTTCTACCGCCCCAGCCGCCTGCTGGAGCTGCCATTTTCGCCAGTGTTCCTGGTGGCCAGTGCCTGTGCGGTCGGCGCATCGGTGTGGCTGCTGTTGTTTGCCTACCAGGATGTGCCCTACAGCCATCAGCTGTGGTGGCAGTTCACCCTCGACGCCGATGCCCCGCGCGGCCTGCGCGCCGCCATGGGCAGCGCCTTGCTGCTGGCTGCCTTGGCGCTGACCTGGCTGCTGCGCACCGCGCCGCCGGTGATCCACCTGCCCGACGACGAAGAACTGCAGCGCGCCAACCGTATCCTGCTGGCCTCCGACCAGCCCGACGGCGGCCTGGCCCTGACCGGCGACAAGGCGTTGCTGTTTCACCCACGCGACAATGCCTTCCTTATGTACGCGCGTCGCGGCCGTAGCCTGGTGGCCCTGTACGACCCGATCGGCCCGGCCCAGGAACGCGCCGAAATGATCTGGCAGTTCCGCGACCTGTGCGACCTGCATCACGCCCGGCCAGTGTTCTACCAGGTGCGCGCCGAAAACCTGCCGTTCTATATGGACATTGGCCTGACCGCACTGAAGCTGGGCGAAGAAGCCCGGGTGGACTTGCGCCGCTTCGACCTCGAAGCCAAGGGCAAAGAGATGAAGGACCTGCGCTACACGTGGAACCGCGGTGGCCGCGACGGCCTGAGCCTCGAAATTCACGAACCTGGCCACGCCCCGCTGGCAGAGCTGAAGGAAATTTCCGATGCCTGGCTCGGCGGTAAAAGCGTGCGCGAAAAAGGCTTCTCGCTGGGGCGCTTTAGCCCGGAGTACCTGCAGCATTTCCGCATCGCCCTGATCCGCTTCCAGGGCCGGCCGGTGGCGTTCGCCAACCTGCTGGAGACCCACAGCAACGAGCTGGCCAGCCTCGACCTGATGCGTGCACACCCCGAGGCACCGAAGCTGACCATGGAGTTCATGATGATCGGCCTGATCCTGCACTACAAAAGCCATGAGTATTCCCGCTTCAGCCTGGGCATGGTGCCGCTTTCAGGCCTGCAGCCGCGGCGTGGCGCGCCCCTGACCCAGCGCCTGGGCTCGATGGTGTTCCGCCGTGGCGAACAGCTTTACAACTTCCAGGGGCTTCGACGCTTCAAGGACAAGTTCCAACCGGATTGGGAACCCCGCTACATGGCCGTGCCGGCCGGGCTCGACCCGCTTGTGGCACTGGCCGATACTGCCGCCCTGATTGCAGGCGGCCTGACTGGATTGGTGAAACGTTGATGACCCGACGCTTTTGGCTGTACCTGCTGGTTCCTCTGCTGCTGGCCGCCCTGGGAGGGGTGCTGGCATTCTGGCTGTGGACGCGTCCGGCCCCCGAGGCGCGCCTGGAGCAATTGAGCAGCAATGGCGCCAGCATCACCCGCGTGACCCCGGGCGTGCACCCCAAGGCCCGGGTGGCCATCGGTGTGCCACAGGATCAGGCGCTGACGGACAAGCAGTTGCTTGACCTGAGCCAGGCCGGTGAAGCTCAGCTGGTGCAGGTGGTTTTGCCGCCTAACGACTGCAGCAAGCAGCAACAGGTCATGGGCCAGGCCCTGGCCGAGCTGTCGGACAAGCCGACATTGGTCGCTGGTATCGGCCCTGGCGCCGCCCAGGCCTGGCGCTGGCTGGCCAGCCAGAACGACGACAAGGCCCGGGCAATTTCCGTGGACTTCACCGTCGAGCAACCCGGCTGCCAGGCACCGCTGCCCAAAGCGGCTGCCCATGGCCACTGGAACGTCGCCTGGAACGACAACCCGGATGACGCCAGTGCCGCGTTCGTACGCGACCAGGCCAATGCCGAAACCAGCATCAGTGACTACGACATCCACTTGCCACAAGTGCTCAAGGCCCAGCTGACCCAAGCGCTGGTAGGCCACGATGGCAACGCCCTGGCCATCCCCGTGGTAGAAGTGCCGGCCGGGCAGACAACCGACACAGTCACCCTGTTCCTCTCCGGTGACGGCGGCTGGCGTGACCTGGACCGCGATGTCGCCGGGGAAATGGCCAAGCTGGGCTACCCGGTGGTGGGTATCGACACCCTGCGCTATTACTGGCAGCACAAGACCCCGGAGCAAAGTGCGGCCGACCTGTCCGAGCTGATGCAACATTACCGGCAGAAGTGGGGTACCAAGCGCTTTGTACTGACTGGCTATTCGTTCGGTGCCGATGTGCTGCCGGCAATCTACAACCGCCTGCCGGTGGAGGACCAGCAACGCATCGACGCGGTGATGCTGCTGGCCTTTGCCCGCAGCGGCAGCTTCGAGATCGAGGTCGAGGGCTGGCTGGGCAAGGAAGGCCAGGAGGCCCCAACCGGTCCGGAAATGGCCAGGCTGCCGGCCGCCAAGGTGGTGTGCGTGTATGGCGTGGAAGAGACCGACGAAAGCGGTTGCACCGAAAAGACCGCGGTGGGTGAGCGCCTGAAGCTGCCTGGGGGGCACCACTTTGATGAGAACTACCCGGCGCTGGCCAAGCGCTTGATTGGTGAGATCGAGACACGCCAGGGCAAGTCCAGCGTCGCCGAACAGAACTGATAATGATTGGGGCCGCTTTGCGGCCCTTGGCTATCAGATCTCGACCTGGGTCCCCAGTTCGATCACCCGGTTCAGCGGCAGGTTGAAGAAGCGCAGATTCCCGTTGGCATTCTTCAGCAAGAACGCGAACAGGTTGCCCCGCCAGCGCGACATCCCCTCCAGCCGCGACGCGATTACCGTCTCGCGGCTGAGGAAGTAAGTGGTGCGCATCGGGGTGAAGTCCAGATCGTCCAGATGGCACAGCTTCAATGCCGCCGGCACGTCGGGCTCGTCCATGAAGCCAAAGTGCAACAGCACTCGGAAGAACCCGTCACCATAAGCCTCCACCTCGAAGCGCTCCTGCTCCGGTACCCGCGGCCGGTCCTCGCTGATCACAGTCAGCAACACCACCTGGCTGTGCAGCACCTGGTTATGCAGCATGTTGTGCAACAAGGCGTGGGGCACGGCATCCGACCGGGCAGTGAGGAACACCGCCGTCCCTTCGACCCGGTGCGGCGGCTGAATGCGGATACTGCTGATAAACAGCGGCAATGGCAGCGCACCTTCGTCAATACGCTCCACCAGGATCTGCTTGCCGCGCTTCCAGGTGCTCATCAGCAGGAACAGCACACCGCCAGCCAGCACCGGGAAGGCACCGCCCTGGACGATTTTCGGCACGTTGGCGGCGAAGAACAGCCCATCCACAAACAGGAAGCCCACCAGGATCGGTACTGCCAGCACCGGCGGCCACTTCCACAACAGCAGCATCACCGCCGACACCAGAATGGTGGTCATCAGCATGGTGCCGGTTACCGCCACGCCGTAGGCCGCCGCCAGGGCGCCGGACGACTCGAAGCCGATCACCAGCAGCACCACGCCCACCATTAGCGTCCAGTTCACGGCGCCAATGTAGATCTGCCCCTGTTCGTCGCTGGAGGTGTGCTGGATCTGCATGCGCGGAATGTAACCCAGCTGGATGGCCTGGCGGGTCAGGGAAAAGGCCCCGGAAATGACCGCCTGCGAGGCGATCACAGTGGCCATTGTGGCCAACCCGACCAACGGCAGCAGCGCCCAGCTCGGCGCCAGCAGATAGAAGGGGTTGCGGGCCGCCTCCGGGTTTTGCAGCAGCAGTGCACCCTGGCCGAAATAGTTGAGCACCAACGCGGGCAGCACCAGGATGAACCAGGCCCGGGCGATCGGCTTGCGGCCAAAATGGCCCATGTCGGCATACAGCGCCTCGGCACCGGTCAGCGCCAGCACCACGGCACCGAGGATGGCTACGCCCATGCCTGGGTGAACCACGAAGAAGTTCACCGCCCAGCCCGGGTTGAAGGCCTTGAGCACTTCCGGGCTCTGTGAGATACCGTGCACGCCCAATGCGCCCAGCACCACGAACCAGGTGACCATGATCGGGCCGAACAGCTTGCCGATTTTCTCGGTGCCGTGCTTCTGCACCAGGAACAGCGCCACCAGCACCACCAGCGAAATCGGCACCACCCAGTGGTCGATTCCGTCAAACGCCAGGCCCATGCCCTCCACGGCCGAGAGCACCGATACCGCCGGGGTGATCATGCTGTCGCCATAGAACAGCGAAGCGCCGATCAAACCGCAGATTACCATCAGCGTACGCAACCGCGGGTAGGCGGCCGTAGCCCGCCGCGCCAGCGCGGTCAGCGCCATGGTGCCACCCTCGCCCTGGTTGTCGGCGCGCAGGATGAACATCACATACTTGAACGACACCACCCACAACAGCGACCACAGGATCAGCGACAGGATCCCCAGCACGCCATCATGGTTGACCGGCACCCCGTAGCCGCCGGTGAAGACTTCCTTGAGGGTATACAACGGGCTGGTGCCAATATCGCCATAAACCACCCCGACCGCCGCCACGAGCAGGCCCAGCGACCGCGCCGTCCCCTGCTTCCCCGCGTGCCCGCCCTCGGCGTGACTGCTTGCCTGAACCATCGACCACTCCCGCAGACGGCCATCTCGGCCTTTAGTATTCACTCGCGCGCCAGGCCCCCGAAGGCACCTTCACGCAACGGCGCGAAGCATAGCGCAGCGTTCGTCGTATTTCTGCTGGTCAAGCGACCTTACGCTCGCTAGAATTGCGCACTTTTTGATCAGAGGCGCCAAAAAGCGCCCGTCAAGATCGCCCGCGATTCCGGCCGGGCGACCTGCATTCAATACCGAGGTTAGTCATGTCCACCACGCCCGCCACCCCCAAGGTAGGTTTCGTAAGCCTGGGTTGCCCAAAAGCCCTGGTCGATTCCGAGCGCATCCTCACCCAGCTGCGCATGGAAGGTTATGAAGTCGTGCCCACCTACGAGGACGCCGACGTGGTGGTGGTCAACACCTGCGGCTTCATCGACAGCGCCAAGGCCGAGTCGCTGGAAGTGATCGGCGAAGCGATCAAGGAAAACGGCAAGGTCATCGTCACCGGCTGCATGGGTGTCGAGGAAGGCAGCATCCGTGACGTGCACCCCAGCGTGCTGTCGGTCACCGGCCCACAGCAGTACGAGCAGGTGGTCAACGCCGTGCACGAAGTGGTACCGCCACGCCAGGACCACAACCCACTGATCGACCTGGTGCCGCCACAGGGCATCAAGCTGACCCCGCGCCACTATGCGTACCTGAAAATTTCCGAAGGCTGCAACCACAGCTGCAGCTTCTGCATCATCCCGTCGATGCGCGGCAAGCTGGTCAGCCGCCCGGTGGGTGAAGTGCTGAGCGAGGCCGAGCGCCTGGTCAAGGCCGGGGTCAAGGAGATCCTGGTGATTTCCCAGGACACCAGCGCCTACGGCGTCGACGTCAAGTACAAGACCGACTTCTGGAACGGTCGCCCGGTCAAGACCCGCATGCTCGAACTGTGCGAGGCCCTGAGCAGCCTGGGTGCCTGGGTACGCCTGCACTATGTGTACCCGTACCCGAACGTCGACGACGTGATCCCGCTGATGGCCGCCGGCAAGATCCTGCCGTACCTGGACATCCCGTTCCAGCACGCCAGCCCGAAGGTTCTCAAGTCGATGAAGCGCCCTGCCTTCGAAGACCGCACTCTGGCGCGCATCAAAAACTGGCGCGAACAGTGCCCTGAGCTGGTGATCCGCTCCACCTTCATTGTCGGCTTCCCAGGCGAGACCGAGGAAGACTTCCAGTACCTGCTGGACTGGCTGACCGAAGCCCAGCTCGACCGTGTGGGTTGCTTCCAGTACTCGCCTGTAGAAGGCGCCCCGGCCAACGACCTGGGCCTGGAAGAAGTGCCGGACGACATCAAGCAAGCGCGCTGGGACCGCTTCATGGCCCACCAGCAGGCCATCAGCACCGCCCGCCTGCAACTGCGCATCGGCAAGGAAATCGAAGTGCTGATCGACGAAGTCGAGGAACAGGGTTCGGTTGGCCGCAGCTTCTTCGATGCCCCGGAAATCGACGGCAGCGTGTTCATCGATGGCGACCATGGCTTCAAGCCAGGCGACAAAGTGCGTTGCCGTGTAGTGGATGCCGACGAATACGACATGTGGGCAGAGCCCATCTAAAACGGCTGAAACCTGAAAAGCCCCTGCCCTGGCATTCCCCGCGAGAATGACCGGCGCAGGGGCTTTTTTCGTTAAAACGTGTGAAACAGCATCAGGCCACCCTCTGCATCCGGGCTGGCATCAGAGAAGCCTTTGACCGCATAGAGCTGGACTTTCCATTGCTGGTTGAGCTTGTGGGTCAGGAACAGGGTGAGTTCCTTGATCTGCGAACCGGTCGAGACCACTTTCTGCCGCCAGTCGTAGGAGGCGCCCGCGGAAGTACCTGCAGCCACAGGCAGCGCGAAGCCAAGGCTGATAAATACCGGGTCGTCAAAGTCGCTGTCGGGCGGGTCGCCGAACTTCTTCCAGCCCAACGTCGCGAAGCCGGTGACCGGGCCAAAGCCCTTGGTGATGTCGACCTGGGCGGTGTAGTCGTATTCACCGGTGCCAA
The DNA here is from genome assembly GCF_029873175.1 of Pseudomonas sp. BN505. Classification (NCBI taxonomy): domain Bacteria; kingdom Pseudomonadati; phylum Pseudomonadota; class Gammaproteobacteria; order Pseudomonadales; family Pseudomonadaceae; genus Pseudomonas; species Pseudomonas sp. BN505. Next base: position 340,240 of record NZ_SSOI01000070.1, read on the forward strand.
GGCACTGGTCTTCATCGGCGGTGGGGAATTTGACCTTGCCGATCAGGTCGAGCATCAGGCCGCCGTCACTGCCATCCAGCAGGGCATACCCGGCGCTGGCGACCGTGTCACCCAGCCCGCTTTCCACATCCCGGCAACCTCCGGGCAGGGGGTCACCATTGGGGCCTACTTCCGGGTTGGTGATGCGCAACCAGGGCACGGTGACCTTGTAGATCATGGGGCCGGTTTCATATTTGCCGACCACGGGGACGTACCAGATTTCCGAAGTGGTACCCGTGCCATAGTCGCCACTTGAATAGTCCATGCCGATGGCGGTGCTGAAGGTATCGGCCACGGTCGACGCACTGGTGCATGACAGCAGGCAGGCAAAAAGAGGAAGCGCGGGTCTCATCTGCACCTCAGTACCCATTCGGGAAGTGTGGTCGGACTTCCCCAGCCTAGTTGCCTAACGCCCGGATCGCTCCGGATGCTCTACTTTTTCGACGGTCTCTACCTTTTCCGGCCTTTCGATGGTTTCGATTTTCTCGACTTTTTCCACCTTCTCGACCTTTTCAGGCTTTTCTACTTTCTCTACCTTTTCGACTTTCTCTACCTTTTCGACTTTTTCGACTTTTTCGACTTTTTCGACTTTTTCGACTTTTTCGACCTTTTCGACCTTTTCGACCTTTTCGACCTTTTCGACCTTTTCGACCTTTTCGACCTTTTCGACCTTTTCAGGCTTTTCGACTTTTTCGACCTTCTCAACTTTCTCTACTTTCTCGACCTTTTCAGGCTTTTCGGCCTTCTCAACCTTCTCAACCTTTTCCACTTTCTCGACTTCAACCTTCTCTACCCGATCACCCTTCCCACTGTTGCTGCTCTCGGGCTGCTCCACGGTTTCGACATGCTCTGACTTGCCAGACTTGTCCACGCTTTCAGACCTGCCGTGACCACTGGCGTCTTCAACGGTACTGCGCCCACTGTGATCATCACTGCTTTCGCTGCGAACGCTGGTCGCCTCGCTTGTTCCATGGCCGCTATTGTCGGAGCCGCCTGACTCACTGCTGCCGTGCTCGCCGCCGTGCCCCGAATGGCCTCGGTCCGGGTTGTCAGCACGGTCATCCTGGAGTTCCACACGTGTGGCCCGTAACTCGTGAGTACCACTGAGCACGCCGCTGACCCGAACGCGTTGATCGAGCGCCAACACTGCAGGCTGCCTGCCGACAACCACGGTGCCCTGCCCCAGCGTCACATTGATGCCAGCGACCACCAGTTGCCGTGCCTGCACGCGCTGCACCAACCCTTCGACCACCGCCTGCTGGACGCGGCCAGCAAACGGCAGGCTCGGGTCTGGACGGGTTTGTGCCACTTCCAGCTGGCGCCCGGTCCACTGGCCGCGCACCAGCACTTCGCGCGCGGGGGCTACGCGGGTGCCCAGCGTCAACCCTTGCAGGCTTCCTGGGCGGTCGATTGCACCAATGGCACTGGCCTCTCTGAGGCCCGGCGCCCGTTCGATACGGGTTGCCACCACTTCGCCCGTGGCATCGCGCAGACCACTGACCCGGACCGGCTCGCCTGCACGCAGCCCTTCAGCCACCCGCGCGCCTGCGGCGAGCCGCACAGGCTGGCCCATCACCCGCAGGGGGGCCGATGCATTGGGGAGCGCCGTCAGCGGCCCTTCGTAGACGTTGAGGATCGAGATACGCCCTGCCTGGAGACCACGCTGGGTGGCAATTGCCTCCACCGCTACAACCTGCCCGATCGCCAAGTGAGCACTGCTGGCGGGTGCACCGTTTTCACTCACCGGCACGTCTTTGCCATAGTGCACTTCCATGCCATTGACACAGATCGAAGCAAACCCGGTGATGGTGCCGACGATGCCGGTACCACCGGTACCGCCTGGGCGCAGGATCGGCGCACCGGTACCACCGACCCCGCCGTTACCGTGATCAAAGTAGGTGCCGTCCACACCTTCGGCCACCGCGCCAGTGCCGCCGGTGCCGCCAGGGCGTTGCGGGAGAGGCGCGCCAGTGCCGCCGACACCACCGTTTTCACTGCGTGCACCGGTACCGCCTGTCCCCCCCGGAAACTGCAGGCCTGTGGCACCGGCCATGCCCACTTCGTCGCGGCTGACACAAACCGGTGCTGCAACCACCTCGGCAGGCGCCGCCAGGTTCAACCCCAGGACCAGGGCAACGGCAACGGCACGAAGGCAGCGCGTGAGGGGGGTCATGGGCCTGGCGTCTTGGACAATTCGGGGTCGGTAGCTTCAGTGTAGAAATAAAGCCCGACAGTGATGCGCTGACGTTGCTCCGCGCTGGGCTCATCAACGTTTTCCAGCTCTGCTGCGAGCCGACTGAAGGCCAGCAGCGTCTGCATGCCCTCTTTGGCAACCACTTCACGCACCTGCTCGACGCTGGCGGGGCTCAAAGCATCGTAGTGCACACTGCGTTCGAAGAACGGCAGGCCCTGGCCACTGAGGTTGTGCACCGCTGCGCTGGCATGGTCATGCAGGTTGTGTCCCAAGTACGCGGCTTTTTCATCGAAACCTTTCTGCGGCACGAACGCCTGGGCTTGCAGATGCACACGATCCTGCTCATCAAGCCGGACGATGCCAAGGCGCAACCACTCATCCAGCACCACACGCCCGCGGATATCAGTGCTGACCGTGGCCACCAGGGCATCGAATGAGCACTCGCCACCCACACTTGCCAAACGCGGCAGTGCCAGTGCCTGGCCAGGTGCCGAGCAGAACGGCGGGCGGGTGGTCCATGCATTGACCAACTGTGCGCCCAGGGTGATGTTCGCCGGCAAGGCCTCGAGTGCCATGCCACCTTCGCTGCGCAGCCGCCGGACATCCTTGCGATGCACGCCTGTAAGCAGGCTGACGCGGCTGTCAGTGGGCGGGGTGCCGTCCAGACGAAACTCACGATGGGCCACGTCGACGAACACCTCCTTGAGCAGGTCGGCGAACATCGTGTAGGTAACCCCTTTGCGCAACATCAAGCGCACCAGCGGGCGCATGACACGCCGCAGTGCGCTTAACATCGAAGGGGGCAGAGTTGGGCTGATCAACGCCTGTCAGCTCCTGCTGTTGTCATCACCCGGTTCGCCACCCACATGGTTGCCGTGATCATCACCAGGTTCACCACCAACGTGATTGCCGTGATCATCGCCAGGCTCGCCGCCGACATGATTACCATGATCATCCCCGGGCTCACCGCCAACATGGTTGCCATGATCGTCACCGGGCTCACCGCCAACGTGATTGCCGTGATCGTCACCGGGCTCACCACCCACGTGATTGCCATGATCGTCACCCGCTTCAGCATGGTTGCCGCTGCGCCCAGCGTTTGAATCACCGGCGTGGCCCAGGCCGGAGTTGCCATGGCCGCTACCACTATTGCCGGCATGGCCGCCGCCGTCACCGCCACTGCCGTGGCCACCACCGCCGCCACTTCCACCACCGCTTCCGCCGCCGCCACCGTGGCCGCCACCACCGCCGCCGCTTCCGCCACCACCACCGTGGCCGCCACCACCGCCGCCGCTTCCGCCGCCACCACCGTGGCCACCACCGCCGCCGCCTCCGCCGTGGCCACCACCACCACCACCACCACCACCACCGCCATCTTTGGCGTAGGCGCTGGAGCCATGAGAAATCGAGTCAGGGATCAAAACAATGGACGTCGACAGCACGCCAGCCACGGCAACCGCCAGTAAAGCCTTCTTGAACAGCAGGTGGATTTGCATAGTCCGTCTCCAGGTCGTCGCCATGAGAACGCCAAATCAGCAGAAATCTTGTTTTCAGTGTTTTCTTTTCTTTGCGTGGGATTTTTTCCCACGCTTAACTAATAGACCCCTGCGCCCCGCGCTTCAAGCGGCGCGCGAACAAGCCGACCGGTGGTTGGCCTGCTATGTTTTCCTGATCGCCATGGAGGACCACCGGCATGCCATCGCTACTGACGCTACAAACCCCGCACTTGCGCGACTACGGCGAGCTTGTGCAGGTGTGGGAGGACTCGGTACGTGCCACTCACGATTTCCTGCCAGAGGGCTACATTGTTTTACTGCGCGAGCAGGTACTGCGCCGCTACCTCGACGCAGTGATGCTGATCTGCTGCAGGGACCGGCAGCGCATCTGTGGCTTTGCCGGGGTCGCCAACGGGCGCGTGGACATGCTGTTTGTTGCACCGGACTACCGTGGCAAAGGGGTGGGCAAGCGCCTGCTGCACTATGCCATCGACGAGCTGAACGCCGAGCGCCTGGACGTCAACGAGCAAAACCCTCAGGCCTTGGGCTTTTACCTGCACGAAGGCTTCGAAGTAATTGGCCGATCGGAAACCGACGGCCTGGGGCAGCCCTACCCCCTCCTGCACATGCGCCTGAGCAAAACGGCGTAAATGACACAGATTCCCAGCCCCTCTGCCGCTCAGGCAGGTACAATGCTGGCCTTTCCCTGCCTTTGCGAATTGCCGTCATGTCCGAACCCGTCCGCCTGTCCAAACGCCTTATCGAGCAACTTGGCTGCTCTCGCCGCGATGCCGAGCTCTATATCGAAGGTGGCTGGGTCACGGTCGACGGCGTGGTGGTCGAGCAGCCGCAGTTCAAGGTAGAGGACCAGCGCGTCGAGCTGCTCCCGGGTGCCCGCGTCGAAGCGCTGGAGCCGGTAACCCTGCTGCTCAACCAGGCGGCCGGCGTGGACAGCGAAAGCGCCCGCGCCAGCATGAACATGGCCACCCTCAGCGAGGCGCACCGCGAAGGCGTGCGCGCCCTGCACGGGCACTTTAACCGCCAGGCCTGCGTGGCACCGCTCGAGCGTGGCGCCAGCGGCCTGCAGGTATTCACCCAGGACTGGCGGGTAAGCCGCAAGATCGAGGCCGACCTGCGTCGCCTGGAGCAGGAGTTCATTGTCGAAGTGCGCGGCGAGACCACACCTCAGGCGCTGGAACGCCTGGCGCGCGGTGCCACGCGCAATGACCGCGAGCTGCCCAAGGCCAAGGCCAGTTGGCAGAACGAGACCCACCTGCGCATGGTGCTGAAAAACCCCCAACCCGGGCAGATCGCCGAGCTGTGCGCCTACCTGCGCCTGGAGCTGGTAAGCATGCGACGCATTCGCTTGGGTGGTGTGTCGATGGGCAAGCTGCCCCTCGGCCAATGGCGCTACGTGGCGACTACCGAACGTTTCTAAGCAATACGCCACGCACAAGCGTGGCACCTGAACAGGATTCTGCAGCAATGAACCACAACGACGTCCTGCGCAGCCTGCGCTACATGCTCAAGGTGAACGACGCCAAGATGGCCGAGATCATCGGGCTTTCCGGCCTCGAGGTGAACCCTTTGGTATTGGCCACCTACCTGAAGAAAGAAGAAGAGGAAGGCTTCGTCCGTTGCCCTGATCGGGTGATGGCGCACTTCCTCGATGGCCTGGTAATCCACCGCCGTGGCAAGGACGACAGCCGCCCGCCACTGCCGGTCGAGCTGCCTGTGACCAACAACCTCATCCTCAAGAAGCTGCGGGTGGCCTTCGAGCTCAAGGAAGACGACCTGCACGTGATCCTCAAGTCGGTCAATTTCCCGGTCAGCAAGCCTGAACTGAGCGCGCTGTTCCGCAAGGCCGGCCACGAAAACTACCGCCCGTGCGGCGACCAGTTGCTGCGCAACTTCCTCAAAGGCCTGACCCAGCGCGTGCGCGGCTAAGTGGCCATGCAGCATACGGTTGCACCCGTCGGCATCGTCCGCTCCTGCTTCAAGGAGAAATTCGCCATCCCGCGCCAGCCCCAACTGGCGCCTGCTGCGCGGGGCGTGCTCGAACTGCTGCCGCCGTTCGACCAGGGTGATGCGGTCGAAGGCCTGGAGCAGGTCAGCCATGTCTGGCTGCTGTTCCTGTTTCACCAGGCCCTCGAGGACAAGCCGCGCCTGAAAGTGCGGCCACCGCGTCTGGGCGGCAACAAGAGCATGGGGGTGTTCGCCACCCGTGCCACCCACCGGCCAAACGGCATCGGCCAGTCGGTAGTGCGCCTGGAGGGTGTGGAGCCTGGGCGCCTGTGGCTATCCGGGATCGACCTGCTCGATGGCACGCCGGTACTGGACATCAAACCCTATGTACCGTATGCCGACAGCGTCGCACACGCCAGCAACCAGATGGCCAACGCAGCGCCCGCCGCGATTGCCGTGCAGTGGGGCGACAACGCCCTGCCCCAGGCCCGCGAGCATGCACTGCGGCTGGCTGAACCGCTGGTAGAACTGATCGAACAATGCCTGGCGCAAGACCCGCGCCCGGCCTACCAGGTACCACCAGCCGAGCGGGTGTACGGGGTGAAGTTCTGGGATGTGCAGGTGAGGTGGCATTACCCTCAGCCGGAGGTGATCCGGGTGTTGGAGGTGGTGCTGGCCTGACCGCCCACCGACGCGAACAGCGCACATGAAAAAGGCGACCCTAGGGTCGCCTCTTTCGTTCTATAGCCGCGCGATCAGCGAGCCGGGCCTTCGGCCACGCCCAGGTCATCGGTCGGACGGGTATCGACCAGCGGTGCACCACCGGAGGCGAGCTCCGAGGCCAGCTTGTCGTTGTCCATTTCCTTGACCCACTTGGCCACGACCACGGTGGCAACGGCGTTGCCCACCAGATTGGTCAGTGCGCGGGCTTCGGACATGAAGCGGTCGATGCCGAGGATCAGCGCCAGGCCAGCTACCGGCAGGTGGCCAACAGCCGACAGGGTGGCGGCCAGCACGATGAAGCCCGAACCGGTGACGCCGGCAGCACCTTTGGAAGCCACCAGCAGCACCAGCAGCAGGGTGATCTGGTGGGTGATGTCCATGGTGGTGTCGGTGGCCTGGGCGATGAACACCGCAGCCATGGTCAGGTAGATCGAGGTGCCGTCCAGGTTGAACGAGTAACCGGTCGGAATAACCAGGCCGACGACCGACTTCTTCGCGCCCAGGCGCTCCATCTTGGCCAGCATGCGTGGCAGGGCCGATTCCGAGGAGGAAGTACCCAGCACGATCAGCAGCTCTTCACGGATATAGCGGATCAGCTTGAGCACGCTGAAGCCGTGGGCGCGGCAGATACCGCCCAGCACCACCAGCACGAACAGCAGGCAGGTGATGTAGAAGCACGCCATCAGGTAGCCCAGTTGCACCAGCGAACCCACGCCGTACTGGCCGATGGTGAAGGCCATGGCGCCGAAAGCACCGATCGGGGCAAGCTTCATGATCATGTTGATGATGTTGAACATGACATGGGCGAAGCGGTCGATCATGTCCAGCAACGGCTTGCCGTAGCTGCCCAGGCGGTGCAGGGCAAAGCCGAACAGCACCGAGAACATCAGCACCTGCAGGATGTCGCCGTTGGCGAAGGCACCCACCACGGTGTTGGGGATGACATTGAGCAGGAAGCCGACGGTGGTCTGCTGGGCGCCGGCGGCGGCGTAGGCGGCCACGCTGCTGGCGTTCAGGGTGCTGACGTCGATGTGCATGCCAGCGCCCGGCTTGACCACGTTGACGACGACGAGGCCGATGATCAGGGCGATGGTGGAGACGATTTCAAAGTACAGCAGCGCGTAGCCGCCAGTCTTGCCGACCGACTTCATGCTCTGCATGCCGGCGATGCCGCTGACCACGGTGCAGAAGATGATCGGGGCAATGACCATCTTGATCAGTTTGACGAAGCCGTCACCCAAGGGTTTGAGGGCGACGCCCGTTTCCGGGTAGTAGTGGCCGAGCAGGATGCCGATGGTGATGGCAACGATCACCTGGACATACAGGGATTTGTACAGCGGCTGACGTGTCGTCATGGCTCATTTTCCTCAAGTGTGCCGGTTCACCCTTCCCAGGGTGATGGGGCACCTGAATCGCTAACCCTCCTGCACTTGGAGGGATTTGTCGTTGTGTTCGAGCTGCCTGGGCAGGCCTCTGCGAAGATCAATAGCAAAGGTGGTGCCAAAATGCCCATGAAGGGTGCAAGGGCCCTATTTGCTAGGGATAAATGCCCAACGACAGGGCGATTTGCCTGAGGAAGGCTGGCGGATTTCCGCCCGGTGGCGGTTTTTGTACAGAGGGGATGGCGGGAATCCGCCCTGCATTCGAAGCCTGTGCGATCCCTGTGGGAGCGGGTTTACCCGCGAATGGGCCGGTACAGGGTACAAATCAGTCCAGGTGGAAAGTGATCCTGAACGCCGCGCCACCCAAGGGCGAATCCGTCAGGCTGAGCTCAGCGTCATAGCTGTCGACAATGTCCTTGACCACCGCCAGCCCGATCCCCTGCCCGGGGTGCTGGCTGTCCAGCCGCTCGCCGCGCTCCAGAATGCGCTCACGCTGGTCGGCCGGCACCCCCGGCCCATCGTCCTCGATACATAAGGCCAGCTGCCCGGGCGCCTGCTCAAGGCTCACCCGCACCTGGCCCAGGCTCAGGCGGTAGGCGTTTTCCAGCAGGTTGCCGAGCATTTCCAGCAAGGCGCCCTGCTCCATCGGCACCTGCGCGGCATCGGGCAGTTCCAGCGTCACGTTCACCCGCTTGTCCCGGTACACCTTGGCCAAGGTGCTGCACAGGCTGTCGAGCAACGGCCGCAGCCTCACGCTGTGGCGCACCAGGCCGCTCTTGCGCAGGCTGGCGCGTTGCAGCTGATAGTCGATCTGCTGGCTCATGCGCTCGATCTGGCTTTGCAGCACCCGCGCCTGCTCGCGCTCACCGCTGCGCTGCTGCAGGCTTTCGCCCACGCCTTGCAACACCGCCAGCGGCGTCTTCAGGCTGTGCGCCAGGTCGTCCAGCGAGTCGCGGTAGCGCGTGCGCTGCTCACGTTCACTGCGCAACAGGCGGTTGAGCGAACGGGTGAGGCGCAGCAGCTCGCGCGGGTGCTCGCCGCTCAGGCCATCGCGCGCGCCCGACTCCACTTCATCCAGCTCGTGGCTAAGCCGGCGCAACGAGCGCAGGCCCCAGGTCAGGCCAGCCCATAGCAGCACCATCAGCGCCAGCAAGGCTGCACCAAAGCCCAGGTAGAGCTTCTCGCGCAGGCCATTGAGGGTGGCCTTGTACTCGCTCACCGGCTGCAGGGCGACAATGCTGTAGGCGGCACTCTGGCCACCCAGCAGCTTTACCTCGACGTCGTAGACAAAAAACTCTTCGCCATCTGCTTGATGAATGCGGGCGAACTCATTGCCGCGCCCGTCATAGCGCGGGCGGTAGTTGATGTGCCGGTCGGCGGTGGCCCGCGACTGCCAGACCAGGTTGCCGTCGCGGTCGAAGATATAACCGAGCAGGCCCGTGTACGGCAGATTATAGCGCTCGTCCGGCAGCAGGGCCGGCATCTGCAACTGACCATGCTCGATGCGCGCGGCGGAAATCAGCGTGGTCACATCCGAAGCCAGGCGCTGCTCGATCGACTCCTGCAGCGCCAGGCTGAAGGCCTTCTGCAAGGCCGGCAGCAGCGCGAGCATGAACAGCAAGGCCAGTACTGCGGCGGCCAGCATCAGGCGTACCCGCAGCGAGCGGATCATCGGCAGCGCTCGGTAAACAGGTAGCCCAGGCCGCGCACGGTGTCGATGGGTTTGAAGCCGTGCTCGCCCTCAAGCTTGCGGCGCAGGCGGCCGACCAGTACTTCGATGACATTGGGGTCGCGCTCCTCGTCGCCTGGGTACAACTGCTCCATCAGGCGATCCTTGGCCACCACCTGCTGATGATGGCGCATCAGGTATTCGAGAATGCGGTACTCGTAGGCGGTCAGCGCCAGGGGCTGGTCGTCGAGGGTGGCCTGCTTGCGGTTGAGGTCGAGTACCAAGGGGCCTGCGGCGATGGTCGACTGGGTGAAGCCGCTGGAGCGGCGCAACAGGGCATTCAGCCGCGCTTCGAGCTCTTCGAACTGGAACGGTTTGACCAGATAGTCGTCGGCACCGGCGGCCAGGCCCTCGACCTTGTCCTGCCAGTTGCCGCGGGCGGTGAGGATGAGAATGGGGAAAGTCTTGTCCTGGCTGCGCAGGCGCGTGATCAGTTCCAGGCCACTGATACCGGGCAGGCCCAGGTCGATGATGGCGAGGTCGAAGTGGTACTGCCCGGCCTGGTACAGCGCCTCCTCGGCATCGGCGACCGCCTCGACCACATGGCCGCTTTCGCCCAGGCGGGTGTAGAGGTGATGGCGAAGCAGGGCTTCGTCCTCGACCACCAGCAGTTTCATGTGCAGCTCCTTAATGTGTATTGCCTGTACCGGCCTCTTCGCAGCACAAGGCTGCTCCTACAGGGGGTGGTATTCCTGTAGGAGCAGCCTTGTGCTGCGAAAGGGCCGGTACAGGATAACGCGGCTCGCCCGTCAGAACTTGTAGGAAGCAGCCAGGTATGTCTGCGCGCTGCTGGTCAGACGCAGGGTGCCGTCCTTCGGCCCGCCATGCGCGCCCACTTCGGTCGCGGCATTGGTGCGCAGGTAACGGTAGCCCAGTTCCACCGAAGCCTTGTCGGTGATGTCCTGGATCACACCGGCCTGCAGGCCGTAGGCATAACCGTAGTCGGTATCCCGGCTGGCGCCTGGCGAGTCCTGGGTGAGCTTGGTCATGCCCAGGCTGCCACCGCCGAACAGTTTGGTGGTATCGCCCACCGGCAGGAACAGGTCGTAGCTGCCCAGCAGGTTTTCCTGGCGCAACTTCAGGCCACTGTGGTCACCCGAGACGTTGTCGTAGGTCATGTAGTAGCGGCCCTGATCGTTGATCTTGCCCACACGTACACCCCAGGTGTCATCCTTGCCGATGATGCCATCGGCATTGAGCTGGTCGGTGTTGCGCTGCAGCAGGCCGGACTTGCGAACCTTGTCGCTGGTCTGGCCGTAGGTGAGGCTGGCGAAGTTGTCGTCGGCGGCCTGGGCAGTGGTGATGCCAGCGGCGCAGACGGCCATGGCGGCAAGCAGGGTGTTGAAGGTTTTCATGGCTGGTGACTCCAGTTGGGTGCGCTGTTTCGGTCTGGAAGCTAGAGTAAGGAGGGCACCCTGAACCGCGACTGAACCCTGGCTGAACCTCGGCTGAACGAACTGTCTGCAAGACAAGGAGTAGTAAAGATGCGTGCCCTGCTGGCCCTGACCCTGATGTGCAGCGCCTCCCTCGCCCAAGCGGCGGTAGTGACCCGTGAAATTCCCTACCAGGGCGACAACGGCAAACGTTTGATCGGCTACTACGCCTATGATGATGCAGTCCAAGGCAAGCGCCCGGGCATCGTCGTGGTACATGAATGGTGGGGGCTGAATGACTATGCCAAGCGCCGCGCCCGTGACCTCGCGGCCTTGGGTTACAGTGCGCTAGCCATCGACATGTATGGCGATGGCAAGCAGACCGAACATCCGCAGGATGCCCAAGCATTCATGGCCGAAGCGATGAAAGACCCGGCGGCTGCCGCCGAGCGCTTCGACGCCGGCCTGAAACTGCTGGAACTACAGCCTTACACCGACAAGAGCAGCTTAGGTGCCGTCGGTTACTGCTTCGGCGGCAAGGTGGTGCTCGATGCAGCACGACGCGGGGTGGATAAACTCGATGCAGTGGTGAGCTTCCACGGCGCACTGGCTACACAGAAGCCGGCCCAGGCCGGCAAAGTGAAGGCCTATGTACTGGTCGAGCACGGCGCCGCAGACAGCATGGTCACCCAAGACCAGGTCAATGCGTTCAAAGCGGAAATGGACGCCGCCAAGGTCAACTACCAGTTCGTCAACATTCCTGGCGCCAAGCATGGCTTCACCAACCCGGATGCCGACCGCTTGAGCCATGGTGAGCATGGCGGGCCGGACATTGGCTACAACAAGGCTGCGGACGAGAGCTCTTGGGCGGATATGCAGGCGTTCTTCAAGCAGGTGTTCAAATAAGGATTGTCGGGGGCCGCTGTGCGGCCCATCGCCAGCAAGCCAGCTCCCGCAAACACAGCGCAAACCTCAAGCCCTGCGCAACACCTCTGGGAGCTGGCTTGCCGGCGATGGGCTGCGCTGCAGTCCCCTGCTATTCCACCTCCCACACAGCCGCTGGCACAATAGCGCCATGAACACTCTCCCCGCCTGCTGCGCCCCGCTCCAGCACCACTGGCCCTTGCCTCGCCCGCTGCCCGGCGCGGTGCTGGTCAGTTGCACCTTCGACCCTGCCCGCCTGGCACCCGACGACTTCCAGCGCGCCGGCGTCGTGCCCAGTGCCAGCCTGCAGCGCTCGGTGGCCAAGCGCCAGGCTGAGTACCTGGCAGGTCGCGTATGCGCGCGCGCGGCGCTGCAGCGCCTGGACGGTCGCGACTACGTGCCCGGCACCCATGAGGACCGCTCGCCGATCTGGCCGGCGGGCGTTCGCGGCTCGATCACCCACGGCAAAGGCTGGGCCGCTGCCGTAGTCGCCGCCGAGGGCAGTTGCCAGGGCCTGGGCCTGGATCAGGAGGCCTTGCTGGATGACGAACGCGCCGAACGGCTGATGGCCGAAATCCTCACCCCGCCCGAGCTCGAACGCCTGGACCGCCGTCAACTCGGCCTGACGGTCACCCTGACCTTCTCGCTGAAGGAAAGCCTGTTCAAGACCCTCTACCCGCTGACCCACCAGCGCTTCTATTTCGAACACGCCGAAGTGCTGGACTGGTCCACCGAAGGCCTGGCCCGCCTGCGCCTGCTCACCGACCTGTCGCCGCAGTGGCGCCAAGGCGCCGAGTTGCAAGGCCAGTTCTGCCTGCAGGACGGCCACCTGCTCAGCCTGGTCAGCGTCTGACCTTTACTGTGGCGCTTGCTGGCGTGGCCAGTTCAGGCTGAAGCAGGCGCCACCCAACGCTTCGCTGCGCCCCACCGTCGCCCGGCCCGTGTGCCAGTAAATGATTCGCCGCACGATCGACAGGCCCAGGCCGTGCCCACCCGAAGCACGGGTGCGGCTGTCGTCCAGGCGGGTGAACGGGGTGAAGATACGGTCCCAGAAGCCCTCGGGGATCCCCGGGCCGTCATCTTCGACATCAATGCGGCACCGCTGCTGCCCCAACTGGTAACTCACGCGCACCTCAGAACCGGCATGGCGCATGGCGTTGCCGACCAGGTTCTGCAGTGCCCGGTGCAAGTACCGCGGCTCGGCCTCGACCCAGGCGCCTTCGGCATCCGCGCCCTGGCAGTCGCCGCGCACTACCCGCACCTCGGCACGCAACGGTGCCAGCTCTTCGATCACCCGCGCGAGCAGGGCGTCCAGGTCGACCCGCTGGAACTTCAAAGCCGGCGCGCCTTGCTCCAGGCGGGCGTAGGTCAGCATTTCGTCGACCAGCTTGTCGAGGTCCTGGATATCCCCGTCCATGCCGGCCAGATGCTTGGCCCGTGCCTGTTCGGTGGTGGCACTTTCGATCATTTCCAGGCCAAAGCGCAGGCGCGCAACCGGCGTACGCAACTCGTGGGACACCGCCCGCACCAGCTCGCGCTGCATGCTCAGCGAGCGCTGCAGGTGCTCGGCCATGCCGTTGAAGGCGGCAGCCAGGCGCCCTACCGAGTCGGCGTCGCCTGCGGGCACGCGGGTGTCCAGGCTGCCCTGGGCGATGCGTGTGGCGGCAATCTCCAGGCCCGACACGCGGCGCTCCAGCTGGCGCACCAGCAGGTAGACCACCAGGCCGATCAGGCACAGGCCAAGGAAGGCAATCAGGATCAGCAACTGCGGCGGATACGGGTTGAGCTGGTACAACGGGCCTATTTCCAGCACCCAGGGCGAGCCAGCCAGCCCGGCAAACACACGTATCGAGTCGCCATCCTTGCCCAGCGCCATGACCGTGTCGCCCTCCTCGACCCGACGCCGCTGGTCATCGTCCAGGCTTACCCGCTCGATGCGCTGCAGCGCGACGCCAAAGCCAAAGCCCTTCTCCTGCTTGATCTGGGCCAGCCGCTGCTGCTGCTCGGTGATCGGGTAGCGCACCAGTTCGTCGGCCAACAGATACAGCGTGGCCCGCGCCAGTTGCTCGCTTATCTGTTTGATCTGCGCCACCAGCATCAGGTCTTCCTGGCCGACCTTGCGCAGCACTTGCGCCGCATGCGGGCCTGTCTTCTCGACCACCACCAGGCCGCGATACAGGCGCGCCCGCTGGCCGCCGTCGAGGCTGCGCGCAGTCATCGGCTGCAGCGCCAGCGGCACACCGAGCAATCGCTCCCAGATCAGCAGCGAGCGCTTGCGTTCGGTTGCATTCTGCTGCGCCAGGTTGTCAGCCATCAGGCTGAACGTGCCTTGGGCCAGGCCCTCGCGGTGCTGGGCGGCGCGCACTTCGTTGACCAGGTGCAGGGTGAGCACGCCGAGCAGCGCCACCAGCACCAGCACAGCCAGCATGCCACCGTAGATACGCAGAAAGATCGAGTTGTTCATGGCGCTTCGCCGACAAACAGGTACCCCTTGCTGCGCAGGGTCTTGATCAGCCGTGGCTGAAGCGGGTCATCGCCGATCTTGGGGCGGATTTTCGAGATACGGATGTCGATGGAGCGGTCCTGGCCGTCGTAGCCCACGCCACGCAACGCGGTGAAGATCTGTTCGCGGGTCAGTACCCGGCCGGCGTTGCTGGCCAGCAGCCAGAGCAGGTCGAATTCGGCGCCGGTCAGCTCGATCAGCTGTTCACCCAGGCGCGCCTCGCGCAGTCGGTTGTCGATACGCAGTTCGCCAAAGGTCACCTCCTGGCGCTTGCTGTCCACGGCTTCGCTGCGCCGCAGCAGGGCCTGGATACGCGCCAGCAGCAGGCGTGGGCGTACCGGTTTGCAGACGTAGTCGTCGGCACCCAGGTCCAGGCCCTGGACCTGGTCGAGTTCGTCGCTGCGTGCGGTGAGCATGAGGATCGGCCCGGGGTACTGGCTGCGCACCCGGCGGCAGATGCTCAGGCCGTCCTCGCCAGGCAGCATGAGGTCGAGGATGACCAGGTCGGGCTGGCTGTCGACGATACGCCGCGCGGCACGGGCGCCATCCCCCTCCACCGCGACTTCGAAGCCGTTGGCCTGCAGGTACTCGGCGGTGAGCTCGGCCAGGCGCTGGTCGTCTTCGACAATGAGGATGCGGGGGATGGGGTGGTCCATGGCTTTGGCCTTGTTGTTCTTGGGATCGTGTAAGGGCAGTTGAGAGTATGGCTGTAGATGGGTGGCGCCTGCGAGACCAAGCGCCGCGCGGGCGGCGCTCGATCTCCCAGGCACCCCAGATCTTCAGACATGCACTACCGCCCCCTGAACTGAACCGTTTTTTGTGACAGGTATCCCGCCCGAAAAAAACTGCCCAAGGGCGTCACCACGCAGAAAAATACTGCAAACCACTTGGCACAAGGCCTACAGCGAATACCCACCATTCACTCACAAAGTACGCACACGTTATCCACAGGCGCTCGCCTTGCAAAGCCCCCAATACCGCATTATCTTGTATCCCGAACGCAGCGAACCACTACATATAGGGGTTCGTGCAAAATCACACACAAAAGTCAACCCGCAAAATCAAGCGATTTTCCGGGCTGAACTTCAGGTGATTTCAGCAGCCAAACCGCTCCTGCGGAGGCGACCGAGGCAAGCCCTTTCAGGGCGTTGTTCGGGTATGAGTGTTGCAGGCAACGCCTGGCACTCATCAGCACCGGTTTTTGGGATGTACCCAGAACCTTTGACTTCGGCCAGGGAGCGGCAAGCTATTGCCCCTTATTCCTGAGTCTGTCCCGAAGTCGGTACGCCCGTGCGGGCGGATGCGCATGCACTGCGCATCCCCGCCGGGTCATCGAGCAAGTGGACGGAACGGTGGGCGCCCAAAAGGCGCCTGAACAATATAGAAACTGTGGAGACACCCACCCATGCAAACCGACACAACTCGCGAGAACCCGCAGGCCAAGGTGCCGCAGGCCGCCGATTCCAACCAGGATCTGGCCGCCACCGCCCCTGGCCAACTGCGCGTGATCAAGCGTAACGGTACTGTCGTCCCCTACACCGACGACAAGATCACCGTTGCCATCACCAAGGCGTTCCTTGCAGTTGAAGGCGGCACCGCCGCCGCTTCGTCGCGCATCCACGACACCGTCGCGCGCCTGACCGAGCAGGTTACCGCCACGTTCAAGCGTCGCATGCCATCGGGTGGCACCATCCACATCGAAGAAATCCAGGACCAGGTAGAACTGGCCCTGATGCGCGCCGGCGAGCAGAAAGTTGCCCGCGACTACGTGATCTACCGCGACCAGCGCGCCAAGGAGCGTGCCACCCGCGCCAACACCGACGCCGTGGTCGAGCCGCACCCGAGCATCCGCATCACCCTGGCCGACGGCAGCCTGGCGCCGCTCGACATGGCCCGCCTGAACACCATCATCAGCGAAGCCTGCGAAGGCCTGGCCGAAGTCGATGGCGACCTGATCCAGCGCGAAACCCTGAAAAACCTGTACGACGGCGTTGCCATCAAGGACGTCAACACCGCCCTGGTGATGACCGCCCGTACCCTGGTAGAGCGCGAGCCGAACTACTCGTTCGTTACCGCCCGCCTGCTGATGGACACCCTGCGCGCCGAAGGCCTGGGCTTCCTGAATGTAGCCGACAGCGCCACCCACCACGAGATGGCTGACCTGTACGCCAAGGCCCTGCCGGCCTACATCGCCAAAGGTATCGAGTTCGAGCTGCTGAACCCGGCCCTGGCCGACTTCGACCTGGAAAAACTGGGCAAGGCGATCAACCACGAGCGCGACCAGCAGTTCACCTATCTGGGCCTGCAAACCCTGTACGACCGTTACTTCATCCACAAGGATGGCGTGCGCTTCGAGCTGCCTCAGGTGTTCTTCATGCGTGTGGCCATGGGCCTGGCGCTGGAAGAGAAAGACAAGGAAGCCCGTGCGATCGAGTTCTACAACCTGTTGTCGTCCTTCGACTACATGGCCTCGACCCCGACCCTGTTCAACGCCGGTACCCTGCGCCCGCAGCTGTCCAGCTGCTACCTGACCACCGTGCCAGACGACCTGTCGGGCATCTACCACGCGATCCACGACAACGCCATGCTGTCGAAATTCGCCGGTGGCCTGGGCAACGACTGGACCCCTGTGCGTGCACTGGGCTCCTACATCAAGGGCACCAACGGCAAGTCCCAGGGCGTCGTCCCGTTCCTGAAAGTGGTCAACGACACCGCCGTTGCCGTGAACCAGGGTGGCAAGCGCAAAGGCGCTGTATGCGCCTACCTGGAAACCTGGCACCTGGACATCGAAGAATTCATCGAGCTGCGCAAGAACACCGGTGATGACCGCCGTCGTACCCACGACATGAACACCGCCAACTGGATCCCTGACCTGTTCATGAAGCGTGTCTTCGATGACGGCAAGTGGACCCTGTTCTCGCCTTCGGAAGTGCCAGACCTGCACGACCTGACCGGCAAGGCCTTCGAAGAGCGCTACGAGTACTACGAAGCCCTGACCGAGTACAACAAGATCAAGGTGTTCAAGACCATCCAGGCCAAAGACCTGTGGCGCAAGATGCTGTCGATGCTGTTCGAGACCGGCCACCCGTGGCTGACCTTCAAGGACCCGTGCAACCTGCGTTCGCCGCAGCAGCACGTAGGCGTGGTCCACAGCTCGAACCTGTGCACCGAGATCACCTTGAACACCAACAAGGACGAGATCGCGGTCTGCAACCTGGGCTCGATCAACCTGCCGAACCACATCGTCGACGGCAAGCTGGACACCGTTAAGCTGCAACGCACCGTGAACACTGCCGTGCGCATGCTCGACAACGTGATCGACATCAACTACTACTCGGTGCCGCAAGCGCGTAACTCGAACCTCAAGCACCGTCCGGTCGGCCTGGGCATCATGGGCTTCCAGGACGCCCTGTACCTGCAGCACATCGCCTACGGCTCCGACGCTGCCGTCGAGTTCGCCGACAAGTCGATGGAAGCGGTCAGCTACTTCGCGATCCAGGCGTCCTGCGACCTGGCCGACGAGCGTGGTGCCTACGAGACCTTCCAGGGTTCGCTGTGGTCCAAAGGCATCCTGCCGCTGGATTCGCAACAGATCCTGATCGAGGCCCGTGGCCAGAAGTACATCGACGTCGACCTGAACGAGACCCTGGACTGGGCACCGGTGCGTGCTCGCGTACAAAAAGGTATTCGTAACTCGAACATCATGGCCATCGCGCCAACCGCGACCATCGCCAACATCACCGGCGTGTCGCAGTCGATCGAGCCGACCTACCAGAACCTGTACGTGAAATCGAACCTGTCGGGCGAGTTCACCGTGATCAACCCGTACCTGGTCCGTGACCTGAAGGCCCGCGGCCTGTGGGACTCGGTCATGATCAACGACCTGAAGTACTACGACGGTTCGGTGCAGCAGATCGAGCGTATCCCGCAAGAGCTGAAAGACCTGTACGCCACCGCGTTCGAAGTCGAGACCAAGTGGATTGTCGACGCTGCTTCCCGTCGCCAGAAGTGGATCGACCAGGCTCAGTCGCTGAACCTGTACATCGCGGGTGCATCGGGCAAGAAGCTGGACGTTACCTACCGCATGGCCTGGTACCGTGGCCTGAAAACCACCTACTACCTCCGTGCCCTGGCCGCGACCAGCACCGAGAAGTCGACCATCAACACCGGCAAGCTCAACGCCGTTTCCAGCGGTGGCGACAGCGCCCCGGTCCAGGCAGCCGGCCCGGCGCCAGTGCCAAAGGCCTGCGCGATCGACGAGCCTGACTGCGAAGCCTGCCAGTAAGGCCTGAATGCCGCGCGGGGTGCCTACGGGTGCCCCGCGCGGCATTTTTGTATCCGTGCCCCAGAGAAACCTTGCCCTTTGCCCACCGCTCGTGCGGCTCGGTAAAAGAACAGGACCTCTCAAACAGGACGCAAGCCCATGGCGCGGAAAAAAGTGGCAACTCGCAAGATTGGTCGCAATGCTGAAACCGGCCGTTTTACCTCGGTAGAAGTCGCACGCAAACACCCCAAGACGCATGTCGTCGAAACGCTGCGCAGCCACCGCTGCTAGTGATGTGTGCCCGGGCCTCATCGCCGGCAAGCCAGCTCCCAGAGGTACTGCATCGGCCTGCGGTCAGGCGCGGTGCCTTTGGGAGCTGGCTTGCCGACGATGAGGCCCGGGCACACAACACAACCCGTCATAAACACTATATGGTGTGTCTCACAATTTAAACTGGCACAAGATATAGGTTGGCGCTACACTCTCCCCCCGTAGAAGAACACAGCCATTTCGTGAACGGATGCACGCAAAACCGGTCGAAAAAGTTACCCTCGCCCGCAAGACATGCGCCCCGATCGAAGGTGAATTCCGGTATACTTTGCGCCCTCTGAAAAGAGCGCCATTCAATTGTCCTGGCCCCTCCCTGAGGCCTGGCCAGGTACAAGCCAGAACACATTCAGATGTAAACGAGAGTCAGCCTCTCGAGCTGTCCATTCGCCGTTACCGGCCTTGCGTCAGGCATCACATTTTTTAAAATCCAACCGGTTGCCCCAGGGCGACCCTCAAGCAGGAGCCAAACCATGCTGAGCTGGGACGAATTCGATAACGAAGACGGCGAAGTAGCCGCTAAAGGCAACACCCCTGCGCAGGCCGCTGCCGCCGCCACCCTCGACAAGCTCGACAGCGCCGGTGGTGCCGCCGCTCTGGAAGCTCGCGCTGCTACCGCGTCTGACTCCGAAGCCGTCAAACGTGCCAAAGCTGCCCTCGACGCCCTCGACGTGGCCGAAGGCCTGGCCGAGCTGGAAGGTTCATCTGCCCGTGTCGCGGTAGACGAAAAGCGCATGATCAACTGCCGCGCCGACCTGAACCAGCTGGTGCCGTTCAAGTATGACTGGGCCTGGCAGAAGTACCTGGACGGCTGCGCCAACCACTGGATGCCGCAAGAGGTCAACATGACCGCCGACATCGCCCTGTGGAAGAGCCAGGACGGCCTGACCGAAGACGAGCGCCGCATCGTCATGCGCAACCTCGGCTTCTTCTCCACCGCCGACTCGCTGGTTGCCAACAACCTGGCCCTGGCTGTGTACCGCCTGATCACCAACCCGGAGTGCCGCCAGTACATCCTGCGCCAGGCCTTCGAAGAGGCGATCCACACCCACGCCTACCAGTACTGCATCGAGTCGCTGGGCATGGATGAAGGCGAGATCTTCAACATGTACCACGAGATCCCGTCGGTCGCTAAAAAAGCCGCCTGGGGCCTGAAGTACACCCGCGCCATTTCCGACCCGGAATTCAACACCGGCACCGTCGAAACCGACAAAGAGCTGCTGCGCAACCTGATCGCCTACTACTGCGTCCTGGAAGGCATCTTCTTCTACTGCGGCTTCACCCAGATCCTGTCCATGGGCCGCCGCAACAAGATGACCGGCGTCGCCGAGCAGTTCCAGTACATCCTGCGTGACGAGTCGATGCACCTGAACTTCGGTATCGACGTGATCAACCAGATCAAGATCGAGAACCCGCACCTGTGGGATGCGGCGATGAAGGAAGAAGCGACCCAGATGATCCTGCAAGGGACCCAGCTGGAGATCGAATACGCCCGAGACACCATGCCACGCGGAGTGCTGGGCATGAACGCGGCGATGATGGAGGATTACCTCAAGTTCATTGCCAACCGTCGCCTGACACAGATCGGCCTGAAGGAAGAGTATCCAGGGACTACCAACCCGTTCCCATGGATGAGCGAGATCATGGACTTGAAGAAAGAGAAAAACTTCTTTGAGACGCGCGTGATTGAGTATCAGACGGGTGGGGCGTTGAGCTGGGACTGATCGTCCGGGCTGAGCATCGAGAAGGCTGCCGAATGGCAGCCTTTTTATTGGCACTTCCGAAAACTCGAAAAAACCCCAGAGCTCACTTCACCAGGCACGCCGCTTAATCCATTTATCCTTGATATACTTTGACGCAAACTCAACCTCAGGAAACATGGTGCGAGAGTTTATATTTAACGCATCCAACTGCTTAACAAGCGACCATTTCCTGTCAGCCGGCACAATTATTTTCCTAATATTAAACCCAACTGACTTCTCCAGCCCCTTGCACTTCAATAAGCCAGCAGCTATAAAAGCGCCTGACTGGGCTATCACTTGCCTATTATGCCTCCAGCATGAGCTGACTAAACATGGCATATTCTGCGCCGCCCTGAAGCCCACGCAGGACTGATGGTTTCAGATCCCAACTAAGATCAGCCTGACCACGATATCAGCGAACCGAGTTCCGATGTTTAGAACCGAGCCCAAAGACCTCATTCAAATAGGAGCTTACATCCTTGCCCCAGATATCATCGCGCAAATTCACCATCCAATCGTCCGTAACTCACCTATAGAAATTGTTGTAACTTCGTCAATTCCATTGTTGATAGAAAATTCACCTCGAACAGCGAAGCCGAGCAATATCACTAAGCCATCATTCGCGCCAGATCCAATCACTCAATTGACTGCTGGGCTTTTTCATTAGATTCCAATCATGCTGGCCGGGGAAGTGGAACTGCCGGGGCCGGTGGAGAAGCGCAAATTGAGTTGGCGAGAGTGTGCGCAGCGGGCGCTTCGGATGCATGGGGTTTAGCGGGCAATTTTGCCTGTGCTGGCCTCTTCGCGGGTGAACCCGCTCCCACAGAGATCGCAGTTTGCCGGGGTTACCTGGCAAGCTGGTCTGCCTGACTTAGCAATGAGCCCTCTGGGCTGACAGAGGACCTGTGGGAGCGGGTTCATTGAGGCGTCGAGCCGCCGCGAACACCGGCGCAGCCGGTGCCATACACCGAGTCGGATTCTTCGCGGGCATGCCCGCTCCCTCAGAAGTAGAGCTCCAGCTTTGGGGTTGTGTTTACCTGAGATTGCAGCCTTGGGACTGTTAAATTCTTGAAGCCTACTCAAGGCGCTCAGCAGCCTTTTTGTAAGCTTGGTCTCTTTCACGGCGATCGACAGCGACGACAAAAACCACGATCTCTTGGTCAATGACCTGATAAACCAGCCTATACCCGCTGCTGCGAAGCTTTATCTAGTAGCAATCTGGCAGCGAGTGAAGGCGGTTTGCCTCGATTCGAGGGTTCAGCAGGACCTCTGCCAGTTTCTTCTTGAACTGCTGACGCACGGTATCGCCCAGCTTCTTCCACTCTTTCAATGCGCGGGCATCGAAGTCGAGGCTATAGGTCATCCAGCTGGACCCTCACGCGCTGCGCAGAAGCAAGCCGCTCTTGTACGGTAGCAATCAGGTCTTCATCTTCCTCGGTCATCAAGACTGGCCTGAAGGGTAGCTTGCCCCGCTCAGCTACATATTGCAGAGCCTGTCGCATGAGTTCGGAGGGGGTTACACCGAGGCGCTCGAGCTCTTTGTAGGCGCGGGCTTTGAGATCATCGTCGACGCGGATGTTGATGGAAGCCATGACTTGGCCCTCATGTAAAGACGACTGTGATTAGATGCACTGATCTTGGGGATTCTGCAATGGCGGATTGTTTGCCGGGGCCGCTGTGCGGCCCTCTCGCGGCACAAGGCCGCTCCTACAGGGAATCGCGTAGCAGGGGGGATGTGCCAAGATAGCTGGTGGCCGTGGCGCCAGGGAGCGCTTGATATCAGTCGGGGAGCATTGCGAAAAAGGAAGAGGCCCCGCCCACGCCGACAGGAGGGGTACGGCACCAACGAGGATGCCGGGACTGGACATGCCAGTCTACGTGGTCGAGGGCGAGGCCAGATCTGAAGATAGCGCAGGCTAGCGGCAGGGTCCACAGCCAATCGGATTTGGTTTGTAAACCATGTCCCGCGTACGGGCCGTGGAATGCAGCGACTGGGACCCTCCCTGCTCAGCTATCAGCCGTTGACAGCCCGCCTCCCCCTTGCTAATAATCGCCCACAGTTGTACGACAACACATAACAAAAACAACAATCAGTGGACGATCCTATGTCGACACCCATCCCGTTCCACCCACGTCTGTTGCATACCCCTCTTCACCCGGCCAGCTCGCGTACACCTGCCAGTACGTAGCGACGGGTTACCGCGCATTCACCGCTGGCCCTCACCGGCCCGTTAACTACCCGCCCCTGCCGCAGGCCGCTTGTGCGTGCCCGGTGGACGGGCTGCCATACCCTTCGGGAGCACAACAATAATGAGAATCTGCCATACCCTGCCTTTCGCCCTGCTTGGCGCCGGGGTCATCGCCGGCCTGCCGGGCACCAGCCTGGCTGCGGGCTTTGTCGAGGACAGCAAGGCCACCCTCGGGCTGCGCAACTTCTACATCAACCGCAACTTCACCAACCCCAGCAACCCGCAAAGCAAGGCCGAGGAGTGGACGCAAAGCTTCATTCTCGATGCCCGTTCGGGGTTCACCGAGGGGCCGGTCGGGTTCGGCGTGGATGTGTTGGGGCTGTGGTCGGTCAAGCTCGACGGCGGCGGCGGGACCTACGGCACGGCGTTGCTGCCCCGCCATGACGATGGCAAGCCGGCAGACGACTACGGGCGCCTGGCGGTGGCGGGCAAGGCGCGTATTTCCAAGACCGAGCTGAAGATTGGTGAGTGGATGCCAGTGCTGCCGATTCTTCGCTCGGACGACGGTCGCTCGTTACCGCAGACATTCCGAGGCGGGCAGGTCACCTCCAATGAAATCGCAGGGCTGACCCTGTACGGCGGCCAGTTCCGCGGCAACAGCCCGCGTAACGACGCCAGCATGGAAGACATGAGCTACGGCGCTGGCGTGTCGGACCGGTTCAACTTCGTCGGCGGCGAGTACAAGTTCAACCAGGACCGCACGCTGGTGGGCCTGTGGAATGCGGTGCTGAAGGACGTGTACCAGCAACAGTACCTGCAACTGAGCCACAGCCAGCCGGTGGGTGACTGGACCCTGGGTGCCAACCTGGGCTACTTCCATGGCGATGAGGACGGCTCCGAACGCGCTGGCGAACTGGACAATAAAACCTACTCGGGGATGTTCTCGGCCAAGTACGGCGGCAGCACGTTCTGGGTGGGGCTGCAGAAAGTCGATGGCGATACCTGGATGCGGGTCAACGGCACCAGTGGCGGGACTTTGGCCAACGACAGTTACAACTCCAGCTTCGACAATGCCAACGAGCGTTCGTGGCAGGTGCGTCATGACTTCAACTTTGTGACCGTCGGGGTACCGGGGCTGACCCTGATGAACCGCTATATCAGCGGGCGCGACGTGCACAGCGGGGTGGTGACCGATGGTAAGGAGTGGGTGCGTGAAACGGAGTTGGCGTACGTGATCCAGAGCGGGGCATTCAAGGACCTGAGCGTGAAATGGCGAAATTCGTCGATTCGGCGGGATTACAGCAATAACGAGTTCGATGAGAACCGGTTGATCTTTAACTACCCGTTGTCGCTGCTGTAAAGCTTGACGCCGGCCCTTGTAGGAGCGGCCTTGTGTCGCGATCGGGGAGCGAAGCGCCCCCAGGATCTTGGCCTTAACGCAGGATTGCCGGGGCCGCTTTGCGGCCCTTTCGCGACACAAGGCCGCTCCTACAAGGACCGCGCATAACGCCAAACAGTCATTGAGTTGTCATTGACAACAGCCGAATCCACCGCCAATAATCAGCAAAGTCATACGACAACCTACAACAATTAACAACAAGAGCCGGCCATGACCACTACCCCCCTCAATCGCCTGCTGCTCACCGGAGCCGCAGGCGGCCTGGGCAAGGTCCTTCGCGAACGCCTGCAAGGCTACGCCGAGGTCCTGCGCCTTTCCGATATCAGCCCGATGGCACCTGCTTCAGGCCCGCATGAAGAGGTAATTACCTGCGACCTGGCCGACAAGGCTGCGGTACATGCGCTGGTTGACGGCGTTGATGCCATCATCCACTTCGGCGGTGTGTCCACCGAGCATTCCTTCGAAGACATCCTCGGGCCAAACATCTGCGGCGTGTTCCATGTTTACGAGGCCGCACGCAAGCATGGCGTGAAGCGCATCATCTTCGCCAGCTCCAACCACACCATTGGCTTCTACCGCCAGGACGAGCGCATCGACGCCCACTCGCCGCGCCGCCCCGACAGCTACTACGGGCTGTCCAAGTGCTACGGCGAGGATGTAGCCAGTTTCTACTTCGATCGCTACGGCATCGAGACCGTCAGCGTTCGCATCGGCTCTTCGTTCCCGCAACCGCAGAACCCGCGCATGCTCTGCACCTGGCTGAGCTACGACGACCTGGTGCAATTGATCGAGCGCGGGTTGTTCACGCCCGACGTTGGCCACACCATCGTCTACGGCGCCTCCGATAACCGCACCGTGTGGTGGGACAACCGCTATGCCGAGCACCTTGGCTATGAGCCCAAGGACAGCTCCGAGCGCTTCCGCGCCGCTGTGGAAGCCCAGCCGGCGCCCGCCGCGGATGACCCGAGCATGGTCTACCAGGGCGGCGCTTTCGCCGTGGCCGGCCCGTTCAACTAAACCCACGCACGCCAGGAGGCACGGCCATGAACTGCGAACTGATTGTCGACGCCCGCAACGGCACCGGCGAAAGCCCCGTGTGGCACGCCAGCGAACAGGCCCTGTATTGGGTCGACATTCCTGCCCGCCAGTTGCACCGCTGGCAGGCGACTGATGGCAAGCACCAGTTCTGGCAAGGCGACGAGATGCTGGCCTGCATCGCCCGCAGCGGTCAGGGCTGGGTTGCGGGTATGGAAAGCGGCATCTTCCAGCTCCAGGCCAAGGCGGACGGCAGCCTGGACAGCCGGCTGCTCAGCAACGTGCAGCACGCCCAGACCGGCATGCGTTTCAACGATGGCCGCTGCGACCGTCAGGGCCGCTTCTGGGCCGGGACCATGCTGCTGGACATGCAGCAAGGTGCTCACGTGGGTGCACTGTACCGCCATGATGGAGAGGGCCAGCTGCACCTGCAGCAAGACGGCATGATCGTACCCAACGGACTGGCCTTCAGCCCCGACGGCACGCGCATGTACCTGTCCGACTCGCACCCAAACGTGCAGAAGGTCTGGGCTTTCGACTACGACATCGACAGCGGCACGCCTTACAACAAGCGGCTGTTCGTCGACATGCGCGGCTACCCCGGGCGCCCCGACGGCGCCGCTATCGACCAGGATGGCTGCTACTGGGTCTGCGGTAATGACGCCGGGCAGATCCATCGCTTCACCCCTGAGGGCCGCCTTGACCGCTCACTGAGCGTGCCGGTGAAAAAGCCGGCAATGTGCGCCTTTGGCGGCGCCAACCTCGACACCCTGTACGTCACCTCCATCCGCCCCGCAGGCACAGACCTCAGCGACCAGCCCCTGGCTGGCGGGGTATTTGCGCTCAACCCTGGCACCAAGGGCCTGGAGGAACCTGCCTACCGGGGCTGACGCCCCTTGCCGCACCCACACTTGCACACACGAAACCGGATAATAAAAACCAAGGAGTTTCATCATGACATTCAAACGCAAGCTGCTCCTTGCCGTACTCCCGTTCGCCTTCAGCGTGGCCATGCCTGCTTCGGCACTGGACATCAAGTTCGCCGAAATTCACCCAGCCGGCTACCCGACCGTGGTCGCCGAACAGAACATGGGTAAAAAGCTGGAACAGGCCAGCAATGGCGACATCACCTTCAAGATGTTCGCCGGCGGTGTGCTGGGCTCGGAAAAGGAAGTGATCGAACAGGCACAGATCGGCGCCGTGCAGATGACCCGTGTCAGCTTAGGGATCGTCGGCCCGGTAGTACCGGATGTGAATGTGTTCAACATGCCGTTCGTGTTCCGCGACCATGATCACATGCGCAAGATCATCGACGGCGAGATCGGCCAGGAAATCCTCGACAAGATCACCAACTCCGATTTCAACCTGGTGGCCCTGGCCTGGATGGACGGCGGCTCGCGCAGCATCTATACGAAAAAACCGGTACGCAGCCTGGAAGACCTCAAGGGCATGAAGATTCGCGTGCAGGGCAACCCGCTGTTCATCGACATGATGAACGCCATGGGCGGCAACGGCATCGCCATGGACACCGGGGAAATTTTCAGCGCCTTGCAGACAGGGGTGATCGATGGCGCCGAGAACAACCCGCCTACCCTCCTTGAGCACAACCACTTCCAGAGCGCCAAGTACTACACCCTGACCGGCCACCTGATCCTGCCGGAACCTGTAGTGATGTCCAAGACCACCTGGAACAAACTCAGCTCCGAGCAGCAGGCACTGGTGAAGAAGGTCGCGCGTGAGGCGCAGATGGAAGAGCGTGCACTGTGGGACGCCAAGTCCGCCGCCAGCGAAGAGAAACTCAAGGCCGCTGGTGTCGAGTTCATTACCGTGGACAAGAAGCCGTTCTATGACGCCACCGCTTCGGTACGCGAGAAGTACGGCGCGCCGTACGCCGACCTGATGAAGCGTATCGACGCCGTCCAGTAATACCAGCCCCTTCCAAGACGACCTCGGCAGTGCGGCGCCCGCCGCCCTGCCGCTTTGGTGATGCCTATGAAATCGCTTTTCCTGAGCGTGAACGACACGCTGTACCGCAGTTGCATCTGGATCGCGGGCCTGTCGATCCTGGCCATGACGCTGATCATCCCGTGGGGCATCTTCGCCCGCTACGTGCTGGGCACCGGCTCCAGTTGGCCAGAGCCAGTCTCGATCCTGCTAATGGTGGTGTTCACCTTTGTTGGTGCCGCCGCCAGCTATCGCGCTGGCGCGCATATGGCGGTGGGGATGATTACCGACCGCTTGCCGCCGCTGCAGCGCCAGCTGGTCGCCCTGCTGGTACAACTGCTGATGATCGTGGTGTGCGTGTTCATGACCTATTACGGCACCCGGCTGTGCATCACCACCTGGAACCAGTCGCTGGCCTCGCTGCCCGGCGTGCGGGTGGGCATGACCTACGCGCCGATCCCGGTCGGCGGCGTGCTGACGCTGGTGTTCGTGCTGGAAAAACTCCTGCTGGGCGATCAGAGCAACCGCAAGGTCGTGCGCTTTGATCTGGTCGAAGAAAACGAAGGAGCTGCGTAAATGGAAGCGTTCATTCTGTTGGGCAGTTTCATCGTGCTCATTCTGATCGGCATGCCGGTGGCCTACGCCCTGGGCCTGTCGGCGCTGATCGGCGCCTGGTGGATCGACATCCCGCTGCAGGCGATGATGATCCAGGTGGCCAGTGGGGTTAACAAGTTCTCGCTGCTGGCCATTCCATTCTTCGTGCTGGCCGGCGCGATCATGGCCGAAGGCGGCATGTCACGGCGGCTGGTGGCCTTTGCCGGGGTGTTGGTGGGTTTCGTGCGTGGCGGCCTGTCGCTGGTCAACATCATGGCCTCGACCTTCTTCGGTGCGATTTCAGGCTCGTCGGTAGCCGATACCGCCTCGGTGGGCTCGGTGCTGATCCCGGAGATGGAGCGCAAAGGCTACCCGCGCGAGTTCTCCACCGCCGTGACCGTCAGTGGCTCGGTGCAGGCGCTGCTGACCCCGCCCAGCCACAACTCGGTGCTGTACTCGCTGGCGGCGGGCGGCACGGTATCCATTGCCTCGCTGTTCATGGCGGGGGTGATGCCTGGCTTGCTGCTGAGCGCGGTGATGATGGGCCTGTGCCTGATCTTCGCGAAGAAGCGCAACTACCCCAAGGGCGAAGTGATCCCGCTGCGCCAGGCGTTGAAAATTGCCGGTGAGGCGCTGTGGGGCCTGATGGCCATGGTCATCATCCTCGGCGGCATCCTGTCGGGCGTGTTCACCGCGACCGAATCGGCAGCCGTGGCAGTGGTGTGGTCATTCTTCGTGACCATGTTCATCTACCGCGACTACAAATGGCGCGACCTGCCCAAGCTGATGCACCGCACGGTACGGACCATCTCCATCGTGATGATCCTGATCGGCTTTGCCGCCAGCTTCGGCTACGTGATGACGCTGATGCAGATCCCGTCGAAGATCACCACGGCGTTCCTGACCCTGTCGGACAACCGTTACGTGATCCTGATGTGCATCAACTTCATGCTGTTGCTGCTGGGTACGGTGATGGACATGGCGCCGTTGATCCTGATCCTCACGCCGATCCTGCTGCCGGTGATTACCGGTATTGGTGTAGACCCGGTGCACTTCGGCATGATCATGCTGGTGAACCTGGGGATCGGGCTAATAACGCCACCGGTGGGCGCAGTGCTGTTCGTGGGCTCGGCCATCGGCAAGGTGAGCATCGAGTCGACGGTGAAGGCGCTGCTGCCGTTCTACCTGGCGCTGTTCCTGGTGCTGATGGCGGTTACTTACATTCCCGCCATCTCCCTGTGGCTACCTAGCGTGGTGCTGTAACTGTAATCGGGGCCGCTCTGCGCCCCATCGCCGGCAAGCCAGCTCCCACAGGATTGTGCAGCCTTCCAGCCCTGCGCACCCCCTGTGAGAGCTGGCTTGCCGGCGATGGGCTGCAAAGCAGCCCTCTGGTTCTTTCTGCAAATGGATCCTGCACATGGCTGTTCCCTCCTCGGCAGTACCTCTATTCCCGCGCAAATTGGCCATCGCCCTGCTCGCCCTGCTGGCCTGTTCATTCGCAGGCAACCACATCGCCGCGCGCATCGCCTTCGATGACGGCACCGGCGTGCTGCTGGCGATTCTCTGCCGCTCAGGCATCACCTTGCTAGTACTGGCCTGCCTGCTGTTGTGGCAACGCCAGGCGCTGGGCCTGCCGGCAGGCACGCGGCACTGGCAGCTGCTGCTGGGCCTGCTGATCGCCACCCAAAGCCTGTGCCTGTACTCGGCGGTGGCGCGCATTCCGGTAGCCCTGGCGCTGCTGGTGGGCAACACCTTCCCGATGCTGCTGGCGCTGCTCACCTGGGCGCTGGGTGGCGCACGCCCCACCGGCCGCACCGTGCTGTTCATGGGCCTGATCCTGTGCGGCCTGGTGCTGGCGCTGGATGTGCCGGCACGCCTTGCCGACAGCGACACGGCCAAACCGCACTGGGCGCTAGGGGTCGGCCTGGCCTTCGGCGCCGCCTGTGCCTTCGCCTGCGCCTTGTGGATCACCGACCACAAGCTGGCCAGCGTGCGCGGCCCTGTGCGCAGCCTGCTGACCTTGCTGATCGTGTTCTCCAGCATGCTGGTTGCAGGCGCAAGCGGCGTGATGCCGTCCGGCTTGTCACTACCTGGCAGCAGCGCCGGCTGGGTGGCCTTGGCCAGCCTGGTGGTGCTGTATGGCCTGGCCTTTACCTTGCTATTCGTGTGTGTGCCAAGGCTGAACATGGCGCAGAACGCGCCGGTGATGAACGTCGAACCCATCGCCACGCTGTTGCTGGGCTGGGCGTTGCTCGACCAGCAGCTCGGCAACCTGCAATTACTCGGCGGCGCCGTGGTGGTGTGCGGCATCGTGCTGCTCACCTACCGTCGGGCCAGTTGATTGTTCATGTGAAAGGAGCCTTGAATGGCTGTGACCGAACTGCACCTGCAGGACCGCCTGACCCGCCTGAGCCTGGCGCCGGAGCTGGGCGCCAGCCTGGTCAACTGGGAAGTGAAAGCGACCGGGCAAGCGCTGCTGCGCCATTCTGACCCGGCCGCGCTGGCCAGTGGCACCCCGCGACGCCTGGCCTGTTACCCGCTGGCGCCATGGTCCAACCGCATTGCCGAGGGTGGCTTCGCTCGCCCGGATGGCTGGCAGGCGCTAACGCCCAATACCGGGCACGACCCCTACCCGATTCATGGCAGCGCCTGGCAGCAGGCCTGGCAGGTGGAGCACCACAGCGAGCGACGCGCCCGCCTGAGGCTGCACAGTGAAGTGCCGTTTGCCTACCAGGCAACGCTGGATGTGCACTTGCATGAGGGGTGCCTGAACCTGGACCTGCATGTAACCCACCTGGATGAGCCGGCTACCTGGTATGGGTTGGGGTTGCATCCTTACTTTCCGCGATATCCCGATACCCAGCTGTATGCCGCGGCGCGCAAAGTATGGCTGGCCGAGCATGGGCGGTTGCCGTCGTACCAGGCCGAGGTGCCCGAGCAGTGGTGCTTCAATGCCTTGGCCCGGTTGCCCGACACGGTGGTCGATCACGCCTTCAGTGGCTGGCCGGGAGAGTGTGTGCTCGAACAGCCAAGCGCGGGTTATCGACTGGCGTGCAGTGCCAGCGGGGCTGAAGACTTCTTGCTGTTTTGCCCGCAGGGGCAAGGTTTTTTCTGCTTTGAACCGGTAAGCCACCCGGTCAATGCGCATCACCTGCCAGGGCGGCCGGGGTTGCGGTTGTTGCAGCAGGGGGAAGGGATGAGCCTGGGGTTCAGGATGCAGTATCGACCCCTTTGATTGTGTTGCCTTGATGGGGGCTGCTGCGCAGCCCATCGCCGGCAAGCCAGCTCCCACTTGATCGTATAGACCTCAAGCCTTGTGCAGTACCTGTGGGAGCCTGGCTTGCCGGCGATGGGCCGCAAAGCGGCCCCTGAATTTCAAACCTTATGCCAATGCCCCGGTCGGGTTCGCCATCGGCGTGACCGAAGGCTCGCCACGCACCTCCCGGGCCACCTTCCACACCAGCACTGCTGCCACGATATCGAACGCCGCCAGCACCACGAACAGCGGGCTGTAACCGATCTGCGTGACCAGAATGCCGAACACCAGGGTAAACGCTGCTGCCCCCAGGTAACCGCACATGCCGCCCATGCCGGTCGCCGTGGCCACCTGGTCCTTGCTGAACGAGTCGGAGGTGATGGAGTACAACGCCCCTGACAGCGTCTGGTGGGCAAACCCGCCAATGCACAGCAGCAGGATCGCCGTATACGGGCTTTCCACCAGGCCGATGCAGGCCGGGCCGATCATGCAGCTGGCACCGAACACCAGCACCATCTTGCGCGAGGTGAACAGCGACACCTTGAAGTAGCGGTGGAACAGCGGGCTCAGATACCCGCCCAGCACACAGCCGATATCGGCAGCCAGGAATGGCAGCCAGGCGAACATCGCCACTTCCTTGATGTTCATGTGCCGCTCGGTCATCAGGTACAGCGGAATCCAGGCGTTGAAGGTTTGCCAGGCCGGCTCGGAGAGGATCCGCGCCGAAGCGATGGCGTAGAAGTTGCGGGCCTTGAAGATGCGCTTCCAAGCGCCCTTCTCGCGGCTGTCCTGTTTGAAGTGCGCTTCCTGCCCGGCCAGGATGTAGTCGCGCTCCTCATCACTCAGGCGCTTCTGGTCACGCGGGTGCTTGTACAACAGCATCCACAGCAGGGTCCAGACAATGCCCGAGGCGCCAACGATCACGAACGCCAGCTGCCAGCCACTGTGCAGAATCGCCCACACCACCAGCGGCGGCGCCAGCAAGGCGCCAAGCGACGAGCCGATGTTGAACCAGCCGATCGCCACCGAGCGCTCCTTGGCCGGGAACCACTCGGTGGTAGCCTTGACCCCGGCCGGCAAGCCAGCGGCTTCGGTCATGCCCAGCAACCCGCGCATGAAGGCCATGCTCTGCCAGCCGGTGGCCAGGGCCGCGCCAGCACAGGCCAGTGACCAGGCCATGGCAAACACGGCAAAGCCCAGCTTGGTGCCGATGAAGTCGATGAACCAGCCGGCTACCGGCTGCATGAGGGCGTAGCACACCTGCCAACTGGCAACGATCTTGGCGTATTGCTCGGTACTGATGGAGAGGTCGGTCATCAAGGTGGGGGCGGCCACCGAGAGGGTGTTGCGGGCGAGGTAGTTGACGACGAGCCCAGCCGTGACAAGGCTGACCATCCACCAACGGATGCCTTTCATCTTCATGGTTCACCTGAATTTCTTGTTTTTAGTGTGGCGAGCGATTGGCGCGAACACCGGCAGAGGCATTTGCGACAAATTGTTTCAGGCGAAAGAGTGCCACGTCATAAGTCATCGTACAACACTTATTATTTCTTAATGTTTCACCCTGCGTTGTACGATCTCAATCCAGCTGCTGGGCCCGCAGCGCCTGCGCCAGCATGTCGATGAAGGCCCTGACCTTGGCAGAGCCGTACTTGCTCTCGCGATGCAACACATGAATCGGCCAGGGCGCCTCCTCGTACTCCGCCAGGATCACCTGCAACTGCCCACTGGCCAGCTCATCGGCCACTTGGTACGACAACAGGCGGGCAATCCCCAGCCCGCCACTGGCGGCCGCGATCGCCCCGTCATTGCTGGTCACCGTCAGGCGCGGCTTCATGCGCACCAGGGTTGGCTCTTCTGTCACCCCAAAGCGCCAGCCGGCACGGGGCGACAGGTTGGTGGTGCCGATCACCGCATGCCCGGCCAGGTCGGAGGGATGCTTGGGCACGCCATGGCGCGCCAGGTAGTCGGGGGACGCACACAACATGCGCCGCACCCTGCCGACCCGCAACGCCTTCAACCCGGAGTCGGGCAACGGACCGATGCGCACGGCCACGTCCATGCCCTCCTCGACCATGTTCACCACACGGTCGAGGAAGTAGGCGGAAACATCGACGTCCGGGTACTGCTGCAGGTAGCGGACGATACAGGGCATGACGAACTTCTTGCCGAACAGGATCGGGGCGGTAACTGCCAGGTCGCCTTTGGGGGTGGCGTTGATGCCAGCGGCCGCCTCGTTGGCCTCGTGGATGCTGGCCAGGATGTGCCGGGTGTCCTCCAGGTAGCGGCCGCCGGCTTCGGTAAGGCGCACGCTGCGGGTGGTGCGCAGCAGCAGCTTCACGCCAAGCTGGTCCTCCAAGGCGCTGACGGCGCGGGTGACGGCGGCCGGGGAAATGTCCAGGCGGCGCGCGGCGGCGGCGAAGCTCTCCAGCTCACCTACCGCGACGAACACCTTCATCAGGTGGATCTGGTCCATGCGGGCTCCTGGGTATTTGGGGGTGCCGGGATTATCGGTTATCCGGGCGCTTTGTGCTGCCTGCCTTGGCCTCATCGCCGGCAAGCCAGCTCCCACCTCGACCGCATTGAACTCAAGGTATGTGCGATCCCTGTGGGAGCTGGCTTGCCGGCGAAGAGGCCAGGACAGGCATATCAGATATCCAGCACCAGCGCTTGTATCCCCTCCTCAACCTGCGCCGGCACCGCACAACAGATCAGCACCGACCCCGCCTCCGGGAGCTCTGCCGGTGGGTTCGGGTAATGCACCTGGCCGCTCACCAGCCTGGTCTTGCAGGTACCGCACGACCCACCCCGGCAACTGAACTCCGGCGCCAACCCACGCGCCTCGGCCAGTTCCAGCAGGGTGCCGCTGCCTGGTGCCCAGCGCGCCTCCTTGGCCGACGCTGCAAAATACACAGGCACTGGCTCGCTGGCCGCAGGCGGCTGTTGCAAGGTGGGCTGGCCTGCTTCCGTGTGCCGCCGCAGCGTCGACGGGCCAAAGGCTTCAGCGTGAATGCGCGCATCCGGCACGTGCACAGTGCGCAGCCCTTCATACAGGTCCTGAGTAAAGCTGCCTGGGCCGCACAGGTAGAAATCGTAGTCATCCAGCGCCAGCGTCACCTTCACCTGCTCGATGCCCAGTCGGCCGGCAAACTCATAATCCTGCCCGGCCACGGCATGGTCTTCTGGCTGGCTCAGGGCGCGATGAACGTGCAGCAAGCCGCCAGCCTGTTGCCGCAAGCTTGCCAGCTCCTGCCCGAATGGCAGGTCGGCCAGGGTGCGAGCGCCATGGAACAGATGGATATGCCGTGCCTGCCCTTTGCTCAGCTGCTCACGCAGCATGGCCAGCAATGGCGTGATACCCACGCCCGCGCCAATCAGCACAAGCGGGCGTGTACTCTGCTCATCCAGCGTGAAACTGCCCATAGGCGAGCGCACATCCAGCACATCCCCTGGCTTGACGCGCTCATGCAGGTGCCGAGAGGCGGGGCCCTGCGCTTTTACGCTGATACGCAGGTAGCCATCGGACGGTGCGCTCGACAAGCTGTAGGTCCGGATCATCGCGGCCTCACCATCGATCTGAACCTGTACCGGAATGTGTTGCCCTGGCGCAAAGACCACGCGGCTATCGCTGGGCGGTTCAAGGTAGAACGAGCGGATATCGCGGCTCTCCTGCTCCACCCGCAGCACACGCCAGGCTTGCCATTGGCGCTGTCGCTGGCGTTGCTGCAGGCGTGCGTCGGCCTCGGCCCAAGTGCCAGTCATCAGGCTGGTCGGTGCGTATTCCTTGA
Organism: Pseudomonas sp. BN505; assembly: GCF_029873175.1. NCBI lineage: Bacteria > Pseudomonadati > Pseudomonadota > Gammaproteobacteria > Pseudomonadales > Pseudomonadaceae > Pseudomonas > Pseudomonas sp. BN505. The sequence goes on from NZ_SSOI01000070.1 coordinate 375,106, forward strand.
ACGCCCAGCGCAGGGAAACCGCAGCCGGGCGCCACACTACCTGCTCCACCTCCAGCGTCCACAGCCGCTCGGCGCCTTCGAAATCCTGGATGGCCGGGCTGTCCAGCAGCACCTCGGCACGCCCGCACAGCTGCAGCACGTTGCCGTTGCGGAAATCAATGAACAGCAAGCCGGCCCGCGGGTTCACCAACAAGTTGCCCAAGGTGTTGAAGTGCAGGTTGCCCGCGTAGTCGGGAATGATCAGCCGATTGCCCTCGACCTTGACGAACCCTGGCCGGCCGCCACGGTGAGAAACATCCACAGCGCGCTGGCCGTCACCTTGCTCGACATAGCTGGCGACGAAGAACGTGTCGGCAGCCTGGATCATGCTGACGCTTGTGGCATCCAGTGTGGTCGCATCGACACGCGCCTGGGCGGGCTCGGCAACGCGGGTGCAGTCACGCAACTGGATGTACTGCGGGCAGTTGCCGAACGACTGCTCCACCCTCACCTGCAGTTGTCCTTCTGCAGCCTGGCGGATCTGCCCGTTGATGCGATTACGCCGACGGGTGTGCAGTTCGATACCCAGCAGGCCGACCGCCTGCCCGGCTACCAGCCCCGGGGTGGCGGGGTCATCTGCTGGCAGCGTGGTGTCGATCGTCAGCACGCGAGGGTCGGGCGAGCTGACGAACCCTTCCGGCCCTTCCAGCAGGGTGGCCCAAGGCCGGCCAAGAACGTCCACACTGGCGGCCACCATGAACGGCAACTGGTGATAGAAACTACGGTGCTGGTCGGGCATGTAGTCACGAATGACCTTTTGCCCGAACGCCTCCATGCGTTCTGCTACACCGACCTTTTCCTGCAGGGTTTTCTCGCCCGCATGCCAGGGCGAGGGGCGGTGGTCCGGGGGCTGTTGCATGGTGGCGTTCCTCTCGAAGGCGAGGTATCAGGCGCTGGTCTGCAGCCCGATCACAGTGCGTGGCATGGCCACGAAGCCCGGCAGCGACTCGATGCGTGCCAGCCAGCTGCGCACGTTGGCATAGGGCTCCAGCGACACATTGCCTTCGGGGGCGTGGGCGATGTACGAGTAGTTGGCGATGTCGGCGATGGTGGGCGTGCTGCCCGCCAGGAATGGCGCATTGGCCAGCTCGGCGTCGATCACCTTGAGCAGGGTATGGGCACGGGCAATGACTTCGTCGGTGTTGAACGCAGCACCAAACACGGTCACCAGGCGCGCAGCAGCGGGGCCAAAGGCCAGCGGGCCTGCAGCCACCGACAACCAGCGTTGCACACGGGCGGCGGCAGCGGGTTCTTCGGGCAGCCAGTTACCGTTGTCGTACTTTTTGGTCAGGTAGACGAGGATGGCATTGGAATCGGCGATCACCGTGCCGTTGTCATCGATAACCGGGACCTGGCCGAACGGGTTGAGGGCCAGAAAATCCGGCTGCTTGTGCGCGCCTTTGGCCAGGTCGACGAACACCAGCTCGGTGGGCAGGTTGAGCAGCGACAGCATCAATTCGATGCGATGGGCGTGGCCAGACTTGGGGAAGTTGTAGAGCTTGATCGGGTTCGACATGGGTTTGGCTCCTGATCAGCACCGGGATGGGCTGGTGGAACCTATGCTGCACTGGATCGGCTGGCAGCAGAATCAGTGCGCAAGGGAAACCATAATTTCGCGGGGCGCAATAATGGTTTCCAAAAGATGTGCAGGTAAGTGCAGGGGCCGCGAGCCAACGAATATCAGGTCAGTGCAGCTTCTTGAAATACCGGAACAGCCCCCGTGCGGCCTCAACTACCTGCGGAACGCAGGCCTGGATATCGGCTTCGCTCATCTGGTCCAGCAGCTCGAAGTTGTCCTCTAGCCCGTGTAGCGAAATGGCCTTGAGCAATAGGTCCTGCTCCGGCGGCAACTCGCCCCAACCGGCAATCTGGGTGCCGCGCATATAGCCGAAGCACCACTCCTCCATGACGATCACAGTGCCACCCTCACCCTCGCTTTCCTCGAACAGCGGCTCGAAGTGGTCGACGTCTTCAGTCAATGCCTCTTTCACCTGATCGGCATAGCGCAACATCAACGCGGTGTACGCTTCTTCATGCGCAGGCTTCTTGAACTTCGGCACCTTGCCACCGGCCACTGCGGGCAGCCATTGCTCCGGGAAGACGGCGACCGGCGAACTGGCCAGCGCGGTGAAAAAGCCATTGAGTTCGGCCAGGTTCAGCACGGAATAGTCGTTGCCGTAGGTGATCAACAGGTCTTCGAGACGGTCGAGTTCTTTTTCGCTGAGTACGGGGAGCATGGGTGAGAATCCTGGGAAGCAAAAGTGTGTGCACCCTAGCACAGCAACGCCGGAAGGGCTGCCCGCGTGAACTACCGCGCGGGCAGATGGTTCAGGCGTGCAACCAGTCGTGCAACTCATGTCGCCTATCGGTGCCAATCAACAGCCACAGCAAGATTCGGCATTTGCGCGGGCAGAGGTGCCCTGCCATGTATACGCCTTTTTTCTGCAGGTCGATTTCTGCGCCCGCAAACCCATAGGTTGCCCGGGCGGTAGGCCCATTACCTGTGCGTGTGGCAACAACTACAGGCAAGGTGGGCGCCAGCTGTTCCAGCACATCGGACCAACTAGCGGCAACATGCCCAGCGCCGAAGCCGGCAACGACCAACCCTTCATAACCCAATGGAGCCACAGCCTGCAGCAGCGCCGTGTCTGCGTCCAGGCAGGCTTCCAGCAGGGCAACGCGCTGGTCGGTGCGATGCGGTACGGGCAGCACTTCCCCTCGTGCTGGCGGATGGCGATAGACCACTTTCCCCTCCACCACTTCGCCCAATGGGCCACATCCCGGCGACTCGAACGCGGCTATCGCCATGCTGGCCGTCTTGCGAACCCTTGCCGCGCGATGGACCTGGTCATTCATCACCACAAGCACACCTCGCCCGCAGCTGCCTTGTGCCAATGCCACCTGAGCCGCAGCCAACAGGTTGGCCGGCCCATCATTGCCCGGCTGGCTGGCCGAGCGCATGGCACCGGTCATCACCAATGGCGCATCGAATGGCCATAGCAGATCGAGGAAATAAGCCGACTCCTCCAGGCTATCGGTCCCTTGGCTCACTACCAAGGCCTGGGCTCCGCGCTCCACCTCGCACCGGGCCCATGCCAGCACGTCCAGCAGCGTCGCGAAGTCCAGCGATGCACTGGGGACCAGGCACAATGAAGCAACGTTCAACTGCGCCATCTCGCGCAACTGTGGCACCTGAAGCAGTTGCTGCTCGCAGCCCAGGGTTGGCGTCACACCACACCCAACAGCCTGGGCCTGCATACTGACCGTGCCCCCCAGGCTAGCGATCGACAGCCTGGGCAGGCTCGAATGTTCAGTCATGCTTCTCCCCCCACAAGTAACCCGATCAGAGGCACGATCGCCAACGTGCTGATGGCCATCGACATCACGTTGCCGATGTAGCCATGCACATAAGCCGGCAACCGCTGGGTGATTGCCACTGCCAGCGGCGGAGCCACCAGCGCACCCAGTACTGCGCTGGCCACCACCACTTGCCAGCTGCCGCCATGCGTCAGCACTGCGGCCGGAACGATCGAGACAATCGGAATGTAGGTAGGGTACCACCCACGGGCTTGCCACTGACCTCGCCAGAATACGACCCCAACCAGCGATGCCAAGGCCTGCCCGGCCACTATCTGCATCACCAGCATTGAACCGTACGACGGTGCAGCCGGGGCCAACAGGTAAGCCAGCAACACGCCCAGCAGCAGCCCGAGGCTGGCCAGTTCATTGCCGAAGAATGGCGCTTCGCTGAAATCGGCCAGCACGCGCCGCAAGGTCCAGACCACACCGTAGTCTGGCGGGTTGACGACCGGCGCCACTACGGTGGCTACGCGGCTTTGGCGTACCCATGAAGGAAAGCGCTTGCACAGGATGAAGGCCACGACACTGGCAACCGCCATGCCGCTCACATTGCCAACCACTACGGGCAACTGCAGGGGGTAGCACAGGTAGTTGACTATCAGCAGGCTGGCCGGTGTGACCAGTAGAGCCCCCAGTACCGCCCCTGTGATCGCCACCCGCCAGCCCGCACCAAACAGCAACACCATGGCCGCCGGCAATGACACGAAGGCGACGAAGGTGGGTTGCCAGTCGCCACTGGCCAAGGTCCAGCCCCACAACGCGTGGCTGAGCAGCAAGCCCAAGAACGAACTGGTGAACACCCATGGCCATAACCCGCTGCCATAGCAAATGGCAAAGCCCTGCCAGCGATACCCTCGCACATGGCCCCAGTGCGCCAGGCAAGCGCCCAGCAGCAAGCCCAGTGCGGGCAGCTCGTGCTTGTAAAATGCCACTTCGCTGATATCACCGACGATCCAGCGCAAGCGGCTCAGGGGCTGATCGAGCGTCGCCACCATTACTGCATAATCCGGCCATTGGCCATGGGCAAGGCTCGCAGCGAGCACCACCAGCAGACAGGCAAAAATCAACACAGGCCAACGCTGCTGTCCTGAGAAGAGTAGCGTGTTCATCTGCGACTCCTCAACGTGGCATGGGCGCGTGCAAGCGGTAGCCAAGACTGGCATCGTAGAGGTCGGTACGCCGGTCTCGTGGCAGGTCGTTGAGGGTGTTCCAGATCGGCGCCGAGCGTGCACTGCTCAGATCTACATCCGCATAGAGAATTTCTTCGGACTCTGCACTGCCTACTTCGCCAATCGGCCAGCCATTGGTACCGGCGATCAGCGAGCACCCCAGGAAGCGCCCGCCCCGCTCGCTCCCGACACGGTTCGCGGCGGCGATATAAACGTTGTTGACATGCGCTGCGGTCATGGTCAGGTACGAGGCCATGCAGCGCCCTGCTTCATCGAACAATGGTGGCGGGGTCCATACCCAGTTGTTGAGGCTGCAGATGATGTCGGCGCCTTGCGCCGCCATCAGACGCGGGACTTCCGGGAACCAGATGTCCCAGCATATCAGCAGGCCTATACGACCGATCGGCGTCTCGAATACCGGGAATCCCAGATCGCCGGGGGTGAACCAGAGTTTTTCCTGGTTCCAGAGATGAGCCTTACGGTAGTGCCCGAGCCGGCCTTCAGGGCCAAACAGTACGGCGCTGTCGTAGAGCTTCAGCCCGTCGCGCTCGGAAAAACCTGCGGCCAGGTAAACTTGGTACTCCTTTGCGAAATCCGCCCAGGCTTTCAGGCTGGGGCCGTCCTGCAGCGTCTCTGCATGGGCATAGGCTTCGGCGCGGGAGTTGAAGGTATAGCCGGTATTGGCCAGCTCAGGCAGCACTATCAGGTTGGCGCCTTCGCCTGCTGCGCGCCGGGCCAGTGCCAGCCCTCTATCCAGGTTTCGCTCACAATGCTCAAGACCGACCTGGGGATCGTACTGGATGACAGCGATACGTACAGGGCTGACGGGGGAATAGGATTCAGACATGGCGGCTTCCTTTTTGTGGTTGTTTTGGAAGGACGCCAGTAAAGCGATGTTGGGCCTGGGAGGGACAGTCAGGGGGGTCCTATGGGACCGAAGGAAAATCACATGATCGCAGTAGGACTCCCCCTACAAAATGCCCCGTACGCCGCTATTTCCCAAGCTGATAATGTGGGTAGTGCTCTAGGGTAAAGCCACCATTGAATTGCGCTGAAGTGTTGTTGCAGAGGTTGATGACCGTATCAATTGCCGTGCGCAAACACGGCTCTGTCCACCCGGCGTCAACTGAGAAGGACTCTCCAGCCAGATACAACCCTGAGCTCGCGCTCAGATCACGGTTGTATTTCATCAGGCTCACCGCATCAAAGTAGGTACCTGCCCTATACAACTTCGCACACCCGAGCGCATTTCGGTCTGTGCTCCAACGCTGTATGCGAATGTTTCGAGTATCGATGTAGGGCGATATCGCCTCACCCACATTGGTGCACCGCAGAAGGATCCGATCGAGCTCCTTCAGGCACTTGGTCGCCAATTCCTCATCAGAGAAGGCTGCCAATTTCGTTGCATCATCCTCCCAGGTGTAACTGAGGAGAATGCAGTCATCGGGGTAGCTGTCGTTGTATCGATAGGCATAGACATCGTGCACAAAGCTATCGGTAATCAGGATTTGCGGCATCGGCTTGCGGTCGAGAAAGCTTTTCTTCAGCGGCGCATAGACTTTGCAACTGATCTCCCAGTGGGCATGCTTCCAGGCATCGATAATCGACTGAGGCAACATCTGGCGGGTGAAGCCGCTGAGGCGGATGTTGGTTTCGATCAGCCATGACGGCGTGGTTATGATCACGCTGTCAAAGTCTTGGTACTCGGTGGTCCCGTGTATCGGATCACTGCACTGCCAACGATATCCGACCCTGACTCGGCCATTTTCCAACTTCTGCACCGCGCACACGGACGTATCTGTCAGCAGCCCGTCATCTCTTTTCAGCAGATGGTCATAAAGCGAAATCCCTCCCATGCCGACGTCCAGGTACAAAAGGCTTTCGTCCATGGCCGCAAGTCCGAGATAGGCGGGTCCTTGAAACGGCAATCCTCTGCTATCTGGAACATTTTTGGCTTCAAAATGCGGAGCAGCGTAAGGCATACCTGTTGCGTCCACACGGCCATGCACCAGCTGCAAATGACTGCTGAAGCCAAAGATTGCCGTACGTAGCGGGTACAAGCAGCAAACATCATAAAATGCTCCCCAGCTGCCGTCGCCAATACCGATTGCATAGAAAATCGCTGACTCATCACTGCTCATGCCCAAACCGCCAAAGTCACCGGGGTTTTCAGGATCCCAGGCAACGAGGGCGGGCAAATGCACCAAATCCCTGAAGGACAGGCGGTGATAGCGTTCAACGATGTCCCGCCATGTCGACTCCCAGCTTTGCGTGCCATAAACAGTGGAAACGTGTTCAGCAAACCGCTCAGCAAAGCTGCGCCATTTCTCGTAGACCTGCTGCAAGACAACCGACGGTGGTGGTGTTTCCCCTGACGGATTACGCCAGACCAATAGCACCGGGTCACCCTCACCTTGTATTTGCCCTTCGCGAAGATAAATACCGGTGGCATTCACCCAAGGTGTACCTGGATTGGGGAAATCAGAAATCCGCAGCTCAAACAGCTTGGCGTAATACGCCATAAGCGAGCGGCCGTCTTTAGGTGATTCTCCTGTCCTATTGAAGAAAGGCATGCGCATGGCCCCCATTTCAAAAGGAGTGACAGGTTGCTTGTGGCTTGCAGAGCTGTTCACGACTGTCAGGTGTCGCCCGCCTACACGCCGGGACTGCTCGATCAAGGTGATACGGCTAAAACCACAGCGCAATAATTCCCGGGCCGCAGTCAATCCGGTAACGCCGGCGCCGACAATACAAATGCGATGTTCGGGCTGTGTGGCCCGTGCAACGCCTCCCTCTTGTTCGATCAAGCGGCGGTAGTCGAAGCAGAGATCTGGGGGGTTAGGGAAACGCGCGGCCCACGGCTGCATCGGCAGTGATGGGTCGATGGTCAGATTGGCGGGGTGATTGTGTGTAGAACCAATTGTCATGCTCTCGTGTTCTCCATGAGTTGAAGAACCTGAGCATGAGCATTTGCAAGATGCGTGAGGGGGTTGTTATGCAGCACCCGCCGGCACCTACAGGATCTTGAGAAACCTGAAGGGGCCGGCTTGCCAGCGATACAGTCTTCGGTGCTTACACCGCCAGCGCGCGCTCACGCAGCTCGCTGTTGAGGATGCGGTCGTTCTCGCTGTAATCGACCGGGCAGTCGATCACGTGCACGCCTGGGGTCTTGATGCAGTGTTCCAGCAGTGGCAGCAGACCTTCGGCGCTTTCCACGCGGTGGCCGTTGGCACCGTAGGCTTCGGCGTATTTGACGAAGTCCGGGTTGCCGTAGTCCAGGCCGAAATCGGTGAAGCCCATGTTGGCCTGCTTCCAGCGGATCATGCCGTAGCCATCGTCACGCAGGATCACCACGGTGATGTGCATGCCCAGGCGTACTGCCGTTTCCAGCTCCTGGCTGTTCATCATGAAGCCGCCGTCGCCGCACACCGAGATCACCGGGCGGTCCGGGTGCACCAGGTGCGCCGCCATGGCCGATGGCAGGCCGGCGCCCATGGTGGCCAAGGCGTTGTCCAGCAGCACGGTGTTCGGTTTGTGCGCCTTGTAGTTGCGGGCGAACCAGATCTTGTAGATGCCGTTGTCCAGGGCAACGATGCCTTCGGACGGCAGTACGCGACGGATGTCGGCCACCAGGCGCTGCGGGTAGACCGGGAAGCGGTTGTCATCAGCGCCTTCGGCGATCTGTGCTTCGTTGGCTTCACGGATGGCCATCAGGCGGGTGAAGTCCCAGTGCGACGTGTCGTTCAGCGCTTCGCTGATCTGCCACACAGCGTTGGCGATGTCGCCGATCACTTCCACCTGCGGGAAGTACACGGCATCGACTTCGGCAGAGCGGAAGTTGATGTGGATGACTTCGGTACCGCCACGGACCATGAAGAACGGCGGCTTCTCGATCACGTCGTGGCCGATGTTGACGATCAGGTCAGCGGCTTCGACGGCGCGGTGCACGAAGTCACCCGACGACAGCGCAGCGTTGCCGAGGAAGCGCGGGTGGCGCTCGTCGACCACACCTTTACCCATCTGGGTGGTGATGAACGGGATGCCGGTCTTGTCGATCAGCTGCTTGAGGACCTTGGCGGTCATCTTGCGGTTGGC
>NZ_SSOI01000071.1:0-62443 GCF_029873175.1 Pseudomonas sp. BN505
TTCGCCGCCGATGCCCAACGCTTCGACCAGTTCTCCCTGAGCTGCTGCGGCCTGTTCCTCGACTACTCGAAAAACCTGATCACCGAACAAAGCCGCGACCTGCTGGTGAACCTGGCCAATGAAGTGGGCCTGCAAGACGCCATCAAGTCGATGTTCAGCGGCGAAATCATCAACGCCTCCGAAGGCCGCCCGGTGCTGCACACTGCCCTGCGCCGGCCCGTGGGCGACAAGCTCAGCGTCAACGGCGTGAACGTCATGCCGGAAGTACACAAGGTACTCAATCAGATCACCGAACTGGTCGGGCGCATCCACGACGGCCTGTGGCGCGGCTACAGCGAAAAGCCCATCACCGACGTGGTCAACATCGGCATCGGTGGCTCGTTCCTTGGCCCCGAGCTGGTTTCCGAGGCGCTGCTGCCGTACGCCCAGCGTGGCGTCCGCTGCCACTACCTGGCTAACATCGATGGCAGCGAGTTCCACGAGCTGTCGGCCAACCTGCGCGCCGAAACCACCCTGTTCATCGTCTCGTCGAAGTCGTTCAACACACTCGAGACCCTGAAAAACGCCATGGCCGCGCGCACCTGGTACCTGGCCCAGGGCGGCTCGGAAGCCGAGCTGTACCGCCACTTCATCGCGGTTTCCAGCAACAAGGCCGCCGCCGTGGCCTTTGGTATTCGCGAAGAGAACATCTTCCCGATGTGGGACTGGGTGGGTGGGCGCTATTCGCTGTGGTCGGCCATCGGCCTGCCAATCGCCCTGGCCATCGGCACAGCCAACTTCAAGGAACTGCTGTCCGGTGCCCATACCATGGACCAGCACTTCCAGACCGCGCCGTTCGACAAGAACATGCCGGTGCTGCTGGCCCTGCTGGGCGTGTGGTATGGCAACTTCTGGGGCGCGAACAGCCACGCGATCCTGCCGTACGACCACTACCTGCGCAACATCACCAAGCACCTGCAGCAGCTGGACATGGAGTCCAACGGCAAGAGCGTGCTACAGGACGGCACCCCGGTGAAGACAGGCACTGGCCCGGTGATCTGGGGTGGCGTCGGCTGTAACGGTCAGCACGCCTACCACCAGCTGTTGCACCAAGGTACCCAGCTGATTCCGGCCGACTTCATCGTACCGGTGGTAAGCTTCAACCCGGTGGCCGACCACCACCAGTGGCTGTACGCTAACTGCCTGTCGCAAAGCCAGGCGCTGATGTTGGGTAAAACCCGTGAGGATGCCGAAGCCGAATTACGTGATAAAGGCCTGAGCGAAGCGGGCATCGAGAAACTGGCCCCGCACAAGGTGATCCCGGGCAACCGCCCGAGCAACACCCTGGTGGTGGAGCGCATCAGCCCGCGCCGCCTTGGCGCGCTGGTAGCGATGTACGAACACAAGGTGTTCGTACAGAGTGTGGTCTGGGGCATCAACGCCTTCGACCAGTGGGGCGTGGAGCTGGGCAAGGAGCTGGGCAAGGGCGTTTACCAGCGCTTGGTCGGCACCTTGGAAGACAGCGCCGAAGACGGCTCTACGCAAGGTCTGATCGATTACTTCCGTGGTAGGCATCGCGGCTGATTTGTCAGGCAGCTCGCTCGGCATGGGGCTACGCAGTAGTCCCCATTGCTGCCTGAAAGGGCTAACTGCGGCCCACCGCGGTTGTTTTTCTATGAGCCTGTCAAGCCTTACAAAAACTGGCCAGCGCCTGAACTATGCGGTCGCAAGCCTTGCCATCGCCATAGGGGTTCTGCGCCACGCTCATTTGACGGTAGGCCCGCTCATCTGTCAGCAACTTGACCAGCTCCCCGACAATAGCGTCAACCTGCGTGCCGACCAGTTTCACGGTGCCAGCCGCGACCGCCTCTGGCCGCTCTGTGGTATCGCGCATTACCAACACGGGTTTGCCCAGCGCTGGTGCTTCCTCCTGAATACCGCCTGAGTCGGTGACTATCACGTACGCACGGGTCATCAGGTACACGAACGGCAGGTAGTCCAGGGGCTCGATCAGGTGGATATTGCCCACGTCCGCGAGCAACCGTTTTACCGGCTCACGTACGTTAGGGTTAAGGTGCACCGGGTACACCATGTCCACCTCAGGGAACTGCCGCGCGGTCTGCACCAAGGCTTGGCAGATACGATCAAAGCCATCACCAAAGTTCTCTCGCCGGTGGCCGGTTATCAATACCGTGCGCCGATCAGCCGCAAGGTATTGAAACCTGTGCTCGAATTCGGCCCTCAGTGTTGGCTCCTCAAGCTTGCGTACTACTTCCAGCAGGGCATCGATCACTGTATTGCCGGTAATGAAAATGCTGGCCGGGTCGACGCCTTCGCGCAGCAAATTTTTGTGCGCGGTGGCGGTAGGGGCGAAGTGGAGTGCGGCCAGCGCACCGGTCAGGCGCCGGTTGCCTTCTTCAGGCCACGGTGAATACAGGTTATGGGTGCGCAGGCCGGCCTCCACGTGGGCGATCGGGGTTTGCTGATAGTACGCCGCCAGGCTGGTGGCAAAGGTGGTGGCGGTGTCGCCGTGCACCAGCACTACGTCGGGCTTGAACTCCGCCAGTATGGGTTTGATGCCCTGCAAGATTGCGGTGGTTACGCCAGTCAGGTCCTGACCGGGCTTCATGATGTTCAAGTCGTAGTCGGGGTTGATGCCGAATAGCTCAAGCACCTGGTCAAGCATTTGCCGATGCTGGCCGGTTACGCACACGCGGGACTCGAAGCGGGGGTCCTGGGCAAGCTGAAGGGCCAAGGGGGCCATTTTGATGGCCTCTGGGCGTGTGCCGAATACGGTAAGGGTCTTTAGAGGCACGGCGGTGGTCCTCTTGCTCGGGTCCTTTAAGCAAACCGGTTGTCCTTTGTTGAACAAATCTAGCAGGAGGTCGGCAGGGTGCCAGCTTTGCACAGGAGATTTGCGGGCCAGCGACGGGGCGGTTGCACGGCGCGACGTGGACTGCGGGTGCTGTAGGAAAATGGCCAGGTACTGATCGGCACCGCGTCTTTGACCAGGATGATCTTGCTACCAGCTTTGGCGCGATTGCCTGTTTAACGTGGACGAAGCCAGCCTTGGAGGCCAAAGCTGCTTTTTGCGGGTAGGCGACGTTGTGCCGGTTCCAGACGATTTTTGTAACCATTGGCCACTGATGGTGGCTATTTTGCTGCGGGGTTTAGCACTAGGGTTTGTTGCGCAGCTGAAGGAAATCGGCTGCTGGAAAATGACTATCCCAAGGAGTGTTGTCCATGCGCAATAACGTTCTGTCGTACCTGCTGCTGCCGCTGTTCGCCAGTTTGTCTTTCTCCCTTAGCGCTGCCCCGGCCAGCGCCACGGCGGTGGCCGAGCCGGTGCCGATAGTGGCTCAAGCCCAGGCCCAGCAGGCGCCGCGGCTAGACCTGAACAACGCCGATGCGCTGACATTGCAGAAGGAGTTGAACGGGATAGGGAAGGCCAAGGCCGAGGCGATCGTGGCCTACCGTGAGGCCAATGGGCCGTTTGCTTCGGTGGATGAATTGCTGGAGATCAAGGGGATCGGGAACGCCTTGCTGGAGCGGAACCGGGACAAGCTGATGGTGGAGTAACAGGGGAGGGGCTAGGGCTTTTCGCCCTGGCCCTCAATTGAATGTCGGGTGCGTCAGCGGTCTTGCGCATCCTTGGCATCTGCTTCGGCATTGCGCTCATGCACTTTGCGCAACTGCTCGTCGGTCAGTGGCAATTTTTTTGCCGTATCGCGCAGCATCATCAGCCCACCGACGATGGAGCCGAGGGCTATGATGAGGATCAGCCAAGCATACCAGGGCATTGTCGTTCTCCTTAAACAGGTGGTGGGCAGTGCTTGTACGAAATTTGAGCAGCAACCCGTTCCGTTGGTTCAATTATAGAAGCCAGGTGCCGCCGGGCCAATTCCGTGAGCCGTGGGCCCCAAAGCCTGCGTCACTTCGTTTACAATGCGCGCCGTTTTCGACTTGCCAAGAGACCCTGCCCATGTCCGCCTGCCAGACGCCCCTGATCGTCGCCCTGGATTTCCCTACCCGTGAGGCCGCCCTGAAGCTGGCTGACCAGCTAGACCCCGCGCTGTGCCGGGTGAAGGTTGGCAAGGAGCTGTTCACCAGCAGCGCTTCGGGCATTGTCGAAACCCTTTGTGCCAAGGGCTTCGAAGTGTTCCTGGACCTCAAGTTCCACGACATCCCCAACACCACGGCCATGGCGGTAAAAGCTGCCGCCGAGATGGGTGTGTGGATGGTGAACGTGCATTGCTCCGGTGGCCTGCGCATGATGGCCGCCTGCCGTGAAGTGCTGGACAAGCGCAGCGGCCCGCAGCCATTGCTGATTGGCGTGACCGTGCTGACCAGCATGGAGCGCGAAGACCTGGCCGGTATCGGCCTGGATGTCGACCCGCAAGAGCAGGTGCTGCGCCTGGCGGCACTGGCACAGAAAGCGGGCATGGACGGTTTGGTGTGCTCGGCGCTGGAGGCCCCGGCGCTGAAGGCGGCGCACCCGTCGCTGCAGCTGGTAACCCCGGGCATTCGCCCTGCGGGCAGCGCGCAGGATGACCAGCGCCGTATCCTTACCCCGCGCCAGGCGCTGGATGCGGGTTCGGATTACCTGGTGATCGGCCGGCCGATCAGCCAGGCCGCAGACCCGGCGCAGGCGCTGGCTGCGGTGGTTGCGGAAATTCGTGGGTAAATAGCCCGCGTTAATGAAAAAGGCCAGCACGCGTGTGCTGGCCTTTTTTTTTGGGCTGGATGAGGTTTGATGGCGAAAAGGGTCCGGCAGGGCATTTTCTTTGCCTTTGAGATCGAGCGCCGCCCGCGCGGCGCTCGATCTAACAGGCGCTAAACCCCTCAAGGCATGCGCTTTCAGCCCCAAACGCAACTCACAACGTCACACCTTCAGCACCAACTTGCCAAAATTCTCCCCATTGAACAGCTTCAGCAGCGTCTCGGGGAACGTCTCCAGCCCCTCCACCACATCTTCCTTGCTCTTCACCTGCCCACTGGCCAGCCATCCGGCCATCTCCAGCGCGGCCTTGCCGTAGTCCTTGGCGTGGTCCATCACCACAAACCCTTCCATACGGGCACGGTTCACCAGCAGCGACAGGTAGTTGGCCGGGCCTTTCACCGCTTCCTTGTTGTTGTACTGGCTGATCGCGCCGCAAATCACGATGCGGGCCTTGAAGTTGATACGGGTCAGCACGGCGTCGAGGATGTCGCCGCCCACGTTGTCGAAGTACACGTCCACGCCTTTGGGGCATTCGCGCTTCAGGCCGGCCAGCACGTCTTCGGCCTTGTAGTCGATCACCCCGTCAAAGCCCAGTTCGTCCTTCAGGTACTGGCACTTCTCGGCGCCGCCAGCAATGCCGACCACGCGGCAGCCTTTGACCTTGGCAATTTGCCCGACAATGCTGCCCACTGCACCGGCCGCGCCGGAGATGACCACGGTTTCGCCGGCTTTGGGCTGGCCAACTTCCAGCAGGGCGAAGTAGGCGGTCATGCCGGTCATGCCCAGTGCCGACAGGTAGCGGGGCAGGGGCGCCAGGCTGGGGTCGATCTTGTGCAGGCCCTGGGGCTCGCCGGTGAAGTAGTCCTGCACGCCAAGGGCGCCGCTAACGTGGTCGCCCGGCTTGTATGCCGGGTGGTTGGAGGCAACCACTTCGCCCACGCCGAGGGCACGCATTACCTGGCCCAGGGCCACAGGAGGGATGTAGGACTTGCCTTCGTTCATCCAGCCGCGCATGGCCGGGTCCAGCGACAGGTACAGGTTGCGTACCAGCACCTGGCCTTCGCCGGGTTGTTCGGCAGGCACGCTTTCAAAGGTGAAGTCATCACGGCGCACGGCGCCGACCGGGCGTTTGGCGAGCAGGAAGCGGCGGTTGGTCTGGGTCATGGCGGGGTCCTTGTGGGCAGTGGAAGATGCTAGGTGTTCAATCTACCTTGTTGATGTAGGCAGGTGGTTAACATCACTGACAAGCATGGTAGCCCAACCGTCGGTGTGATGATGCTGCCCGGCCAGACGGTGGCTGACTATGCTCTGAACCCCACCATCCCCCTCAGGAGCACGCAATGAGCATGACCTTTTCCGGCCAGGTAGCGCTGGTCACCGGCGGCGCTGCCGGTATAGGCCGGGCAACGGCCTTGGCGTTCGCCCGCGAGGGCCTGAAGGTGGTAGTGGCCGACCTCGACCCGCTGGGTGGCGAGGCCACCGTAGCGCAGATTAACGCCGCAGGTGGCGAGGCGTTGTTCATTGCCTGTGACGTCACCCGCGACGCCGAGGTGCGCCAGTTGCACGAACGCCTGATCGCCGCCTTTGGCCGGCTGGACTATGCCTTCAACAACGCCGGCATCGAGATTGAGCAGCACCGGCTGGCTGAAGGTAGCGAGGCGGAGTTCGATGCCATCATGGGCGTGAACGTGAAGGGCGTATGGCTGTGCATGAAGTACCAGTTGCCCTTGCTGCAGGCCCAAGGTGGTGGGGTGATTGTTAACACAGCCTCGGTAGCGGGGTTGGGAGCGGCGCCGAAGATGAGTATCTACAGCGCCAGCAAGCACGCGGTGATCGGCCTGACCAAGTCGGCAGCCATCGAATACGCGAAGAAGGGTATCCGCGTGAATGCCGTGTGCCCGGCGGTAATCGACACTGACATGTTCCGCCGCGCCTACGAGGCCGACCCACGCAAGGCCGAGTTCGCCGCGGCCATGCACCCGGTGGGGCGCATTGGCAAGGTCGAGGAAATCGCCAGCGCCGTGCTGTACCTGTGCAGCGATGGCGCGGCGTTTACCACCGGGCATTGCCTGACGGTGGACGGCGGGGCCACAGCGATTTGAGCCAACTCAGATTGCCTGTTCTGGCCCTATCGCCGGCAAGCCAGCTCCCACAAGGCCCGCGGGTACCCGAAGTTAACGCGAACCCTGTGGGAGCTGGCTTGCCGGCGATAGGGCCCGGCCAGACCAACACAATGCCAGCCCAACCGCTGCACAGCCCACTACCAACACCCCACCGAATACCAGCAACGCCATTCGTGACCCCAACCGGTCACTCAGCAACCCGGTAAAGATTACCGGCAAGCTGAACCCCAGGTACGCCAGCAAGAAGAACCCGGCACTGGCCCGTGTTTTCTCACTGCCAGCCAACCGGTTCACCGCCGCCAGCCCACCCAGGTAGATAAACCCGTAGCACGCGCTGCTGGCCGCCACAGCACCCAGCAATACCGCACTCAGTTGCCCGCTGTCCGCGCCCCAGGCCAGCACGGAATAGCTGCAGGGCAGTATCAGTAGCCCCAGCAGCGTGGCCGTGCGGCTGCTCAGGCGCCGGGCCATCGGCTGGAACAACAGCCCGCAGCTGATCACGCAGAAGGTCGAAAACCCTGACCAGGCACTAAGGCCATGCTGGCGCAGGATGCTTGGCAGCAAGGCGATCACCAGGCCCACGCAGGCCCATGCCAGCAAAATTGCCAGGCCATAGGTCACGCTGCCACGCGGGTAGCAGGGCAGGCGCAGCATGGGGTTGTGCTGTGCCGGGCGGGGGGCGGGCAGGCGCCATACCAGCACGATGGCCAGGGCTGCCAACAGCAGTTGCAGGTGGAAGCTGCCTGGGGTCAGGCTGGGGCCGCGCAGCAGGAACAGGCTGGTCAGCGCTGCGCCCAGGCCAAAGCCCAGCGAGGTGCTGGCGGTGACCCAGTTGGCCGCGCGGGTTGTGTGCTCACCGCCCATCAGCTCGCCCATATAGGCGGTGGCCGTCGCCGAAGCCAGCCCGGTGCCCAGGCCCAGGAACAGCCGGGCAAGGCCCAGGGTTTGCAGACTAGGGGCCAGCAGCATCAGCAAGGTGGCGATCATCGACAATGCAAGTGCTGCCACAATCAGTGGCCGGCGCCCGACCCGGTCGGCCAGGCCGCCCAGGGCCAGTAGCACGGGCAGTACGCCCAGCACATACCCGGAGAACGCCACCGCAGTGGCAGCGGCGCCCTGGCCGGAAAGGTCGGCGTAGGTGATGTACAGCGGGGCCTGCAGGTTGACGGCCAGGGTGATCAGGCAGAGGGCGAAGGCCAGACGGGCCGGGGCGGAGGGCATGGGTAGGGGTCCTGGTTTCTCTAGTGGCTGTACCGGCCCTTTCGCGGGTGAACCCGCTCCCACAGGATCACCACAGCCGCGAGAGGAGTGAAAAGCCTGTGGGAGCGGGTTCACCCGCGAAAGGGCCGGGCCTGCTCACTCTGATGCCAGGCTATTCCATCTGCCAGACACACCGTCACTCCATTTATGCTTAACTGTTCGCCAAAAATTTGCGAACACTTAGCCATGCACTTCTCACTCGATCGCACCGGCCCCACCCCATTGGTGCAGCAACTCACCGACCACCTGCAAGCCTGGATCGACCAGCAACGCCTGCGCCCCGGCGCACGCCTGCCATCGATCCGCGCGCTGGCCCGCAGCCAGGCGGTCAGCGCGTCCTGTGTGATCGAGGCCTACGACCGCCTGGTCGCCAGCGGCTGGCTGGAGGCCCGCCACGGCACCGGCTTTTTTGTCGCCGAGCGCAAGCCCGGGCCCCCGATTGACGATACGCCACCCTGGGGGGAGTCTGGCGACGGCAACTGGCGGCAGTTTCGCGAGGGCCATGACGAGTTGCTGAAACTGGGCTGCGGCTGGCTGCCCAGCAATTGGCGCGCCGCCACCGAGCTGGCCCAAGCGGTGCGGCAGGTAAGCCGCGGCGCCGCGCAGGACCTGTTCGACTACTGCCCTCCCTTGGGCCTGGCCAGCCTGCGTCAGCAATTGCACAAGCGCCTGGCGCAGCTGGGCATCGCTGCCGGTCCCGAGCACATCCTCACCACCCACGGCGCCAGCCACGGCCTCGACCTGCTGGTGCGCACCCTGCTGCGTCCAGGCGACACGGTATTGGTGGAAAACCCTGGTTACTACAACCTGTACAACCTGCTGCGTCAGCACCAGGTGCACATGCTGCCGGTACCGCGTACCGCAGAGGGCCCGGACCTGGCGGCCGTCGAAACCCTGCTGGCCACGCACAAGCCGCGCTGCCTGTTTATCAACAGCCTTTACCAGAACCCTACCGGCACCAGCCTGACACCCAAAGTCGCCTACCGCCTGCTCGAACTGGCCCGTGAACATGATCTGCGCATTGTCGAGGATGATATCTACGCCGACTTCCAGGAGGGCCCGGCTACACGCCTGGCCACCCTCGACAGCGAGCAACGGGTGATCTACATGGCCAGCTTTTCGAAAACCCTCAGCAGTTCGTTGCGGGTCGGCTACCTGGTCGCCGACCCTGCGTTGCTGGCGCGTCTGGCCGAGCTGAAGATGGTCAGCGGTATCGGCACGTCACGCTTTGCCGAGCAGGTGGTGGGCCAGATGCTCGCCAATGGCAGCTACCGCAAGAGCGTGCAACGCCTGCGCGTACGCCTTGGCCAGCACATGGCCAAGCTGCTGGGCCAGCTGGAGCAGGCGGGTTGGCAGGTATTTTGTGAGCCTTGTGGCGGCATGTTCGTCTGGGCGCGCGTGCCCGGCCGGGACTTCGCCAGCCTTGAGCAGGTGGCGCGGGAGCATGCGGT
This sequence comes from Pseudomonas sp. BN505, assembly GCF_029873175.1. Taxonomy (NCBI): domain Bacteria; kingdom Pseudomonadati; phylum Pseudomonadota; class Gammaproteobacteria; order Pseudomonadales; family Pseudomonadaceae; genus Pseudomonas; species Pseudomonas sp. BN505. The sequence continues at coordinate 9,534 of NZ_SSOI01000071.1, forward strand.
TCTGCTTACCCCGGGCAGCGCGTTCGATTACCAAGGCACGCCCAGCAGCTGGCTACGCATCAATGTCGCCTATGGGCAGGATTCCCGTGCCCAGGCCTTCCTCCAGCATGCGGGGCGACCTCTGCCAAGCTGAAAACGACACGTCCATGGCTATTTGACACTATCCTGACGCCAGGCCCTTGTTCATCGGCGGGCAACGTTGCCACCCTTGGCCTTCGGGATAACCTCGCACGCAGAAGGGGAATCGGCGATGGGCGCGAGCAAGCACAGTGTGCTGGCCAACCTGGGCATGGCCCGCAAACTCGGCCTGGGCTTTGCCTTGGTGCTGGTACTGACCCTGGCGGTGGCGGCCATCGGCATCGCCGCGCTGCACAGCGTGGGCCAGCGCTTCGACAGTTTGCGCCAGCTGGCACAGTTTAATACCGACCTGCTGCGTTTGCGTCAGCATGAGCAGGCGTTCGCCCTGCGTTCCGACATCCAGCAGGCCGAGGCCTTGCGCAGCGGCTTGCAGGGCTTGGCCGAGCGGGCCCGAGGCCTGCCGGCGCTGGTGGCGGCCGAAACCGATCTGGTTGCCTACGGCCAGGCGTTCGAAGCTTATGTGGCGGCGGTGCAGGCCAAGGAGCTGGCGCTGGACATGGCCAGCTGGTCGGTGTCCAGCGTCGCCAATAACCTTGATGTGCTGCAGGCCGGCCTGGCCGACGACGGCGTATACACACTCAAGCAGTCCCAAGGCCAGCAGGGGGGCGAGTTTCTTGAGCAGGCTGCGCACGTGGCGCAAGTGTCGCGGCTGATGTTGCAGGCCATGGACGAAGCGCGGGTGCGCCTGGAAAAAAGCCGCAAGGGCGAAGAGGGCGTTAGCCAGGAGCGTATCGCCCAGACGGTGGAGGCCGCCAGCCTGGTTGGCCAGTTGCAGGCCGCGGTCAGTGATGCCGGTTACCAGAGCGTGCTGGGCGAGGTGGCGGGGCACATCGGCAGCTTCTCGGAAAAACTCAACGAATACACCGACCAGTTGGCCCGCGAGCAAGGGCTGAAAGCCCAGTTGCAGGCCAGTGCCGAGCAAGTCACCGGGAGGGTCGACCAGGCTTACCTGGGGCAGGAGCAGGCGCTGCAGGGTGAGCTGCAACGCAATGCCGTGGCTATTGCCCTGGCCACCGGCCTGGCATTGCTGGTGGGTGTGCTGGCCGCCTGGCTGATCACCCGCGCGGTGGTCGGCCCGCTCAAGCATGTGATCGCCCGCGCCCAGCGCATTGCCGCTGGCGAGCTGGGTTTTGACGCCCAGGCACCGCGTGGTGACGAGGTGGGGCAGCTGATGCAGGCCATGCAGCAGATGGCCGCAGGCCTTTCAGGCATTGTCAGCGGCTTGCAGCAAGGCATCGAACAACTGGCGGGTAGCGCTCAGGCGTTGTCGGCAGTGACGGAGCAGACCAATCGCGAGGTGGGCAGCCAGAAGGAGGAAACCGAGCAGGTGGCCACTGCCATGCAGCAGATGACTGCCACCGTGCACGATGTGGCGCGCAATGCCGAGGAAGCGGCGCAGGCTGCCCAGGCGGCGGATGACAAGGTTGAGTCGGGGCAACAGGTGGTGCGCCAGAGCATGCAGCGCATCGAGCAGTTGGCGGCGGCGGCAGAAACCGCCAGCGCCGGCATCGACAGCCTCAGTGCCGAAATCCATACCATTGGTGACGTGCTGGAGGTGATCAAGAGCGTGGCCGAGCAGACCAACCTGCTGGCGCTGAACGCCGCCATCGAGGCTGCCCGCGCTGGCGAGCAGGGGCGTGGTTTTGCTGTGGTGGCCGACGAGGTGCGTGCGTTGGCGCGGCGTACCCGGCAGTCTACCGAGCAGATCGAGGTACTGGTTGCCAGCCTGCGCGGTAACGCCCAGCAGTCGGTGGCGCAGATTCGTGGCAGCACTGAGCTGGTGCGGTTGGCGGTGGCTGATGCGCTGCAGACGGAAAGCGCGCTGGGCAGCATTGCGGCTGCGGTTTCATTGATCCAGCAGATGAACCAGCAGATTGCCGCGGCAGCCGAGCAGCAGAGCTCGGTGGCGGAAGAGATCAGCCGCAGTGTCACGCAGATTCGTGGCAGTGCGGACCAGGCGGCGCTGGCGATGCAGGACAATGCCCGGTCGAGTGTGCAACTGGCGCAGTTGGGCACCGATTTGAAGGGGATGGTGGGGCATTTCAGGTTGTGAGCCTGGCGATGAGTATCTGTCGCCTGGACCGGCCTCTTCGCGGGTAAACCCGCTCCCACAGGGATATCACTGGACTTGAAAACAGCGCTAGACCTGTGGGAGCGGGTTTACCCGCGAAGGGGCCAGTCCAGACAATAAAAACCTCAGGCCTTGCGCGGGTTGAGGATCATCAAGGCCAGCACCCCCGCCACAATCCCCCAGAACGCCGAGCCAATCGAGAACAAGGTCAGCCCCGAAGCCGTCACCATGAAGGTAATCACCGCCGCTTCGCGCTCGCGCGCTTCGCTCATGGCCACGGTCAACCCGTTCATGATGGAGCCGAACAGTGCCAGTGCGGCAATCGACAGCACCAGCTCTTTCGGCAACGCTGCAAACAGCGCCGCCAACGTCGCGCCGAACACCCCGGCAATACCGTAGAAAATCCCGCACCACACCGCGGCGGTATAGCGCTTGCTCGGATCTTCATGGGCGTGCGGCCCGGTGCAGATCGCTGCGCTGATCGCCGCCAGGTTGACCCCGTGCGAGCCGAATGGCGCCAGCAGCAGGGAGGCAAAGCCCGTGGCCGAAATCAGCGGCGAGGCTGGCACCTGGTAGCCGTCGGCGCGCAGCACGGCCACGCCGGGCATGTTCTGCGAGGTCATGGCCACCACGAACAGCGGAATGCCAATGCTGATGGTGGCCGCCAGCGAGAAGCTCGGAGTGGTCCACACCGGCTTGGCCACTTCCAGGTGGAAGCCGCTGAAGTCCAGCAGGCCCAGGGCGCCGGACAGTGCCGTGCCCACCAGCAGCGCCGCCAGCACGCAGTAACGCGGCGACAGCCGCTTGACCAACAGGTAGCTGAAGAACATGCCCAGCACCAGCAATGTGCGATGCTGCGCCGCAACGAAGATTTCGCTGCCGATCTTGAACAGGATGCCCGCCAGCAACGCCGAGGCCAGCGAGGCCGGGATACGCTTGACCAGGCGCTCGAAGCTGCCAGTGAGGCCGCAGATGAGCACCAGCACGGCACAGGTGATATAGGCACCAATGGCCTCGCCATAGCTCACCCCGCCCAGGCTGGTGATCAGCAACGCGGCGCCGGGGGTGGACCAGGCCACGGTGACCGGCGTGCGATAGCGCAGCGACAGGCCGATGCTGCACACCGCCATGCCGATCGACAGCGCCCAGATCCATGACGAAATCTGCGCGGTGGTCAGCCCGGCCGCCTGGCCAGCCTGGAACATCAGCACCAGCGAACTGGTATAGCCGGTGAGCATGGCGATGAAGCCGGCGACCACCGCCGACGGGGAGGTATCTGCCAGGGGCCGCAGGCGTGCGGAAGTGGCATCGGTCATGAACAAAGTCCTTGTAAAGGTGTAAGCAGTTTTTTCAGACTACAGCGAGCAAGATTGATCCTTGCCATACAGCGGCCATTGCTTTTAGCCGTACAGTCGCCAACTATTGGGCGCAATTAAAAAACTGCACGGTTTGGCACCTGCCTTTTGTAGGAGCAGCCTTGTGCTGCGAAGAGGCCCTTACAGGCGCAGCAAATGCATGGGCTGAAACGGCCTCTTCGCAGCGCAAGGCTGCTCCTACAAGGGCGATTCAGATACGGCGACAGGGGAGAGGGGCGATGTACAAGGTCTATGGCGACTACCAGTCGGGCAACTGCTACAAGGTCAAGCTGATGTTGAGCCTGCTGGGCCGGCCATATGAATGGCACCCGGTGGACATCCTCAAGGGCGAGACCGAAACGCCCGAGTTTCTGGCGATGAACCCCAACGGCAAGGTGCCCGTGCTGGAGCTGGAGGACGGCAGCTACCTGTGGGAGTCCAATGCCATTCTCAACTTCCTGGCCGATGGCAGCGAGTTCCTGCCCAGCGAACCGCGCCTGCGCACGCAGGTGTTGCAGTGGCAGTTCTTCGAGCAGTACAGCCATGAGCCGTACATTGCCGTGGCGCGCTTTATCCAGTTTTACCTGGGGCTGCCGGATGAGCGGCTAGATGAGTACCGCAAGCTGCACAAGGGCGGCTACAAGGCACTGAGGGTGATGGAGCGACAGCTGCAGATGACGCCTTACCTGGTGGGTGATCAGTACTCGATTGCCGATGTGGCCTTGTATGCCTACACCCATGTGGCGCAGCAGGGCGGCTTCGACCTGGCGGAGTACCCGGCGGTAAGGGCCTGGCTGGAGCGTGTCAGCAGCCACCCGCGGCATGTGCCGATGGTGGGTTGATTGTCAGCCTGTGCTGGCCCTCTCGCCGGCACAGGATGACTAGAATCTGTCAGGCCGACGCAAACCGCTCATCCAGGTAGGCGATGATGGCTTTGGACTCATACATCCAGGTCACCTTGCCGGCCTCTTCAATGCGCAGGCACGGCACTTTCACCCGGCCGCCACCTTCCTGCAGGGCCTGGCGGTGCACCGGGTCGTTCTTGGCATCGCGCAGCGCCACCGGCACGTTCAGCCGGTGCAGGGTACGGCGGGTCTTGACGCAGAACGGGCAGGCATGGAACTGGTACAGCTCCAGGCCCTTGGCCGCCTGCTCGACGCGGGCCTGGGCAGCGGCGTCGCGCTTGCGCTTGGCCGGGCGGCTGATCCAGTCAGCGAACACGATGAGCTGGCCGAGGCCAACCCGCAGGGCTTTGACGATCATGGGCAACTCCTGAAATGCAAAAGCCGACCCGGAGGGGGTCGGCTTGGGGTCAGCAGCCAATCACTTGATCAGGCTGAGGAACTCGCTGCGGGTGGCGGCGTTATCGCGGAACTCACCCAGCATCACCGAGGTGATCATGGTCGAGTTCTGCTTCTCGACACCGCGCATCATCATGCACATGTGCTTGGCCTCGACCACCACGGCTACACCGGCGGCACCGGTGACCTGCTGCACGGCTTCGGCGATCTGGCGGCTGAGGTTTTCCTGGATCTGCAGGCGACGGGCATACATGTCGACGATGCGCGCTACCTTCGACAGGCCCAGTACCTTGCCCTTGGGCAGGTAGGCCACGTGTGCCTTGCCGATGAACGGCAGCATGTGGTGTTCGCACATCGAGTACAGCTCGATGTCCCGGACCAGCACCATTTCGCTGTTGTCAGAGCTGAACAAAGCGTTGTTGGTGACTTCTTCCAGTGTTTGCTCATAACCGCGGCAAAGGTACTTCATCGCCTTTGCAGCCCGCTTGGGCGTGTCGAGCAGGCCCTCACGGGAGACGTCCTCGCCAATCTGGCTGAGGATCTCGGTGTAGTTCTGTTCCAGGGACATGGATCTACCTGTGGGAAAAAATCGCAAAAACGAAGGTTACGGCGGTGAGGGCGGCGCTGCAAGCGCGGCGTTACTCGTCGCGGCCTTCGAGCATGGTTCGCTTGAGCATCACATACACCGCGCCAGTGCCGCCGTGGCGGGCGCTGCACGAGGCAAAACCGAGCACTTGCGGGTGCTGGCGCAGCCAGGTGTTGACGTGGCTCTTGATCATCGGGCGCTTGCCGTCCAGGCGTGCCGCCTTGCCGTGGGTAACCCGTACGCAGCGCACTTCCAGCTTGGTGGCTTCGGCTATGAAGTCCCACAGGGTTTCGCGGGCCCTTTCCACGGTCATGCCGTGCAGGTCGAGGCTGCCCTCGAACGGGATCTGGCCAAGCTTCAGCTTGCGCAGCTGGCCTTCCTGAACGCCGTCGCGGCGCCACATGAGCTCGTCTTCGGCGCCAACGTCGATGACGAACTGGTCGGACATGCCGTCGATGACCAGGGCCTTGTCACTGCGCACGGTTGCAGCCTGGCGCAGCCCGGCCAGCTTCTGGCGGTCGGCCTTGGGCTTGCCGACTTCGGCGCGGTCGTGGCGAATTTGCTTTACGCCACGTACTTCGGCCTTGAACAGGGAAAAATCGTCGTCTTGCATGATGCCTCCACGTGGGCGGCGTAGTTTACGCGACTGTGGGGCCATGTGCAGCCTGTGCGGGCCTCTTCGCGGGTGAACCCGCTCCCACAGGGATATCACTGGACCTGAGGGCAGCGGTGTACCTGTGGGAGCGGGTTTACCCGCGAAGAGGCCCGCACAGGCGACATAAAATCATCAGTCGTGCTTTTTCATCAGGTGCGGCGACAGGTTCAATTCCCGCCCGCGACGCAAGCGAATGCGGCTGCGCCGCCAGAAGCGCACGCCCAGCCACAGCAACAACAAGCCAGCCCCGGTGAGGATGCTGGACAATGGCTTGTTGGTATTGAGTTCTTGCAGGGCAGGGTAGTTGCCCAGCAGGCCTGCGACGCCGGCCATGGCCAGCAGCACGCCCAGGGTCGCCAGCAGCGCCGACAGGCCGGCCGCCAGGCGGGCACCCCAGTTACGCGGCTGGCGCGTGCGCAGGCGCTTGGCGTCGAAACTGCCTTTAAGCTTCATTCCGCTCTCCTCTGTGGATATCCGGAATTCGACCTGCCGCCGCCCATCGGGTTCCGCCCGGCTGCCGGGCGGTCATGCCCAGCCGCTCAGATCAGGCTGGCGGTGGGGGCCACGCAAGCGAAGTTGTCGGCCATGACGGCCATTTCGCACTGGTGAATCTGCGCCGCCGGGATGACGCCATCCTTGAAGGCCAGGTCGCGGGTTGCCGAGGCGTCTTCCACCAGGGTGCACCGGTAACCATAGTCCTTGGCGCGGCGAACGGTGGTGCTGACGCTGGAATGGCTCATGAAGCCGCAGACAATCAGGTCGAGATGGCCAAGCGCCTGCAGCGTTTCGTGCAGTTGGGTGTTCTTGAATGCGTTGGGCATGCGCTTTTCAATGACGATTTCACCTTCCAGCGGCTCCAGCCCCGGAATGAACTGGCCGGCAGGCCCCTGTGGATCGAAGCGGCCACCGACTGTGCCCAGGTGGCGAACATGGATGATCGGACGGCCGCTTTTACGGGCGGCGTCGAGCAACCTGGCGATGTTGGCCACGGCCTCGTCCATGCCCGACAGCTGCAGGGGCCCACTGAGGTACTCCTTTTGCGCATCGATGATGATCAGGCTGGCGTGGCTCAGCTTGGCCGGCGGGTAGTCGCGGCCAGTGAGGCGGAACATCGTGGTTGGAACAGACATCAAGGGCTCCTTGGAAGGGCTTTTGTATACCTATTCTCCCCTGCCTTGACGCCAATGGGAATGGTTGACAACGCAAGCGGCATGGTTACTGGCCTGTGGCTAGCCTTTGGGCGCTGCAAACGAACAAATGTGCGGGTGGGGCTGTTAGACTTTTGTCCGGTCTGAAATAGGAGTACCCCGTGATCACATCCCGTCTGCGCACGCTGCGCGACTACATCCGCTGGGCGGTCAGCCGCTTCCACGAGCACGACCTGTTCTTCGGCCACGGTGCCGACAACGCCTGGGACGAGGCCCGCCTGCTGGTGCTGGGCGCAGTGCACCTGCCATGGGAGGTGGCCGACAGCTACCTGGACTGCATGCTCGAGGACGACGAGCGGGTACGCCTGCAGCATTTGCTCAAGCGCCGTATCGAAGAGCGGGTGCCAGCCGCCTATCTGTTGGGCGAAGCCTGGTTCTGCGGCATGTCGTTCATCGTCGACGAACGTGTGCTGGTGCCGCGCTCGCCCATTGGCCAACTGATCGAAAAACGCTTCGAGCCGTGGCTGGCGAGCGAGCCGGCGCGCATTCTCGACCTGTGCACGGGTTCGGGCTGCATCGGTATCGTCGCGGCCGACGTGTTCCCCGAGGCCGAGGTGGTGCTGGCCGACCTGTCGTTCGAGGCCCTTGAAGTGGCCAACCAGAATATCGAGCGCCATGGCCTGGACGGCCGTGTGTACACCGTGCAGGGCGATGGCTTTGGCGGTTTGCCGGGGCAGCGTTTCGACCTGATCCTGTCCAACCCGCCGTATGTCGATGCCGAAGACTTCGACGACATGCCGGCCGAGTACCACCACGAGCCAGAACTGGGCCTGGCCTGCGGCAACGACGGCCTGGACCTGGTGCGGCGCATGCTGGCGGAAGCTGCAGACCACCTGACCGACAAGGGCTTGCTGATTGTTGAAGTGGGCAACAGCCAGATCCATGTCGAGGCGTTGTACCCCGAAGTGGACTTTGCCTGGCTGGAGTTCGAGCGTGGCGGGCATGGGGTGTTCATGCTCACCGCGGAGCAGTGCCGCCAGCATCAGGAATTGTTCAAGGCCCGCGTTTAGGCTATCTGGGGCCGCAAAGCGGCCCCAATATCCACCCGCTCACGCGATATCAGCGGGTGGCTATCCAGATCAATAACCCCGCCTGAAACACCGCAAACGCCACCAGGCAGGTAATGGTAAAGCGCAGCCCGCTGTCTTCGCGGTGGTACTTGGCCACCCGTTCATCACGCTCGCGCAGTTGCCCTTCCTTTTCCTGCAACTGCTGGTCCGCCTGCTGCAGCAGGTTGGCAGCATCCAGAATGTCCACCCGCTGCAAGCGCTCGTTGCTCCATGCGGCCTTCAGCTGGCCGACGGTCATGTCCACGGTACGTCCCTTCAGGTGCTGACCGTCCTCGTACTCCACCTCGATACCCACCCCGCGCAAGCAGTGGTCACGGCGCAGGCGTGAGTCCTCGTTGAGGGAATCCTTGTTCGGCAGCGCCATGCCTTCCACCCGGTAGTGCGGCCATTTACGCTGCAGCCACTGTACGGCCTGGGCCAGCATGAAGCGGCCGATGCCACGGTTCACCGGCTCCAGTTGCAGGCCATGTTCACTGCCAATGCGCACCAGTCGCTCGGCATGGTCGACGCGGATATCCAGGCGGTTTTGCTCTTTGTGCACCTTTTGCCCAGGCAGCTGGATTTCCATGCGCAGCAGGCTGTGGGCCTTGTCGTGGCGCTCGGCATAGCCGAACTGCACAAAGCGCAGCGGCCGTGCGCCGGTGCTGCGGTCGGTGGGCAGAGCGGCCAGGCGCAGCAGCTGGAAGTGTTCGGCGGCCAGCTCGGCCCAAGGCAGGGCAGGGCTTTCCTGGGGTTCTTCGGCCGGCTCTACGGCGGCGGGGGCGGTGGTCATCAGGCTTGTCCTCGGCTATGCCTGTTGTATCGGCAGGCTTGCCACGGACCTGAGCCCGTTTACCTCACGCCGAAGGCAAATGCTGGATGAACGTCACAATTCGCTCACCCAGTTCGCGCGCCAGCGGCAGCTCGGGGTTGAGGTAGCTGTCGCGCTGCTGGCTCATGCCCTTGGGGCTGATGCGCAGCATGTGGTTCATGCCGTCGATCAGTACAAGCTGCGCATCTGGCTTGGCCGCCTTCAGCCGTTCGGCGTCGGTCACGTCCACCTGCACGTCGTTGCGCCCCTGCACGATCAATGCGGGCATGGGCAGGCGGGCAAAGGCTGCCGCCGGGTTCTGCTGGAACAGCGAGATCAGGTACGGCTGCACGCTGGGGCGGAACACCTGGCGCAGTGGCGCGGGCACTTCAAGGCTGGTTTGCCCGGCCTGCAGGCGGTCGAGCAGGGCGCTGCCACCGGCCAGTTGCGCCGGGGGCAGGCGCTGGGCCAGTTGCTCACGCAGTACGTCGGCCAGCGGCCTGCCGCTGCCGGCCAGGGTGATCACTGCGCTGGCGCCGGCCTGCTCGGCGGCCAGGCTGGCGATCAGCGCGCCTTCGCTATGGCCGACCAGGATCAGCGGGCCGAAGCGCGGGTCGGCCTTGAGTTTGTGGCTCCAGGCGACCACATCGGCCACGTAGCGCTCCACGCTGAGGTCGCGCTCATCGGGCGTGGCCGGCTGGCTGGCAGCCACCCCGCGTTTGTCATAGCGCACGCTGGCGATGTGCTCGTTGGCCAGCAGCAGAGCCAGCCGCTTGAGGTTGTCGATGCGGCCCGACGCCGGGTTGTTGCCGTCGCGGTCTGTGGGGCCGGAGCCAGCGATGATCAGCACCACCGGCGGCGGGGTGGCCTGTTGCGGCAGCAGCAGGCTGCCATGCAGCACGCCTTGGCCAGTGTCCAGGTCGATCGGGCGTTGCAGCACAGTAGGGGCGGCGGCCTGGGCCAGGCCGGTGCACAGCAGGAAGAGCAAGGCGACGAGGCGCGACATCATGCGGTACTACATGGGGAGATGAAGGTTTGACCCAGTGTTTGCGGGAAGGTTCTGCGCATGGCAGGCCAGGCCCTTTCGCGGGTAAACCCGCTCCCACAGGGACCGCACAGTCTTTTGGGTATGTAGGGGTACCTGTGGGAGCGGGTTTACCCGCGAAGAGGCCCGCACAGGCAGCCCAACCATCTGTATACTGCCGCTTTCGTCCATTTCAGGCAGAACTCGCGGAGCGTCCATGTCCGGTAATACCTACGGCAAGCTGTTCACTGTCACCACCGCTGGCGAAAGCCATGGCCCGGCGTTGGTCGCCATTGTCGATGGATGCCCACCGGGCCTGGAAATTTCCCTGGCCGACCTGCAGCACGACCTAGACCGGCGCAAGCCCGGCACCAGCCGGCACACCACCCAGCGCCAGGAAGCCGATGAGGTGGAAATCCTTTCCGGCGTGTTCGAAGGCCGCACCACCGGCTGCTCGATCGGCCTGCTGATCCGCAACACCGACCAGAAGTCCAAGGACTACTCGGCCATCAAGGACCTGTTCCGCCCGGCCCACGCCGACTACACCTACCATCACAAGTACGGCATCCGCGACTACCGCGGCGGTGGCCGCAGCTCGGCCCGCGAAACCGCCATGCGCGTGGCCGCCGGTGCCATCGCCAAGAAGTACCTGGCCACCCAGGGCATCACCGTGCGTGGCTACATGAGCCAGTTGGGCCCGATCGAAATCCCGTTCAAGACCTGGGAGTCGGTGGAGCAGAACGCCTTCTTCAGCCCCGACCCGGACAAGGTGCCGGAGCTGGAGGCGTACATGGACCAACTGCGCCGTGACCAGGACTCGGTGGGTGCCAAGATCACCGTGGTGGCCGAGGGCGTGATGCCGGGCCTGGGCGAACCAATCTTCGACCGCCTGGACGCAGAACTGGCCCATGCGCTGATGAGCATCAACGCGGTCAAGGGCGTGGAAATCGGCGCCGGCTTCGCCAGCGTGGCCCAGCGCGGCACCGAGCACCGTGACGAGCTCACCCCGGAAGGCTTCCTCAGCAACAACGCCGGCGGCATCCTGGGCGGCATTTCTTCGGGCCAGCCAATCGTTGCCCACCTGGCGCTGAAACCGACCTCCAGCATCACCACCCCGGGCCGCTCGATCGACGTCGACGGCAACCCGGTGGACGTCATCACCAAAGGCCGCCACGACCCGTGCGTGGGCATCCGCGCCACGCCGATCGCCGAGGCGATGATGGCCATCGCGCTGATGGACCACCTGCTGCGCCACCGCGCACAGAATGCCGATGTGAAGGTAACCACCCCGGTGCTGGGCCAGCTCTGATTCACCTGCACAGGCCTCTTCGCGGGCTTGCCCGCTCCCACAGGTATTACGCGGCCCTCAGGTCCTGTGATATCCCTGTGGGAGCGGGCAAGCCCGCGAAGAGGCCACTGCAGGACACAACATGATTGGCTGAACCCATGCCCGCAATTCCCTACTGGCGCCTGTCCAGCTTCTACCTCTTTTACTTCGCCCTGCTAGGCTCCACCGCCCCCTTCCTGGCGCTGTACTTCGACCACCTGGGCTTCTCCCCGGCGCGCATCGGCGAGCTGGTGGCCATTCCCATGCTGATGCGCTGCATCGCCCCCAACCTGTGGGGCTGGCTGGGCGACCGTACCGGCCAGCGCTTGCTGATCGTGCGCCTGGGCGCGTTGTCTACCCTGGCCACCTTCGCCCTGATCTTCTTCGGCAAAAGCTACGCCTGGCTGGCGCTGGTGATGGCCCTGCATGCGTTCTTCTGGCACGCCGTGCTGCCGCAGTTCGAGGTCATCACCCTGGCCCACCTGCACGGGCAAACAGCGCGCTACAGCCAGGTGCGCCTGTGGGGCTCGATCGGCTTCATCCTCACGGTGGTTGGCTTGGGCCGCCTGTTCGAATGGCTGAGCCTGGACATCTACCCGGTGGCCCTGGTCACGATCATGGCCGGCATCGTCGCCGCCAGCCTGTGGGTGCCCAATGCCCAGCCGGTGGAGCAGGGCGAGCGCAGCGGGGCGGGTGGTTTTGTGCAGCAGTTGCGTGCCCCGGGGGTGATCGCGTTCTACGCCTGTGTGGCGCTGATGCAACTCAGCCACGGGCCGTACTACACCTTCCTTACCCTGCACCTTGAGCACCTGGGCTACAGCCGCAGTGCCATCGGCCTGCTGTGGGCGCTGGGGGTGGTGGCCGAGGTGCTGATGTTCATGGTCATGAGCCGGCTGTTCGCGCGCTTCAGTGTGCAACGCGTATTGCTGGTCAGCTTCCTGCTGGCGGCGCTGCGTTGGGTGTTGCTGGGCAATCTGGCCCAGGAACCGGCCGTGCTGATCTTCGCCCAGCTGCTGCACGCGGCCACCTTCGGCTGCTTCCACGCTGCCAGCATCGCGTTCGTGCAAGCCAGTTTCGGCGCCCGCCAGCAGGGCCAGGGCCAGGCATTGTACGCGGCGCTGTCGGGCACCGGCGGTGCGCTGGGGGCATTGTATTCGGGCTACAGCTGGAAACTGCTGGGCCCCACCTTCACCTTTGGTATGGCCAGTGCCGCAGCCTTGGCTGCAGCCGTTATCATTGCCCTTTGTTCGCAACCGACCAGGACCCGCCCCTGATGAGCATTCTCAGCGTTTTCCACCCCGCCAGCCCGGAACTGCCGAACAAGGTGCTGACCCACCACGAGGACATCGCCGCCACCCTGGCCGAACAGGGCGTGCGTTTTACCCACCGCGAGCATGGCCTGCGGGTGCGGCCCGGCACAGCGCAAGACGAGGTGCTGGACGTATGCCGTGAGCATCTGGACCAGTTGATGACGGCACATGGCAGCAAGGCCTACGTGTTGTTGAACCGTGACGGTGAAGCTCCGGTGCAGGCTGATATTCGCGATGAGCATGTGCATGGCGCCGAAGAGGTGTTTGCCGTGGTCAGTGGACGTGCTCAGGTTGGCCTGCGGTTGGGCGACTGGGTGTATTCGGTGCTGTGCGAGAAGGGTGACCAGCTAGTGGTGCCAGCGGGCACGCGTCGCTGGGTAGAGCTGGGCGATACGCCGTTTTGCCTGGCGCTGCGTCTGTATGGCAGCGAGCAAGGCGTGCAGGCGCAGTTTACCGGGGATGCGACTGCGCGGGCATTTCTGGGGATTGACCAATTCTAATGGCCTTGCCGTCCTCTTCGCAGCATAAGGCTGCTCCTACAGGAGATCGCGTCCGGTCGCCGATCGCGTTCACTTGTAGGAGCAGCCTTGTGCTGCGAAGAGGCCAGATCAGGCAACACAAAACTCAGCGATAGGTCGGCAAGGCAAACCGTTGCTGGCTCTGCAACATGGTAATAACCGGCAATTCACTCGCCTGTTCAGCCAGGTCACGGCGGATGGCGCTGATCGCCCAGGACAGCTGTTCGGCGCTGTGCAGTTGCCCATAGGTCAACACCCGGCGGGTCACCTTGCCATCCGTCGCGCGCAGGGTAAGCAACACCCCGCCATCAGGGCGCGCCTGGGTGTTCACTTGATAGGCCGAAAATACCGAGACGAACTTTTGCTGGATGAGGTCCATATCAACTCCTGGCTGTTATGTGGCAGACATGAGTTGATGGTTGCAGCGACCGTGCCAGAACTTGATTGAATGAAAAATCCAGTAAATTCAGGCACTTATGGGTTGTTTTCAGGGGCGGCACCGTGCAGGTTGCATGGTCGTGCATTTTGCACAGTGCATTTTGCACGGATCCGGCTTTACCTATCGGCCCTATAGAATCTGAACCTTTGACCGCAATGGCGTGCCTGACAAAGACTTGGGCAATCATTTATGCCAGGAGGTTCCCGATGTCCAGCCAAACCGCGCCCGCGACCATGACCGATGACGAAACCGCTGCATTCGCAGAGCAGGTATTCGAACGTGCCCGCCAGGGCGATGCCGAAATGCTTGGGCGCTTGCTCGCCAGCGGCCTGCCGGCCAACCTGCGCAACCACAAGGGTGACACGCTACTGATGCTGGCCAGCTACCACGGCCACCACGAGGCGGTGCGCGTGCTACTGGCGCAAGGTGCCGACCCGCTGATTGCCAACGACAACGGCCAGTTGCCCATTGCCGGTGCTGCATTCAAGGGGGACCTGGCGATGATCCGCCTGCTGCTGGAGCACGGCGTGCCGGTGGACGCCGCTGCGCAGGACGGGCGCACCGCGTTGATGCTGGCGGCCATGTTCAACCGCAGCGAAATCCTTGAATACCTGTTGGCCCAGGGCGCCGACCCGGCGCGCCAGGATGCCCGCGGCGCCACCGCGCTGATGGCGGCACAAACCATGGGTGCGGTGGACGCCGCTGCACGCTTGCAAACGCTGGCCGGCTAACCGCAAGGGGGCATTTGCGGCTATCCTTGGCGACTTTTCACCCGTCGCAGGCCCCCTTTCATGAAAACTCAGTTGCTCGAATTCATCAGCCTCATTGGCGCCGGCTGCATGCGTGAGGCCGACATCGAGCGCATCGCCGACGAGGCCGCCCAGGCCTACGCCGACCCGGCCGCTTTCTTGGCAGCCAACCCGGATATCAACTACGACGACAGCTTCCCCATCCCCTTGGGCGAATGGGTGGTGCTGGGCAGCCTGCCGGACACGGTGGTGTTCCAGGCCGACAGCTACCAGGACCTGTTCCAGCAGATCAGCGAATCGTTCGACAACAGCGTGCCGTTCACCCTCAAGCCCAAGCAGCTGGCCCGCACCGAGCCACTCACCGCGCTCAACCGCATCCAGGTACAGATGGGCGCGTTGAACAAAGAAGCCGGTGGTTATGTGCTGTTGAACTTCAGCCAGCTGCTGGATGACGAGCTGCAGGTGGTGATGGTGGGCCAGAACGACCTGGCGCGGGTGCTGGAGCTGGGGGCCGAGCTGGGCATCAAGGTCGAGCCGGCCCTCGAAGCCCTGAAAGTCGCTGTACACGTCTGATTTCATCGGTTGTTTCTTCGCGGGCTTGCCCGCTCCCAAAGGTATAACACTGGGCCTGAGGACAGCGGAGTTCCTGTGGGAGCGGGCAAGCCCGCGAAGAGGCCGGCACTGGCAACCTCAAAACTTCAGCCCAGCGCGGTATCCAGAAACATCATCACCGCAAACCCGCCCATCAAGCCCAGGGTAGCCGCCGTCTGGTGCCCGTTACGGTGGGTTTCGGGGATCACCTCGTGGCTTACCACAAAGATCATCGCCCCCGCCGCCAGCCCCATGCTGATCGGGTAGGCGAGGGCAAAGCCGGTCGAAATCCCAAGCCCGATTACCGCACCCAGCGGCTCCATCAGCCCGGACCCTATCGCAACCAGTGCGGCTTTCATGTTCGACAGCCCGGTGGCGCGCAGGGCCAGCGCGACGGCCAGCCCCTCAGGGATGTCCTGAATGGCGATGGCGCTGGTCAGTGGCAGCCCGATGTTCATGTCGCCATTGGCGAAGCTCACGCCAATCGCCATGCCTTCGGGGAGGTTGTGCAGGGTGATCGCCAGCACGAACAACCACACCCGGCTGATGCGCTCGGCCTCAGGGCCGCACGGGCCGGTACTTTCGTGCTCATGCGGGGTGAAACGGTCCAGGCCCAGCATCAGCAGCACGCCCAGGCCCATGCCTAACACCACGGTAAAGGCCGCAGCGGGGCCGTTGCCGGTGATCTCGCGGGCGGCGTCCAGGCCCGGCAGAATCAGCGAAAACGAACTGGCGGCCAGCATCATGCCGGCGGCAAAACCAAGCATCACATCCTGGTTGCGGGCGCTGACGTCGCGCAGCACCACTGCCAGCACCGCACCCAGTGCGGTGGCGCCAAAGCCGGACAACCCACCCAGCAGGGCCAGGTGCAGGTTATCGGCATGGTCGCCGTTAACCGCATTCCAGAAGCTGGCCGCCAGCAGTGCGACCACAGCCAGCAGGCTCAGGCCCAGGCCGGCACTGAGCCAGGGGGTGTTGGCTACCTGCTGGCGCCAGGCGTGCAGCAGTGACGTTGGGGCGGCGCTTTGGCTGTGTGCGGGGGGCATGCGAACCTCGAATCAATTATTGCAGTCAGTCTACTCAGGGACCTGCGCCAACGGCCAAGGATTCCCTTCTATTGGTGCGATAGCTGGCTATGCTGTGCAGCAAAGCCTCTGGGCAAGGAGTTTAAGCATGGGGTCTACATTCAACAGCCTGGTCGGGCTGATCATTCTGGCGCTGGATATCTGGGCCATCCTCAATGTGATCAAGAGTGGCAGCGAGGTGGGTATCAAGGTGTTGTGGATCTTGTTGATCGCACTGCTGCCGGTGGTGGGGCTGGTGATCTGGGCGATTGCCGGGCCGCGGGGGAATGTGCGCATCTGAACGCCTGCATCGGCCTTTTCGCGAGCTCGCCCGCTCCCACAGGTATTGCGCCGCTCTCAACAGTTGTGGGGCTCCTGTGGGAGCGGGCAAGCCCGCGAAGAGGCCGCCACAGACAAAAGCCGCAACATCCCAGTGACAAAATTTTCACATTGGTTTAAACAGAATCCGCACCCGCACAATGCTGCGTTGGTCTAGCGCCAGCGCCCCTTCGCAAACCGCAATCCTAGGACCTTCCCATTCATGGCTAACACGGACGCCTTGAAGCAACAGGGCGCGCGAACGTCGTTTTCGCCGACCCTGAAATCCCACCTGGCCTACACGCTGCTCAGCGGCCTGGTGATCCTGCTGATGCTCAGCCTCGTGCGTCTGGCGCTGCTGGTCTACAACAGCGACATGATCGGCGATACCCCTTATTCGACTGTCGCCGAAGGCTTCCTCAACGGCTTGCGCTTCGACCTGCGGGTAGTGGTGTACCTCAGCATTCCGCTGCTGCTGGCCATCCTCAGCCCCTGGGCGATGGCCCGGCGTGGCGTGTTCCGCTTCTGGCTGACCCTCACCTCGAGCGTGGTGATGTTCCTCGGCCTCATGGAAATGGACTTCTACCGCGAGTTCCACCAGCGCCTCAACGGCTTGGTGTTCCAGTACATCAAGGAAGACCCTAAAACCGTCATGAGCATGCTCTGGTACGGTTTCCCGGTGGTGCGCTACCTGCTGGCCTGGGCATTCGGCACCTGGCTGCTGAGCCTGCTGTTCAAAGGGATCGACCGCGCCACCCGTGGCGATGGCCTGCACCGCGTTGCACCGTGGTACAAACGCGTGGCGGTGTTCATGGTGATTTTGCTGGTGGCCGTGGTCGCTGCCCGTGGCACCCTGCGCCAAGGCCCGCCAATGCGCTGGGGTGATGCCTTCACCACCGACTCCAACTTCGTCAACCAGCTGGGCCTGAACGGCACCCTGACACTGATCGACGCCGCCAAGAGCCGCTTTGGCGAAGACCGCGCCAACATCTGGAAGCCGGTGCTGGAGCAGAACGTGGCCACGCAAAGCGTGCGTGAACAGCTGCTGACCCCCCACGACACCCTGGTCGATGCCGACGAGGCTGCTATCCGCCGCGACTTCGTGCCGCCGGCTGAGCGCACCCTGCCGATCAAGAACGTGGTGGTGATCCTGATGGAAAGCTTCGCCGGCCACTCGGTGGGCGCGCTGGGCAGCCCCAACAACATCACCCCGTACTTCGACAAGCTGGCCAAAGAAGGCCTGCTGTTCGACCGCTTCTTCTCCAACGGCACCCATACCCATCAGGGCATGTTCGCCACCATGGCCTGCTTCCCCAACCTGCCAGGCTTCGAATACCTGATGCAGACCCCGGAAGGTGGCCACAAGCTGTCAGGCTTGCCGGCACTGCTCAGCGCCCGTGATTACGACGACGTGTACGTCTACAACGGCGATTTTGCCTGGGATAACCAGTCCGGGTTCTTCGGTAACCAGGGCATGACCACCTTTATCGGCCGTAACGACTTCGTCAACCCGGTGTTCTCCGACCCGACCTGGGGCGTGTCCGACCAGGACATGTTCGACCGCGGCAACGAGGAACTGGCCAAGCACGACGGCAAGAAGCCGATCTATGCGCTGCTGCAGACCCTGTCCAACCACACCCCGTACGCGCTGCCCAAAGACCTGCCGGTCGAGAAGGTCACCGGGCAAGGCCGCCTGGACGAGCACCTCACTGCCATGCGTTATTCGGACTGGGCGCTGGGCCAGTTCTTCGAGAAGGCGCGCAAAGAGCCTTACTTCAAGGAAACACTGTTCGTCATCGTCGGCGACCATGGTTTTGGCAACCACCAGCAAGTCACCGAGCTGGACCTGGGCCGTTTCAACGTGCCGCTGCTGCTGATTGCCCCGGGCATTCAGGAGAAGTTTGGTGCGGTGAACCACACCGTGGGCACCCAGGTCGACATCGTGCCGACCATCATGGGCCGCCTGGGTGGCGAGACCCGCCACCAGTGCTGGGGGCGCGACCTGCTCAACCTGCCTGAGGGTGACCAGGGCATGGGCATGATCAAGCCCTCGGGCAGCGAGCAGATCGTCGGCCTGGTGCAGGGCGACCGCATCCTGATCGAGTCCAAGGACATGACCCCGCGGATGTACCGCTACCAGCTGGGCAGCGAGTTCAAGGCCGAGCTGATCGAAAGCCCGGACCAGCCGGAAATGCTGAAGAAGCTGGAAGCGTATATCCAGACGGCGACCAAGAGCCTGCTGGATAACACGGCCGGTGTGGTACACGGCACACCGAAGTAAGGCTGCAAAAGGGGCCGCTTTGCGGCCCATTCACGGGGCAAGCCCGCTCCCACAGGGATATCATCGCAATCCCGCCGCTGATATCCCTGTGGGAGCGGGCCTGCCGCGCGAAGAGGCCCTTACAGACTGAACATTTTCCCAGCCCCAAGGTCAGTTGATCAGGCATCACACCTTGGTGTCTCTGGATTGGGAGGACTTGTTCAATGAAAGAGTGGGAAGTCACTTTTGCCGATCAAAAAGGCGAACCGTCCACCATGATGCTGCGGGCTGAGCATCGTCCCAGCGAAGAGGAAGCCGCAAGGGCCATCCGTTCGCAGCTGTTCCCGGTTATGGATGAACTGGACCTCAACGACTTCCAGGACCGCACCATCTCCCCGACCGCCCGCTGGCTCAAGGAGCATAGTGGGGTGACCATCACCAGCATCCACGAAGCGCCTTGACCCACACGTTTGCGTGGCGCCTGTTCAGGCGCTACGATGATGAAAGGTGCCCGCCTATTCTGCGGGTTGGCGCCGTTTCAATTCGCGTCTTGCATCAGCTCGAACTGTTCGGCCATTGATTGCCGGCAGGTGCGTAGTGCACGGAAAGTCTATCCATTGCTTTATTCAGGAGGACGATTCATGAGCAGCCAGAACGACGATATCAGCACCAACGTCCTGCGCCAGATGAAAGCAGGCGGTTTCGACTTCACCCAGATCCACCCCATCGAGTTCTATGCCGTATTCCCCGACGAAGCAGGGGCCCGTCGTGCCGCCGGGCAGTTTCGTGGCGAATCGCTCAATGCCCAGGTGAAAGAGCTGGGCGACGGTGTCTGGCACCTGGAGCTGAGCAAGGTCATGTACGCCACCTATGGCGGTATTGGCGACTTTGAAGAGACCTTTGAGCAGCTGGTGACACCTTATGGGGGGGAGGTGGAAGGGTGGGGCGTCAAGCACGAACGGCAGACAGCCTGAAGGCTTGCTGTTGCATTTCTTCGCGGGTGACGCCGCGAAGAAGCCCTCAAGGCCTGCGCTTGGCCATATGCCCCAGATAGGCCAGCAACGCATCCAGCTCCTGTTCACTCAGTACACTTTCAGTAAACCCCGGCATCTTTGCCTGTGGCCACTGCCGCAGGCTTTGCGGGTCGCGAATCAACTTGCGCAAATAACCCGGTTGAAAATACTCGGTCGGGTTGTGCGGCATATTCAAATCCGGCCCCATCTGCGCATCCCCGGCACCGTTCAGGCGGTGGCACGCCATGCAATTTTGCTGGAACAAGGCAAAGCCCTGGCGCACGGGGCTGTCGGCGGGCAACTTCGGGTCGGGTAGCAATGCCGGGAACCGCGTCTCGACAGCCGCCAGTTTACGCAGGGTGGAAATCTGGAATGGCCACTGCTCCGGGCGGATGCCGCTGGCTCGGGGTTCAGTCCACACGAGATAAAACGGCCCCGCGCTGGGTTTGCCCTTGCCCAGTGCGGGCCAGGGCTTGTCGGGGTCTTCCACGGCCAGCCAGGCCCGTGCCGGCCCTTGCTGGAGCAGCGGTGCGGCGGGCATCTCGGCGGCAAAGCCATCCAGTGCCACGGCTTGCAGGTGATCGCTGGGGCTCACGCCTACAAGCAGCGTGGCCAACGGCACCGCCCGATAGTGCATGGGGCGTTTGTAGGAAACATCCTGATCGACGCTGATATCTTGGGCCTGTGGGTGGCCTAGCAACTCGGCGCTGCTCCACTCGCGCACGCTTGCACCCAGTTCAAGGTGCAGTTGCGCCGCCGACAGCGGCAGGCTCAGGAACAACGCAAACAGGGCAAGGCAGTGGCGCATGGGCAATCTCCGACCATCAAGGCCGGCAGGTTACCTGTGTGCTGCCTGTTGGCGCCACCGCTGCTGTCAGCCGAACAAACGTGTCAGGTTCGGCAATATCAACAGCAAAGTCGTGGCAAACAGAATGAGCCCAGCTTGGCGAATTTTCGATTGTCTGAACATGGCGGACCGCCTTCTTGTTGTTATTCCTGAATACCCGTTGGCTTCCTTGTCGCGCTTCGGGTCGATCACAGTGGCACTGCGGGGTGCCTGAAATGCCTGCCTCTTGAAAGTGGATATACAACCAACAGTAGGGTGTGTGTGATCCATGTTTGAGAACCCTTTGTTCTAATTATCTGGCCCAGTGATTTCCATTCGCTATGAGGCCATGTGCCATCTGGCTGGCATGCTCTGGCTAGACAGTGGCGCAAGTGCCAGGCGGTTACCGACGAAATGTGACCGTTCGTCAGTGCAGCCTACTTGCTTGTACGTGCCTTTCGCGTCAGTCTCTACAGCAGATTCCCACCCATGTCGTTCAGGACTACCCCTATGTCGTTACGCATCTGCATCCTTGAAACCGATGTCCTGCGACCGGAGTTGACGGCGCAGTACCAGGGCTACGGCAGGATGTTCGAGCAGCTCTTCTCGCGTCAGCCGATCGCCGCCGAATTTCGTGTCTACAACGTGATGCACGGCGACTACCCCGCCGACAATGAAGTGTTTGATGCCTACCTTGTGACGGGCAGCAAGGCCGATTCGTTCGGTACCGATGCCTGGATCCAGACACTCAAGGCCTACTTGCTGAAGCTGTACGAGCGTGGCGAGAAGCTGTTGGGTGTGTGTTTTGGCCATCAGTTGCTGGCGTTGACCCTGGGTGGCAAGGCCGAGCGGGCCGACAAGGGCTGGGGCGTGGGCATCCATCGCTACTCGCTGGCGGCCCATGCGCCGTGGATGGACCCGGAGGTGTCGGAGCTGACCTTGCTGATCAGTCACCAGGACCAGGTGACCGAATTGCCGGAAGGCGCCACGGTCATTGCTTCAAGCGATTTCTGCCCGAATGCGGCGTACCACATTCGTGACCAGGTGCTGTGCTTCCAGGGCCACCCGGAGTTCGTGCACGACTACTCCCGCGCGCTGCTGGATGCCCGCCAGGAGTACCTGGGGGATGAGGTGTACCACAAGGCCGTGGCCAGCCTGGCTACCGAGCACCAAGGCGACCTGGTGGGGGAGTGGATGATGCGCTTTGTCCAGCAGCCGACGAGCAAGCATAACGCGGCGTAGTGGCAGGGGCCGCAAAGCGGCCCCAGTAATCTCAGAGCCAGCCAGACTTCTTGAAGCTGGCAAACAACCCCGTACATCCCAGCACGATTACCCCCAGTACCCCGAAATACCCATAGTGCCACCCCAGCTCCGGCATGTTCTGAAAGTTCATGCCGTAAATCCCGGCAATCGCCGTAGGGAACGCCAGGATCGCCGCCCAGGCCGCGAACTTGCGTTGCACGATGCTCTGCCGTGACGACTCCAGCAGCATGCCGATCTCTATGGTCTGGCTGGCGATGTCACGGATGCCGGCCAGGTCTTCCATCTGCCGCGTCACGTGGATCTGCACATCACGAAAATACGGGCGCATGTTCTTGTCGATAAACGGGAAGCTCAGGCGCTGCAACTCTTCGCTCACTTCCACCATCGGCGCCACATAGCGGCGCAGGCGCAGGATGTCGCGACGCAGACTGTGCAGGCGGCGGATGTCGTCTTCCTGCAACGAACCGCCGAGCACGCTTTGTTCCAGCTCTTCGATCTCGCCATGAATGGCCTCGCTGACCGGCTGGTAGTTCTCGGTGACGAAGTCGAGCAGGGCGTACAGCACAAAGTCTTCACCGTGCTCCAGCAGCAGCGGCCGGGCCTCGCAGCGCTGGCGCACCAGGGCGTAGGACTTGGAGTGGCCATTTCGGCAGGTGATGATGTAACCGTTGCCGGCAAAGATATGGGTTTCGATGAACTCCAGCTTGCCTTCGTGGCGCACTGGCGAATAGGTGACGATGAACAGCGCGTCGCCGAAGGTTTCCAGTTTGGGCCGGCTGTGCTTTTCCAGGGCGTCTTCGATGGCCAGTTCGTGCAGGTTGAACTGGCATTGCAGGTTGGCCAGCTCCTCGGCGTTGGGCTCTTCCAGGCCGATCCACACAAAGTGCCCCGGCTTGCGCGCCCACTCGCTGCCTTCGTCGATGCTGATGTTGGTGACCTTTCTGCCGGCGCTGTACACCGCCGATGCCACGACTCGACCCATGGTTGTCCGCTTATTCCGGTTGAACACGGGGTACAGCTTGGGCCGTACCCGGCCCAAGAGCAACCCGCTTCAGGCCAGCTCGTGTTCCATGCGGTCGATGCATTGCTGCATCTGCACCCGGCACTGCTCGATCAACGCCGGAATGTCCTTTTGGGTCATGCCGGCGGTGGCAATGGGCGGCAGTGAGCGCACTACTACCGTGCGCTGGCGCCAGCTGTTCAGGTTCATGCGCGTGGCGTAGCGGCTGACGCACACCGGCACAATCGGCACACCTGCCTCGATGGCCATGTGGAACGCGCCTTTCTTGAAGGGCAGCAAGTGTTCGCCAGGGTTACGGGTGCCTTCGGGGAATACCCAGATCGAGGTGTCATCCTGCAGCACGCGGGTGGTTTCCTGCAGCGCCTTGCGGGCCTGGTAGCTGTTCTTGCGGTCGATCAGCACGTTGCCGCCCAGCCAGAACAGCTGGCCGAACAACGGCACCCAGCCCAGGCTCTTCTTGCCGATGGCCACGGTGCGTCGTGGCACCGCTTGGCCCACCACGAACAGGTCGTAGTTGGATTGGTGGTTGGCGATGATCACGCAACCGGGGGGTTGGTCCCACAGCGGGCCGACCTCGGCCTTGACCTTGATGCGCATCAGCCAGGTGGCCGGCCGGCTGTAGAGGTGGGCGAATACCCGGCTGTTGTCGGGGTTGAAAGGGCGGCACAGGCCAATGACCAGGCCCACGACGCCAACCACAAGGAAATGCAGCGCCAGCAGAAGCATGCGCAAGGAATAAAGCATGGTACGACTCACACCAGACGGTCGCCGGAGTGTACGGGTGTGCACTGGTTCGGGCAAACCTTGGTGTAGGTCTGGGCCGGCCCTTTCGCGGGTACGCCCGCTCCCACAGGATTACCACATGCCTGAAGATTGTGGTTTTCGTGTGGGAGCGGGCGTGCCCGCGAAGAGGCCGGTGCGCCTAGCCCATGTGGTGCTGGTCCAGCTCGATCGCCTTGTCCAGCGCCTCCAGCAGGCCTTTGCGTACTTTCAGCTTGGTGTTCTTGTGCGCCAGCATGTTCAGCTTCTTCAATTCACGCGCCGCCGTCAGTGCCGCTTCTTGCAGCTGCTCGGCAGGCACCACCTTGTCGAGGAAGCCGGCATCGACCGCCGCGTGCGGGTCGAACACCTCGGCGTTGATCACCGAGCGGTGGAAGGCTGAGCGGCGCAGGCGGTCGCGGGCCAGTTCGATACCGGCATGGTGCATGGTCATGCCGATCTGCACTTCGTTCAGGCACACCTTGTACGGGCCTTCGACGCCAATGCGGTAATCGGCCGATAGCAGCAGGAAGGCACCTTTGGCCACGGCATTGCCCGGGCAGGCAACCACCACCGGGAACGGGTGCGACAGCAGGCGGCGGGCGAGGGTGGAGCCGGCAGTGACCAGGCCGATGGCCTCTTTCGGGCCGCTGGTCATCACCTTAAGGTCGTAACCACCCGACAGGATGCCTGGCTGCCCGGTGATGATCACCACTGCACGGTCTTCGATCGCGCGGTCGAGCGCGGCGTTGAAGGCGGTGATGACGTCTGGCGAGATGGCGTTGACCTTGCCGTTGTTCAGGGTCAGGGTGGCGATGCCGTCTTCGGCGTGGTAGGTAATCAGCTCGCTCATGGCAGAGTCCTTTTGTTGGCGTGGCGACGACGTTACCCAGCGCCAGAGGCCAGGTAAAGCAGCAAGGCTGACTGGTCGGTCAGTGTTCACCGCGGTCCAAATGCAAATACATGAAAAATTTGAAAAAAGTGCTTGCCAAAGGGAATGTCTTTCACTAAATTAGCGCACCTCGACGGGCCGCAAGGCTTGAAGAGAAACGGTGAAGTGTCCGAGTGGTCGAAGGAGCACGCCTGGAAAGTGTGTATACGAGAAATCGTATCAAGGGTTCAAATCCCTTCTTCACCGCCACATTCTACGAAGAGCCCCCGCGCTGAAAAGCCCGGGGGTTTTTTGTTTTCAGGGCCATTGGGGCCGCTTTGCGGCCCATTCGCAGCGCAAGGCTGCTCCTACAGGAGGGCGCGAGCCCTGCAACTGGCGCAGTCCCTAGGAGCAGCCTCGTGCTGCGAATGGGCTGCAAAGCAGCCCCAACAAACCTAGAAGCTGACGGAGGCCGACAGCCGAGCCGTGCGTGGCGCGCCCTGGAACAGGTAGTTATCCCCCAGGTAATCCCCCACATCGCGCCAATAGCGTCTGTCGAACACGTTATCCACGGTCAGGCGCAGCACCGTGTCATACCCGCCAATGCGTGTACGATACCGGCTCCCCACATCGAACACGGTGTACCCGCCAACTTCCACATTGCCCGCCTGGCTCGCATACTTGCTGGCGCTGTAACGCGCCCCGCCCAGCAGTGCCAAGCCCGGTACCGGCAGCGAGTATTGCGCGTGCAGTGCTGCCCGGAACCTGGGCACATTGATTGCCTGATGGCCTTCATAGGCATCGGTACCGCTGTTTTTCACCCGCGCACGAATGGCTGCGGCGCTGGCCTGCACTTGCAGGTTCTGGCTCACCCAGCCGCTGGCGCCCAGCTCCAGGCCGGTGTTTTTCTGCTGGCCCTGCTGCACGTAGGTGAAGTTGCCAGCACCGTCCGGGCGTGCGTACTGGTAGGCCTGGCGGACCTGGAACAGCGCGGCACTGAAGCTCACGCCTTGCCAGTCGTGCTTGAGGCCAAGTTCCAGTTGATGCGCAGTCGTGGGCGCGAGGATGTCGGCGGCGTTGCTGGCAAACCAGGGTGCCGTGCCGCCGGCAGAAAGGCCCTTGGCGTAGCTGGCGTATAGCGTGGTGTTTGGCTGCGGCTTGTAGATAAGTGCAGCAGTGGGCAGCAACTCGTATTGGCGGGTATGGCGCCCGGCAACACCGTTCTCGTCCCAGGTCTTTTCATCCAGGCGCACTTCACGGGCGCCCAGCACGGTCTGCCACTGTTCGTTGAAGCTGATGCGGTCGCTGACGAACAGGCCGTACTGGCGGCTGTCCAGCCGGCGTTCGCTGGCGCCGACGGCTTTGTCGGACGGGTCGAAGGCGGGGGCGCCGGTGTAGATGTTGCCGGTACCAAGCCACTCGTTGTAGTACGGCCGTTGATCCAGCGTGCGCCGCTGCGCACTGGTGCCCACGGTCAGTTCATGCCCCACGCCCAGCGCATCGAAGTGCCCGTTGAGCATGGCCTGTGCTTCATCGGTGCGGCGGGTGTCGTCGGGGCTGCGGAAGTCGTAGATGTCGTAGTCGCCGTTGCTGCCAAAGAACGCGCCTTCGCTCGAACCCCAGGCAAACGCGCTGTAATCGTCGATCACCACCTTGCTGCGCGAGGCACTCAAGGTGCCGGTCCAGGCCTCGTTGAAGCGGTACTCGAAGCGCCCGCCCAGGTTCAGCGAGTCGTTTTGCACAGGCTTTGCCCAATCCTGGTAAGCCAGGCGGTCGTCCGGGTCGATGCCGTGGGGCACTTCGGTGCCACCCAGCAGTTGATAACCCGGCACCGAGCGCTGCTCGCGGTGCTGGTATTCGGCATCCAGCTGCAGGGTGGCATCCGGGCTGATCTGCCAGTCGAATGCCAGCGAAGCGAAGTCGCGTTTGCCATCTGCGTGGTCGACGTAGGAGCGGATGTCTTCATGGGCGAGGTTGGCGCGCAGGCCGAACTGTTTTTCGCTGCCAAACCAGCCGCCCAGGTCGGTGGCCAGGTAGCGTTCGCCTTGTTCGTTGGTCGACACCGTCACGCTGCGCACATCCTCGGCGCGCTTGGTTACGTAGTTGATCAGCCCGCCCGGCTCCGACACACCGCTTTGCAGCCCCGACAAGCCCTTTAGCAGCTCTACCTGCTGCTTGTTCTCAAGGGCCACGTTCTGCTCGCCGGCGATGGTCTGGCCGTTGATGCGGTAGCTGCTGGCGGCATTCAGCTCGAAGCCTCGGACGTTGAAGTTTTCGTAGTAGCCGATGGGGGCGTAGCTTTCGCCAACCGAGGCATCGCTTTGCAGCACTTCGCTGAGCTTGCGCACCTGGCGGTCTTCCAGCAGTTGCTGGCTGAACACGCTGATGGTGGCAGGGGTATCAAGCAAGGGCGCGGGCTGGAAGCTGCCCACCGCTGCTTGGCGAGCCTGGTAGCCGTCGTTGGCATAGGTGTCGGACACCTGCAGTGGGGCCAGCACCACGCTGTCTTCGGCGAGCACATGGGGGCAATGCAGGGCCAGGCCCAGGCTGAGCAGGCTCAGGGGCAGGCGGGGGTGACACGGGGGCATGCGGGGCTCCTGGATGGGCACAGGCCATGAAAAAGGCGGCATCTTAGCAGCCGCCTTCAGCATAAAACGATCCAGGCCCCGCTATATTCAGCCTTGGTTGGCGGGGCGCTGGTGCTGGCGCCAGCTGTCATCGATCTTCGACCAGGTCTTGCCGTCGGTAATGGCCATGAGCTTGCGCCCATCCTTGAAGGTGGCCAGGAAGGTGGCTTCTTGCTCCTTGCCGCCTAGCCACAGCCCGGCAAGCAGCCCCACCGGCCCGGCCACCAAGGCCCCGGCGACGCCCCAGCCCAGGGCGCTGCCCAGGCTGCGGTTGGTTTCGAGGCTGGCCAGCCTGAGGTCGCTGATGCGGGCCAGGGAAATCCGCTCACCCGGGGATGGGCTGCGCGGGGTCTTGAGTGTGAGCGATCCATTGCGATACTCGCCTTCACCTTGCAAGAAATCGCCGGATTGCACCGTGAGTCTTGTCATAAAGTCGTCCTGTCAGGAAAGGGCATTGACCAGCGCCTAATGAGCGCTGCACGGGCAGGCAAGTCAACGACCATGCGACGGAGGGTAGTGCGGTGCATTGTCGCCGTGGCTAATGGCCTCTTCGCGGGCAAGAATCTTTCAGGCCACCTGCAAGGTGTTCTTGCGCTTACGCTCCGCCACGCCCCACACCAGCAACGCCAGCCCGCCAATCACCAGGCCCGCCACCACAATGCCCATCCATCCCTGGTACTGGAACAACTGCGTGCCCAGCAACGACCCCAGCGCCCCGCCAATGAAGTAGCAGGTGATGTACCCGGCGTTCAGCCGCGTGCGTGCCTCGGGGCGCAGGGCGATCACCGCGTTCTGGTTGCTCACGTGTACCAGTTGCACTGCCAGGTCGAGCATCAGCACACCCAGCAGCAGGGCCAGCAACGAATGCTCGGCAAAGCCCAGCGGCACCCACGACAGCAGCAACACCACCAGGCCCACGGTAGTACCCAGCGCGCCCTTGCCGCGGTCGGCCAGGCGCCCGGCCCAGTTGGCCGACAGCGCACCGGCCGCACCGGCCAGGCCGAACAGGCCGATTGCCGCATCCGAATAATGGTACGGGCCCTTGGTCAGCAGAAACGCCAGGGGCGTCCAGAACAGGGCGAACAGGCTGAACGCCAGCAGGCCGAGCAGCGAGCGCAGGCGCAGCACCGGTTCTTCGATAAACAGCCGGAACACCGAGCCGATCAGCGCCGGGTACTTCAGCCCGGCATGGCTGTGGTGCTGCGGCAGGCTGCGGTACAGCGCCACGGCGGTGATCGCCATCAGCACAGCGGCGAGCACGTAGATGCTGCGCCAGCCGCCCAGCTCGGCCATGAAGCCGGCAGCGGTACGTGCCAGCAGGATGCCCAGCAGCAGGCCGCTCATCAGCGTGCCGACTGCGCGCCCACGCTGATGCGGCTCGCTGAGGGCCGCGGCCATGGGCACGAGGATCTGCGCCACCACCGAGAACAACCCGGTCAGCGCCGTGCCGAGGAGCAGCCAGGGCAGGCTAGGCGCACAGGCACTGATCACCAGGCCCAGGGTAGCAATGGCGGTCATCACGGTGATCAGCCGGCGCTGCTCGAACAGGTCACCCAGTGGCGCCAGCAGCAACAGGCCGGCGCCATAACTGAGCTGCGCGGCGATGACGATGCTGCCGGCGCTGGCAGTGCTCAGGCCGAACTGCTGGGCGATGCTGTGCAGCAGTGGTTGGGCGTAGTAGTTGCTGGCCACGGCCAGGCCGGTGGCGGTGGCCATCAGCAGGATCAGGGCGCGGCTGAGAGTGGGGGCGTTCATGGGGATCTCGTGGCGGGCAGTAGTCAAGCGGGGGAATTATCAAGAAGTATCAGGCATGACACCAATGTTTAGTTTTCAATCAACCATCCTGTACTGGCCCCATCAGGAACCCCACAGGTTCAAGGCCTGTGGGGTTCCTGATGGGGCCAGTACAGGCAACCCATCAAATCAAGCTGCAAACCCACCATCAATGGTCAGACTTGCCCCGGTGATATACCCCGCCTCCGGCCCCGCCAGGTACGCCACAAAGCTGGCGATCTCTTCCGGCTCGCCATACCGCCCGATCGCCATCAACGGGATCAGGCTCTCGGCAAACTCGCCGCTGGCGGGGTTCATGTCGGTGTCCACCGGCCCCGGCTGTACGTTGTTCACGGTAATGCCCTGTGGCCCCAGGTCACGCGCCATGCCACGGGTCAGGCCAACCAGCGCCGACTTGCTCATGGCGTAAGGCGCTCCACCGGCAAAGGGCATGCGCTCGGCGTTGGTACTGCCAATATTGATGATGCGCCCGCCCTGGCCCATGTAGCGCGCTGCGGCCTGGCTGGCGACAAACACGCTGCGCACGTTCACCGCCAGCATGCGGTCGAAGTCGGCCAGGTCGAATTCGGTCACCGGTGCCACCGTCAGCACGCCGGCGTTGTTGACCAGGATATCCAGCCTGCCGAAGGCCTTCACGGCGTCATCCACTGCCAGTTGTACGGCGGCTGCGTCGGCGCTGTCGGCCCGCAGGGCCAGGGCTTTGCCACCGTTTTCGGTAATTTCGCGGGCCAGCTCTTCTGCCGGGCCTGCGGAGCTGACATAGGTGAAGGCCACCTGCGCACCTTCGCGGGCCAGGCGCCGCACGATGGCTGCGCCTATGCCGCGGGAACCGCCCTGAACCAGGGCCACTTTGCCTTCGAGTGAAAGTTGCTTGGACATGCTGATCTCCTGCTGGAAGCCAAGCCGAAATGCCTTGGATGGGCAAAGTATCGGCGCTTGATTACCTGCTGATAAGATGGCAATCACTATCAGCAGAGTAAACCTTTGGTTGCTAATCATGGCCGTGGAATCGTTCAACGCGTTGGAATGCTTCATCCGCAGTGCCGAAGTTGGCAGTTTTGCCGAGGCTGCCAGGCGCCTGAGCATTACCCCTGCCGCCGTTGGCAAGCATGTGGCCCAGCTGGAGGCGCGCCTGGGCGTGCGGTTGTTCCAGCGTAGTACCCGCAAGCTGACCCTGACGGAGGCGGGGCAGCGTTTTCTTGGCGAGGTCGGCGACAGCTTCCGCACTATCCAGTACGCCGTGGCCAACCTGGCCAGCGCCGAAGGCCAGCCAGCCGGGCTGTTGCGGGTTAGCATGGGCACGGTGTTCGGCCGTTTGTATGTGTTGCCTTTGCTGGGCGAGTTCTTGCGCCGCTACCCGGCCATCACCCCGGATTGGCATTTCGACAACCGCCAGGTCGACCTGATCGGCCAAGGCTTCGATGCAGCGATTGGCGGTGGTTTCGATCTGCCGCCGGGGGTGGTTGCGCGCAA
Source organism: Pseudomonas sp. BN505 (assembly GCF_029873175.1). Taxonomy (NCBI): domain Bacteria; kingdom Pseudomonadati; phylum Pseudomonadota; class Gammaproteobacteria; order Pseudomonadales; family Pseudomonadaceae; genus Pseudomonas; species Pseudomonas sp. BN505. The sequence goes on from NZ_SSOI01000071.1 coordinate 39,955, forward strand.
GCTGACCCCGGCCCACCGGGTGCTGGTGGCAGCACCGGCCTACCTGGAGCGGCACGCACCGATCGACGACCCGCAGGTGCTGCAGCGGCACGATGGCATCCTGATCCGCTCACCGCAGACCGGGCGGGTGCGCTCGTGGCCATTGACCAGCCGCTGGCAGGTGCAACAGCCGATGCAACTGCGCCAGGCGATGACCATGAGCGATTCGGACGCGGCTTGCGCGGTGGCCGAGCAGGGGCTGGGGATTGCCCTGGTGAGCCTGCCGTTTGCCGTGCCTTACTTGCAGGGTGGTCGGCTGCGGCGAGTGTTGCCGGACTGGTACGTGGATGACGGGCATATCAGCCTGTATTTTGCCGAGCACAAGCTGATGCCGGGCAAGACCCGGGCGTTTATCGATTTTGTGGTGGAGCAGTTTGCCGAGCAGGGGTTGGCGGGGCGGTTCGATGCCTTGCAAACCCTTTAGGTGTGTATTGCCTGACCGGGCCCTATCGCCGGCAAGCCAGCTCCCACAGGTTTACCACAGGCTGGAATACTGCGGGGTCCCTGTGGGAGCTGGCTTGCCGGCGATAGGGCCCGATCAGGCAATACCGGTAATGAGCAATGCCTGCGCCCCCAGGCTCACCTCATCATCCACCCGCTTGCCCATCAATTGCTGCCCTAGCGGTGAGCGCGGGGTGATCACGGTCACCAACTCATCCCCCTCGCCAATCTTCAACCCCGCCGCCTCAGGCCCGAGGAACAACCGGCGCTGCCTGCCAGCGTCATCCTCCAGGGTCACCAGGTTGCTGATCTGCACCCCGCGCGCCGGGTCATGGTCGCGCAGCAGCAATTGCTGGTAGATCAGCAGCGCCTGGCGGATTTCGGCGCTGCGGCGGGCCTGGCCGGTGGCCAGGTACGAAGCTTCCAGGCCCAGGGTGTCGTACTTGTTCTCGGCAATGTTCTCTTCGGCGGTGGCAGTTTCGTAGGCGCTTTGCGCCGCACGGGTCAGCACGTCGAGGTCATGCTCGAGGGTGGCGACGATCTGCGCCAGCAGGCGGGTCTTGTCCATGGTCAGTAGCAGAACTCCAGCACATTGGCCTGGCTTTTGTCGGTGGGGGCGGTACGGTTCTGCTGCAACCAGAACTGGCATTTGGGGCTGTTGAGGTTGCGCGGGTTGCCCTGGGCGGCCTCGGCGGCCTGTTGCAATTCCTGTTTGCGCAGCATGTCCTTGTAGTGCTCGAACATTTCGGCCTGGGCGTCTTGTGCCGGGGCTGGCGCCGAGGGGGCGGCAGGCCGGTACACGCTGGGGGCCACGGCCTGGGCCAGCGGCTGCACCTGCTGTGGCCACAGTTGCAGCGCCAGCCATAGGCTCGCGGCAATGGCCACGGCGCCCAGCCACAGGCCAAAGGCAACGCATACAATCAACGGCAGCGGCTTGAGGGTGATTTTCAGTTCACGGTGGCGGGCCATGGCAGCCTCCTGGCAGGGTAGGTCGGGTGCATTGTCGCATGCGCTTGGGCATTTTTCCGTGCGGGTGCTTTTGTCGGCGACAATTTATCCGCAGAATTCGCGGTTTTTGCACCAGAACGGGAGGGGCGCATGAAAGCCACCTGGGACATTTTCTGCAGTGTCGTCGACAACTACGGCGATATCGGTGTGACCTGGCGCCTGGCCCGGCAACTGGTGGCTGAGCATGGCTTGGCGGTACGCCTGTGGGTAGACGACCTGCAGGCCTTCACGCCCATGTGCCCAGGGGCGGATGCCAGCGCTGCGCAGCAGTGGCAGCACGGTGTGGATGTGCGTCAGTGGCCGGCGGCCTGGCTGCCGGTGGCACCGGCGGATGTGGTGATCGGTGCCTTCGCGTGCCAGTTGCCGGCGGCTTACGTAGATGCGATGCGTGCCCGCGCCACGCCGCCGCTGTGGCTGAACCTTGAATACCTCAGCGCCGAGGACTGGGTGGAGGGCTGCCATGGCTTGCCTTCGCCGCAGCCCAACGGCCTGCGCAAGGTGTTTTTCTTCCCCGGCTTTACCGAGAAAACCGGCGGGCTGCTGCGCGAGGGCTCGCTGCTGGCGCGGCGCGACACGTTCCAGCAATCGGCCGAGGCACGCCAGTCGTTTCTGCAGGGGCTTGGTGTAGAGCCCGAGCAGGGGGCTTTGCTGCTCTCGCTGTTTGCCTACGAAAACCCGCAATTGGCCAGTTGGCTCGACGCCTTGGCCACAGGCGCGCAACCGTGCCACCTGCTGGTGCCGCAAGGGCGCATCGTCGCGGGGCTGAGCCAGTGGCTTGGCGAGGCGCTGCTGCCAGTGGGCAGCGTGCGCCAGCGCGGGGCGCTGACCGTGCAGGTGCTGCCTTTCGTCAGCCAGCACGACTACGACCGGCTGTTGTGGAGTTGCGACTTCAACGCGGTGCGCGGCGAGGACTCGTTCTTGCGTGCGCAGTGGGCGGGGCAGCCGATGCTGTGGCACATCTATGTGCAGGACGAGAACGCCCACTGGGAAAAGCTCGAGGCGTTTCTGGCGCATTATCGGCGCGGCCTGTCAGATGAAGCCGATGCCGCCCTGCTGGGCCTGTGGCGTGCCTGGAACATGGACCGTGACATGGGCCAAGCGTGGCAGGCAGCCCGCCAGCACTGGCCAGAACTGCAACAGCATGCCCGGCTGTGGGCGGTTCGACAGGCCGCTCAGCTGGACCTTGCCACAGCGCTAGTACACTTTTACCGAAATTCGCTATGATACGCGGCCTCGATTTTTATAAATCCATCCAGATTCGGATACTTCGTAATGAAAACTGGTAAAGAGCTGAAACCCGGTACCGTCCTGCGGATCGACAACGACCCGTGGCTGGTTCAAAAAGCTGAGTTCACCAAGTCGGGCCGTAACAGCGCGATCATGAAGACCAAGCTGAAAAACCTGCTGACCGGCTACAAGACCGAAACCGTATACGGTGCGGACGACAAGCTGGACGACGTGATCCTGGATCGCAAAGAAGCGACCCTGTCGTTCATCAGCGGTGACACATACACCTTCATGGACACCACCGACTACACCATGTACGAGCTGAACGCCGAAGACATCGAGGCCGTTCTGCCGTTCATCGAAGAAGGCATGGAAGACATCTGCGAAGCTGTGTTCTTCGAAGACCGTCTGGTATCGGTAGAGCTGCCGACCACCATCGTGCGTAAGGTTGCCTACACCGAAGGTTCGGCTCGTGGCGACACTTCGGGCAAAGTCATGAAGCCTGCCAAGCTGGCAAACGGTACTGAACTCAGCGTTGCTGACTTCATCGAAATCGACGACCTGATCGAAATCGATACCCGCGAAGGCGGTTCGTACAAAGGCCGTGCCAAGAAGTAATTCTTCTTGCAATGTGCACAAAAAACCCGGCCTCGGCCGGGTTTTTTGTGCCTGCGACTTAAACCGTCACATGCAGGCGCACATCCACGTTCCCGCGGGTAGCGTTGGAATACGGACAAACTTTGTGAGCCTTTTCCACCAAGCCTTCGGCATCGGCCTGGGCCAGGCCCGGCAGGCTGATGTGCAGGTCGATGTCCAGGCCGAAACCGCCCGGGATCTGGCCAATGCCCACCTTGGCGGTGATCGAGGCATCGGCCGGCAGGGCTTTCTTCTCTTGCCCGGCTACAAATTTGAGGGCGCCGATGAAGCACGCCGAGTAACCGGCGGCGAACAGTTGCTCGGGGTTGGTGCCGTCACCGCCAGCGCCGCCCAGTTCCTTGGGGGTGCTCAGGCTGACGACCAGCTTGCCGTCGCTGGATTTGGATTTGCCGTCGCGCCCACCGGTGGAGGTAGCTTCTGCGATGTACAGCGGAGTGACCTTTTGCATCTTGAGCCTCGCTAATGTGCTGTGCGCTCCCGGTTCAAGGAGGGCGCGGGTTGGTGTGGGATTTAAATTAGCGTGCAATTAATTAGCGCGCAAGATAAATTGGCACCGCTCGTCCGAACGGCCATTGCACAGCATAGCTATCAGAGGTTTTTCTGCAGGTTCTCGCGCAGGTTCAGCAGGTCGGCTTGCAGTTGCTGCAACTGCTCCAGGCTGCGCCCGCTGGCCTTGAGGATGCACTGCGGCACTGCTTTGGCTTGTTGTTGCAGCGCGCGGCCCTTGTCGGTCAGTTGCACCATCACCACCCGTTCGTCTTCCCGGCTGCGGTTACGCTGCAGCAGGCCTTCGCTTTCCAGGCGCTTGAGCAGCGGGGTGAGCGAGCCCGGGTCGGTCAGCAGGTGCTGGCTGATTTCGCCCACGGTCAGGTCGTCGCGCTCCCACAGCACCAGCATGGCCAGGTACTGCGGGTAGGTCAGGCCCAGGGCCTGCAGCAGCGGTTTGTAGACTTTGGTCATCAGCAACGAGGTGGAGTGCAGGGCGAAACAGACCTGGTTGTCCAGCAGCAGCTCGTCACAGGAGGCTTGGGTGTCGGCGTTCATGCAGGTCCTTGAATAATCAATGGGAAATTCTGGCACGCTGATCGTTAGTGCGCACATCACTCACGCAGTTCACTGCGCAGGGCCAGGTCCCAGGGTGGAATCGGGCTGAAGCGGCTCTTGAGGAATTCGAGCAGCAAACGGCTGCGAGAGTTCGTTTCATGTTCCAGGCGTAGCGCATAAATGCCGCTGGACTCGGCTGCGGGCAGGCCGCCGTCGCAAAACAGCGGTACCAGCTCGCCCCGCAGCAGGTATTCGCTGATCAGCCAGGTGGGCAGGTGGGCAACACCTAAGCCGGCGAGGGCGCCGAACAACAGGGTTTCGGCATTGTTGGCGGCCATGCGCATGCGCGCGGGGCGGTACAGGCGGGTTTGCCCGGCCACGTTGAAGCGCCAGGCGAACGGCGGTGCCAGGCCGTCCCAGTCCAGGCCGTCATGCCCGGGCAGTTCGCTGGGGCATGTGGGCACACCGCGGCTGGCCAGGTAGGCCGGGCTGGCGCAGGCGATGCGCACCATGTAGGCCAGTGGCGTGGCGACCAGCCGGGTGTCGGCCAAGGGGCCGGCGCGCAGCACCAGGTCGACCTCGCCCAAGTGGCTGCCATGCAGGTCGACAAAGCTGTCGATCAGGCGCAGTTGCACGTCCAGGCCTGGGTAGGCCACCAGGAAGTCGGCGATGGCCGGGGCCAGGTGGCGGCGGCCGAACGCGGCGGGCGCGTCGATGCGGATCAAGCCTTCAGGGGCGTTGCTCAGCGATACCGCTTCTGCCCGGGCCAGGCGCAGCTCCTCGATGATGCGCCTGGCCCGTTCGGCAAAGGCATTGCCGGCGGGTGTGGCGCGCACCGCGTGGGTGCTGCGGGTGAACAGGCGGCTGCCGACGGCATTTTCCAGGTTATCGATGCGTCGGGCCACCGCGGACGGGGTCAGCGGATGGCGCCGGGCGGCGGCGGAAAAACTGCCGGTCTCCAGCACATCGAGGAACAGGCTCAACTGGTCGGTGAGGGTATCGGGGCTCATGGCTGCCTTGGTTTTGCGAAAAACGCACAGCCATTGTGCGCTGCTGTGCGTTTCCCCGCCAGCACCCAGCCGTTAGCATGCTCGGATTATCTGTACAGGCGAACGAGGCCCTGATGATTGAGTGGTTGTTGTATATCGTGCTGGGCGCTGCCCTGGGCACCATGGGGGGCTTGTTCGGCATTGGTGGCGGGCTGATCGCGATTCCCGCGCTGGGTGTGCTTTTTGGCCTGGACCAGCAGTTGGCGCAGGGTACGGCGTTGGTGATGGTGGTGCCGAACGTGCTGCTGGCGTTATGGCGCTATCACCAGCGCAACCGCATCGAATTGCGCCATGCCTTGCCGTTGTCGGCGTGCAGTTTCCTGTTCGCCTGGCTGGGATCGATCTGGGCCGTGGGGCTGGATGCGCACTCCATGCGCCTGGGCTTTGTCGGCTTTCTGGTGGCCTTGGCGGTGTGGAATGTGGCGCGGATGTTCATGAAAGTGTCGCCGCCCAGTGCCGAGCTGCGTCATGCCTGGCCATGGCTGGGCGTGCTGGGTAGCTTTGCCGGCACCATGGGCGGCTTGTTCGGCGTCGGCGGGGCGGTGGTGGCCACGCCGATCCTGACCAGTGTGTTCGGTACAACCCAGGTGGTGGCGCAGGGGCTTTCGCTGGCGCTGGCTGCGCCGAGTACCTTGGTGACGCTGGTGACCTATGGCGTGCACCACAGTGTTGACTGGGGCGTTGGGATTCCGCTGGCGGTGGGGGGCTTGCTCAGCATCAGCTGGGGGGTGAAGCTGGCCCATGCGTTGCCGGAGAAGGTGTTGCGGGCGATGTTCTGTGTGTTTTTGGTGGTGTGTGCGGTGATGCTGGGATTTGAGTTGTGAGATTTGGGGCCGCGTTGAGGCCCATCGCGACGCAAGGCCGCTCCCACACGGTAATTACTTGAACCCTTCGATGATGTAACCGGCCATGCAGTCGGTAATTGGCGATGGGTTCTGTGTGCTGCGTACCAGCATCACATTGGCCACCGGCAGCTGCGGCAGGCCGTCCTGTTCACCCAGTATGCGGATGTTCCCGGTAATCAGGCTTTGCAGCTGCGCCGTCACGGCCAACCCTGCCGTGACAATGGCAAAGATCGCCGCCAGGCTGGGGCTGGTATAGGCAATGCGGTAGTCGATACCTTGTGCTTCCAGGGCATTGCAGGTCCAGGCCCGGCAGAAGCAGTCGGTGTTGAACAGCGCCACCGGCATCGGTCGCTGTTCCTGTGGGCAAAAACCTTCGGCGGCGGCCCATACCAGGCGCTCCTGGCGCAGCAGTTGGCCAACCTCGTTACCTGGCTCGCGGGTGACGATGGTCAGGTCCAGGTCCTGGCGCAGCATCAGCTGCTTGGACGAATCGCAATGCACCTCTACCTGCACCAGCGGGTAGGCCTGGGCAAAGCTCGACAAGATGGTCGGCAGAAAACGCATGGCATAGTCGTCGGGGGTGCCAATGCGCACCAGCCCGACCATGTGCGGCATACGCAGGGTGTTGAACACCTCGCCATGCAGCTTCAGGATGCGTCGGGCATAGCCCAGCAGCACCTGGCCCTCGGCGGTCAGGCGTACCTGGCGGCCGTCGCGCTCGAACAGCTGGCGCTGCAGGATGTCCTCCTCCAGGCGCTTCATCTGCATGCTCACCGCCGACTGGGTGCGGTTGACCACTTCGCCGGCGCGGGTGAAACCGCCTTGCTCGGCAATGGCGACGAAGGTGCGCAAAACGTCCGCATCGAGGCTCTGGTACTGGGACATTGCATCAATCTCCGAGATGCATGGCATCAGAAACATTCGTTGGATTGATCTTAAGCCCGGCGCGAGACTGAGGCCATCCAACACGGAGGGCTTCACGATGAAAGGTCATGTCAGCAGCATCCAGCAACCTGCCTTTTCCCTGAACCACCTGTGGCATGCGGCCCTGCAACGCCCGGCGCGCTGGCTACAGCTGTACCGCCAGCGCCAGGAGCTGGCCCGCCTGAGCGATGCAACCTTGCACGACCTGGGGTTGAGTCGGGCGGATATCCAGCAAGAGGCCGAGCGGCATTTTTGGGATGATCCGCTGAGGAAGTGAGGGTGGGCCGGGGCGCCTGGCCTCTCAAGGCGTGCGCCCCAGCGTCACCGCCGTACCTGCTTCAATGTCTCGGCAATCAAAAACGCCAGCTCCAGTGACTGATCGGCATTCATCCGCGGGTCACAATGGGTGTGATACCGGTCAGACAACGCATCTTCGGTGATCGGCCGGGCGCCGCCGATGCATTCGGTGACGTTCTGCCCGGTCATCTCGATATGAATGCCGCCGGCATGGCTGCCCTCGGCCTGGTGCACCTGGAAGAACTGCTTCACCTCATCGAGGATTTGCGCAAAGTCGCGGGTCTTGTAGCCGCTGCTGGCCTTGATGGTGTTGCCGTGCATCGGGTCGGAGCTCCACAGCACCTTGCGCCCCTCGCGCTCGACGGTGCGGATCAGCCCCGGCAGGTGGTCGCCAACCTTGCTCGCGCCCATGCGCACGATCAGGTTCAGGCGCCCGGCGTCGTTGGCCGGGTTCAGCGTGTCGATCAGGCGGATCAGCTCTTCGGGGTTCATGCTGGGGCCGACCTTCACCCCGATCGGGTTGTGCACGCCACGCAAAAACTCCACGTGGGCGCCGTCGAGCTGGCGGGTGCGGTCGCCGATCCACAGCATGTGCGCCGAGCAGTCGTAGTAGTCGCCGGTCAGGCTGTCCTGGCGCACGAAGGCTTCTTCATAGTTCAGCAGCAGCGCTTCGTGGGCAGTGAAAAAGCTGGTTTCGCGCAGTTGCGGAGCGCTGTCCAGGCCGCAGGCACGCATGAATGCCAGGGTTTCGTCGATGCGGTTGGCCAGTTGGTGATACTTGTCGGCCAGCGCCGAGTTGGCGATGAAGTCCAGGTTCCACTTGTGCACCTGGTGCAGGTCGGCAAACCCGCCCTGGGCGAAGGCGCGCAGCAGGTTGAGGCTGGCAGTGGACTGGTGGTAGGCCTGCAGCAGGCGCTCCGGGTCGGGGATGCGGCTTTTCGGGTCGAAGCCGATGCCGTTGACGATGTCGCCGCGGTAGGCGGGCAGGGTGATGTCGCCAATGGTTTCATCGCCCGAGGAGCGTGGTTTGGCAAACTGCCCGGCCATGCGGCCGACCTTGACCACCGGGCAGCCGGCAGCAAAGGTCATGACGATGGCCATCTGCAATAGCACCTTAAAGGTGTCGCGGATTTTTGCTGCAGAGAACTCGGCGAAGCTCTCGGCGCAGTCGCCCCCTTGCAACAGGAAGGCGCGGCCTTCGGTAACCTCGGCAAACTGCCTGCGCAGTTCGCGCGCCTCGCCCGCAAACACCAGCGGCGGGTAGCTGGCCAGGGTCTGTTCGACCTTCAGCAGGTGCGCGGCATCGGGGTAGGTCGGTTGCTGCTGGATCGGCAATGCGCGCCAGCTGTCAGGGCTCCACGGTTGGTTCATCTCGTGCTCGGTCTTGTAGGTTATAGGCTATAGGCCATGGTAACAGTTGGCGCTGCGCTTGTTGCATCAAGGGCGTTGACGGACAATGCGCGTTTTTGCGCGGGTAGGTGGTAAGCATGACGGCGGAACGGGAAGAGCGGCTACTGGCACGGGTAGAGGACGCTTTTGGCGTCATCAGCGTGTATGAAGTAGACGACTACCGCTTTCTGGAATTCGGCGATGCCATCGAGCAGAGCTGCGTGTTCACGGCCGACCCCAGCTGGCTGGAGTACGACTACACTCGCGCCATGCTGGTGGGGGCGCTGTGCCATGAGCGGCCGGAGAGCGCGTTGTTTCTCGGCCTGGGTGCGGGCACGCTGACACAGGCGTGCATGAAGTATCTGCCGCTTGAGGACATCGAGGCCATCGAACTGCGCCCGGACGTACCGCGCCTGGCCATGGAACACCTTGGCCTGGATGACGACCCTCGGTTGTACGTGCGCATCGGTGACGCCATCGAATTGCTGCCCACGGCGGAGAAGGCCGACCTGTTGTTTGTCGACCTGTACACCGACCACGGGCCGGGCGTGGGGCACCTGGCCTGGAAGTTTCTGGAGAACTGCCAGCAGCAGTTGAACCCGGGCGGCTGGCTGGTGATCAACCAGTGGGCCACCGACGACGGCAGGCCGCTGGGCGCAGCGTTGTTGCGCGGGCTGTACCACCGGCATTACTGGGAGCTGCCGGTGAAGGAGGGCAATGTGATCTTGCTGGTGCCGGCTGACCTTGAGCAGGCGCTGGACCTGGAGGGGCTGCGGGCCCGGGCCGAGGCGCTGGCGCCGCAGCTGGGTTATAGCCTGGATGGGTTGATCAAAGAGATTCGGCCAGCTACCTGAGAGGCTGGCACGGTCCCTGTAGGAGCGGCCTTGTGCCGCGAATGGGGTGCGAAGCGCCCCCAAGAATTTCAGCTTCGCCGCATACGTTGCCGGGGCCGCTCTGCGGCCCTTTCGCGACACAAGGTCGCTCCTACAGGGAATTATCGATTCAGCGTGGATTGATTGATGGCCCGGTAATGGCCTTGCACCCTGAAAAAATTCCTCACGGCTTCCACTATTTCGGGTATAGTACGCGCCGGTCTTTTAGCGGGCCGCAAAATCAGGTGGTGCAAATCCTCCGAGTCCAGCTTCGGCTGCACGTCCGCTAGGCGGACCTTCCCACGTTTTCTTTTTCAATCGTTTTCGCAAATCCCCGCCGCCAAAGCTGCCTGGGTGACCTGACGGTCTTTCAAGGCATGTGCAGCTTTGGAGCATGGGTCTTTGCGGATGCACCTAGAGGCAGACCCATGACCCAGGAAACCGGCGGCTTCGCCGCTCTCGATCTTAATCCGAACATTGTTGCTGCTGTTGTGGCTACCGGCTACGAAGAGCCGTCCGCCATTCAGCAACAATCGATCCCGATCATCCTCGCCGGTCACGACATGATCGGCCAGGCGCAGACTGGCACCGGCAAGACCGCTGCCTTCGCCCTGCCGATCCTCAACAAGATCGATGTGAGCAAGCGCGAACCGCAAGCCCTGATCCTGGCGCCAACCCGTGAGTTGGCGCTGCAAGTTGCTACCGCTTTCGAAACCTACGCCAAGCAGATGCCGGGCGTGAACGTGGTTGCCGTATACGGTGGTGCCCCGATGGGCCCACAGCTGCGTGCAATCCGCAACGGCGCGCAAATCGTCGTGGCCACCCCAGGCCGTCTGTGCGACCACCTGCGTCGTGACGAAAAAGTCCTGTCCACCGTGCAGTACCTGGTACTGGACGAAGCCGACGAGATGCTGAAGCTGGGCTTCATGGATGACCTCGAAGTGATCTTCGACGCAATCCCGGCTACCCGTCAGACCGTACTGTTCTCCGCTACCCTGCCGTCGTCGATCCGCTCGATCGCCGAACGTCACCTGCGCGAGCCCAAGCACGTCAAGATCCAGACCAAGACCCAGACCGTTACCGCGATCGACCAGGCCCACCTGATGGTCCACGCCGACCAGAAGATCCCGGCTGTGCTGCGTCTGCTGGAAGTGGAAGAGTTCGACGCGCTGATCGCCTTCGTGCGTACCAAGCAAGCCACCCTGGACCTGGCCGCCGCGCTGGAAGCCAAAGGCTACAAGGCTGCTGCGCTGAACGGTGACATTGCCCAGAACCAGCGTGAGCGCGTGATCGACTCGCTCAAGGATGGCCGCCTGGACATCGTCGTCGCTACCGACGTCGCTGCCCGTGGTCTGGACGTACCGCGCATCACTCACGTGTTCAACGTTGATATGCCGTACGACCCGGAGTCCTACGTGCACCGTATCGGCCGTACTGGCCGTGCCGGTCGCGAAGGCCGTGCGCTGCTGCTGGTCACCCCGCGTGAGCGCCGCATGCTGCAGGTGATCGAGCGTGTGACCGGGCAGAAAGTTGCCGAAGCCCGCCTGCCGAATGCCCAGGCCGTGCTGGATGCCCGCATCAAGAAGCTGACCTCGAGCCTGGCGCCGCTGGTAGCCGAAGCAGAAGCCACCCACGGCGAGCTGTTCGACCGCCTCACCACTGACTTGGGTTGCAGCGCGCGTGCCCTGGCTTCGGCCCTGCTGCGCAAAGCCACCAATGGCCAGGCGCTGGACCTGGCTGCGGTAGAGCGTGAGCAGCCGCTGGTGCCGGGCGTTGGTGCCCCGCGTGGTGAGCGCAGTGAGCGCCCTGACCGTGGCGAGCGTCCTGACCGTGGTGACCGCGAGCGCCGTGCGCCGCTGCCGCTGGCCGAAGGCCGTGTACGCTGCCGTACCGCCCTGGGTGCTCGTGACGGTATTGCTGCCAAGAACCTGCTGGGTGCGATCCTCAACGAAGGTGGCCTGGCGCGTGACGCCATTGGCCGTATCCAGGTACGCGACAGCTTCAGCCTGGTCGAGCTGCCGGAAGATGGCCTCGAGAAGCTGCTGTCCAAGCTCAAGGACACCCGCGTGGCTGGCAAGCAGCTGAAGCTGCGCCGCTACCGCGAGGATTGATCCTGGCGCACTAAAAAAATCCCCGGCCTAGGTCGGGGATTTTTTTTGCCTGTACCGGCCCTTTCGCGGGCAAGCCCGCGAAAAGGCCCTTCAGTCGAACCGATATATATCCATCCCCAGCGCCCCCAGGGTAAACCCCTGATGCACCACCCCAAACTTGCCCCCAGCCCCCAGGGCAAAGAACAACGGCAGCAAATGCTCATCACTGGGGTGGTTACGCACTGCATACGGCGCCTGCCGGCGATAATCCAGCAATGCCGCCTGGTCATCTTCCTGCAGCCGCTCCACCACCCAATCCCTGAACGCCAGCGCCCACGGCTCGATCACATCCGGCCCTGCATGCCAGTCCAGTTCCCCAAGGTTATGGGTGATGCTGCCCGAACCAACCAGCAAGATGCCCTCGGCACGCAAGCTCGCCAACGCCTGGCCCACCTTCACCTGCAGCGCCGGCCCCATGTGGCTGGGCAGGGAAACCTGCACCACGGGAATGCTTGCGTCCGGGTACATCAGCGACAGCGGTACCCAGGCGCCGTGGTCGAAGGGTCGCTGAGCGTCCAGCCGGGCTGGCAGCCCGGCAGCCTTCAGCAACTCGCTGACCTGGCCTGCCAGGGAAGGCGCGCCCGGCGCCGGATACTGCACCGCATACAATGCTGGTGGAAAGCCGTAGAAGTCGTGCCAGGTTTCTGGCTGTGCGCTACTGGTCACCAGCAGCTCACGGCTCTCCCAGTGCGCCGACACCACTACGATTGCCTTTGGACGTGGCAGCCTGTTGGCCAGCCCGGCCAAGGCCGGCCCGCTGGCACCCGGGTGCAGGGCGAGCATGGGGGAACCATGGGAAATGAACAGGCTGGGCAGCATGACAAGGTCCTGAAGGTTAAGATGCACTCATCTTCGATCAGAAACTGATCGATATCCATCGCAAGTTTTACGCGTTTTCTATCGGTTTACTCGATAAACAAGGAGCAACCATGGAGCCAACGTTCTGGCACAAGCGGTGGGCCGATAACCAGATCGGCTTTCATCAGGGGCAGGTCAATTCGTATCTGCAGGCGCACTGGCCGTCACTCGGCCTTGAGCCTGGTAGCCGAGTGCTGGTGCCGCTGTGCGGCAAAAGCCTGGATTTGGTCTGGCTGGCCGGGCAGGGCTACCGAGTGTTGGGTGTGGAGCTGTCGCGGCGGGCGGTAGAGGATTTCTTCCGCGAGCACGGGCTTGAAGCCGAGGTGCAGCAGCGCGGGGACTTCGAAGTTTGGCGCAGTGTTGACGTGGAGCTGTGGTGTGGTGATTTCTTTGCGTTGCGTGCGCAGGATATCGGCGACTGCGTGGGGCTGTATGACCGGGCGGCGCTGATTGCGCTGCCGGCGCAAATGCGCGCGACGTACATGCAGGCGCTGACGGCTTGGCTGCCGGCGCATTGCCAGGGTTTGGTTGTGACCCTGGATTATGACCAGTCACTGCTGCCCGGGCCGCCGTTTTCAGTCGGTGACGCAGAGGTGCGGCAGGGGTTTGCAGGGTGGCAGCTGCATGAGCTGGAGGCGGTAGAAGTAATTCAGGAGAGCCCCAAGTTTGTGCAGGCCGGGGTTTCCAGCTTGCTGGAGCGGGTTTACCGGCTTGGCCGGTAATACGAAAAAGGGCGACCGAAGTCGCCCTTTCTGTATTACCCGATGGCTCAACCGCGACGGCGCAGGGCCTCGATACGGTCTTCCAGTGGCGGGTGGCTCATCAGCAGCCCGGCCAGGCCGTGCTTGAGGCCACCGTTGATGCCAAAGGCCTTCATGGTGTCGGGCATGTGCACCGGCAGGCCTTGCTCCACACGCAGGCGCTGCAGCGCGCCGATCATGGCCGAGGTGCCGGCCAGCTGTGCACCGGCTTCGTCGGCGCGGTACTCGCGGCGGCGCGAGAACCACATCACGATCATGCTGGCCAGGATGCCCAGGATCAGCTCGGCAACGATGGTCGCCACGTAGTAGGCAATGCCCTGGCCCTCTTCGTTCTTGAAGATGACCTTGTCGACGAAGTTGCCGATGATACGTGCAAAGAACATCACGAAGGTGTTCACCACGCCTTGCACCAGCGCCAGGGTGACCATGTCGCCGTTGGCTACGTGGCCGATCTCGTGGGCCAGCACTGCCCGCACTTCATCGGGCGAGAAACGCTCCAGCAGGCCCTGGGACACGGCTACCAGCGCGTCGTTGCGGTTCCAGCCGGTGGCGAAGGCGTTGGCCTCGTACGCCGGGAAGATACCCACCTCGGGCATTTTGATGCCCGCTTCACGGGACAGCTCTTCGACCGTTTGCAGCAGCCACTGCTCGTGGCGGGTGCGCGGCTGGCTGATGATCTGGGTGCCGGTGGTCATCTTCGCCATCCACTTGGAGATGAACAGCGAGACGAGGGAGCCGGCAAAGCCGAACACGGCGCAGAACACCAGCAGGCTGCTGAGGTTCAGGTCGACCCCGTTGGCGGCCATGAACCCGTTGAAACCGAACAGGCTCAAGGTAATGCTTGCAACCAGCACCACCGCAAGGTTGGTGGCCACAAACAACAGAATGCGCATCATGGTTGTTACGTTCTCCTGACGGATGAATTGTCGCTTACTGCGGGGTATATAAGGGGCCTGTCGCGTGGATTCAATCGTGCGACTATTTCAAACTGTGTACGGCGGAGTATGGCAGAGGATGGCGCGGGGGCAGTGGGATAGAGCATTGCAGGATGTAAGAAACACCCTGTGGGATTGCAAGGGGCTGCTGTGCAGCCCATTCGCAGCGCAAGGCTGCTCCTACAGGGGAACGCGTACACCTGTAGGAGCAGCCTTGTGCTGCGAAGAGGCCATCATTTACTGCGAATAAGTCCGCAGGAAATTGCCGATCCGGCCAATCGCCGCTTCCAGGTCATCCACCCGCGGCAAGGTCACCACGCGGAAGTGGTCCGGCCACGGCCAGTTGAACGCCGTACCTTGTACGATCAGCAGCTTTTCCGACAGCAGCAGGTCAAGGGCGAACTTTTCGTCGTTGAGAATCGGGCACACCTTCGGGTCGATCCGGGGGAACGCATACAGCGCACCCATCGGCTTCACACAGCTTACGCCCGGGATGTCGTTGAGCAGCTCGTAGGTACGGTTGCGTTGCTCAAGCAGGCGGCCTGGCGGCAGCACCAGGTCGTTGATGCTCTGGTAGCCGCCCAGTGCGGTCTGGATGGCATGCTGGGCCGGCACGTTCGCGCACAGGCGCATGTTGGCCAGCATGTCGATGCCTTCGATGTAGCTTAGCGCGTGGTGCTTGGGCCCGGAGATGATCAGCCAGCCGGAACGGAAGCCCGCCACCCGGTACGACTTGGACAGGCCGTTGAAGGTCAGGCACAGCAGGTCGGGGGCCAGCGAGGCGGTGCTGATGTGCACGGCTTCGTCGTACAGGATCTTGTCGTAGATCTCGTCGGAGAACACCACCAGGTTGTGCTGGCGGGCCAGCTCCAGCATGCCCAGCAGCAGCTCCCTGGAGTACACCGCGCCGGTCGGGTTGTTCGGGTTGATGATCACCAGGGCCTTGGTGTTCGGGGTGATCTTGGCCTTGATGTCTTCAAGGTCGGGGAACCAGTCGGCCTGTTCATCGCACAGGTAGTGCACCGGCTTGCCGCCAGCCAGGCTCACTGCGGCAGTCCACAGTGGGTAGTCGGGGGCCGGGATCAGCACTTCGTCGCCGTTGTTCAGCAGCGCCTGCATCGACATGACGATCAGCTCGGACACACCGTTACCCAGGTAGATGTCCTCGATAGTGACGCCTTCGATTTCCTTTTGCTGACAGTACTGCATCACGGCCTTGCGTGCGCTGAACAGGCCTTTGGAGTCGCTGTAGCCCTGGGCGGTAGGCAGGTTGCGGATCACATCCTGGAGGATTTCATCAGGCGCCTCGAAGCCAAACGGCGCCGGGTTGCCGATGTTCAGCTTGAGGATGCGGTGGCCTTCCTCTTCCAGGCGCTTGGCGTGCTTGAGCACTGGGCCGCGAATGTCGTAGCAGACATTGGCGAGCTTGTTCGATTTGCTGAACTGCATGATGGGATCCCGATATGAGAAAACGCGCTACGCCCCGCCGAAAGGTTTGAAACGGCAGGAAGCGGGTGCCAGACTGAACGCCTGGCACACGAAGCCAACTAATATACGTGCCACCCGCGCCCCGGAAAAGACGGTGCGGGGTGAAATTCAGCCTGCCGAGGTTTCCACATGAAAAAGATTGAAAAAACCCTGGATGAATGGCGGTCGATGCTCGACCCCGAGCAGTACCAGGTATGCCGCCTCAAAGGCACTGAGCGGCCGTTCAGCGGCAAGTACAACAGCGAGCGCCGCGATGGTATCTACCACTGCATCTGCTGCAGCGCGAAACTGTTCGATGCGCAGACCAAGTTCGATTCCGGCTGCGGCTGGCCAAGTTTCTACGCGCCGATCGAAGACAGCGCGATGATCGAGATCCGTGACACCTCCCACGGCATGATCCGCACCGAAGTTACCTGCGCCCGCTGCGACGCGCACCTGGGCCACGTGTTCCCCGATGGCCCGCCACCAACTGGCCTGCGCTACTGTATCAACTCGGTGTGCATCGACTTGCGCCCGCGTGACTGACCGGAGCCCGAACATGGCTGGATCGATGCTGGACATCCCCTGCGTGACCCTCGGCGGCGAGCACAAAAAGCTCGGCGACTTCCCGGGCAAGGCGTTGCTGGTGGTCAATACCGCCAGCCAGTGCGGCTTTACCCCGCAGTACAAGGGCCTGGAACAACTGTGGCAGGCCTACCACGAACGTGGCCTGGTGGTACTGGGCTTCCCGTGCAACCAGTTCGGCAAGCAGGAACCGGGCGATGCGCGGGACATTGCGCAGTTCTGCGAGCGCAACTTCGGCGTGAGCTTCCCGCTGTTTCGCAAGGTCGAGGTCAACGGCCCGGGCGCCCACCCGCTGTTCGTCGAGCTCAAGCAGCGCGCACCGGGCATTCTGGGCAGCCAGAAGATCAAGTGGAATTTCACCAAGTTTCTGGTCGACCCGGCCAGCGGCCAGGTGACGCGTTATGCCCCCACTACCAAGCCACAGGCCCTGGAAGCAGACATCGAGCGCCTGCTCAGCCGTTGAGCGGCACCCAGTGCTCGACCAGCGCCAGTAGCTCTTCGCGGCGGAACGGCTTGGCCAGGTAGTCGTTCATGCCCGCAGCCCGGCAGCGTTCGCGCTCCTCGGGCATGGCATTGGCGGTGAGCGCGACAATCGGCAGGTCGGGCCAGCGGCCGCTCTGGCGGATGCGCCGGCTGGCTTCGTAACCGTCCATCACCGGCATGTTGCAGTCCATCAGCACCAGGTCGAAGTCGTCCAGTTCCAGCAGCTCCAGGGCCTCGGCGCCCTGGGTGGCCAGTTGCACCTGGCAGCCGAGCTTGGCCAGCATGCCCTTGGCCACCAGCTGGTTCACCGGGTTGTCTTCCACCAGCAGAATCCGCGCACGCCCTGCCTCAAGGGTGATGGCCGGGCTGGCCAGCGGGTGTTCGGGGTCAAAGCCTTGCAGGGTGCGACGCAGGGTCTGGTACAGGGCGTTGCGCGCCAGCGGCCGGGCCAGTTGATGGAGCGGGGCGAGGGCGGCCGATTGCTCGCTGGGCAGGAAGTTACCGTAAGCGGTCACCAGCAGGATGGGGGTTTTCAGCGTTTGGCGCAGTTCGAACAGGCGGTCGACATCGTCGGTAATCAGCAGGTCCATCGCCGTGGCGTCCAGCGTCGCGCTGCTGTCATGCCGCTGGTAGGCCAGGCCCCAGGCGGGCAGCAGGCCCTGTAACAGTTCGTTAAGCCCGCTGCCTGCAGCGCTCAGGGCGGCTACGCGCCCGTGCAGCGGCACCGGGGCGATGGCTTCGGTGTGCTCGGCCAGCGGCAGTTCGGCGCTGAAGCAGCTGCCAAAACCCGCTTCGGAGCGAATGTGCAAATGGCCTTGCATGGCCTTGCACAGGTTGCGCGTCAGGGCCAGGCCCAGGCCCGTGCCGCCGTACTGGCGGGTGATGCCGGCGCCGGCCTGGGTGAATGGCTGGAAGATCCGCGCCTGGGCCTCTTCGGGTATGCCGATGCCGGTGTCGCGCACTTCCAGGCGCACACCGCCGACGATGCTCACCAGGCGTACATCGACACGGCCAAAGCGGGTGAACTTCAACGCGTTGGACAGCAGGTTGCTGACGATCTGCCGCACCCGCGTGGGGTCACCAAGCACGCTACTGGGGAAGTCACGGGCAATCAGGCAGGTCAGTTCCACGCTCTGTGCGGTGTTCTGCGACAGCAGGTTGGCGGTGTCTTCCACCATCGAACCCATGTCGAACGGGATACGTTCCAGCTCCAGCTGGCCCGCATCGAACTTGGACAGGTCGAGGATATCGTTCAGCAGCTCCACCAGCACCTTGCCCGAATCGTGGGCAATCGCCAGTTGCTGGCGCTGCTCGCTGGGCAGTGGGCTGTCCAGGGCCAGGGCGATCATGCCGAGCATGCCGTTGAGCGGGGTGCGGATTTCGTGGCTCATGTTGGCCAAAAAGGCAGCACGCGCCTGGGCCATGTCCAGTGCGCGGCGGCGTGCTTGTTCCAGCTCCTGGTTGGACAGGCTCAGGCTGCTGTTGCTGGCCTTCAGTTCGTTGGTGCGTGCCGAGACGATGTCTTCCAGTTCGTTCAGGTACTGGGTAAGGCGGTTTTCCGCAGTGCGCCGCTGATCGATCTCGGTGGCCATGCTGACGAACTGCTGGTTGGCGACTTTCACCAGCACGCCGATTTCGTCGTGTTCGTGGCCGTGTGGGCAGTCCAGGCGGGTTTGCCGGGGTTTGCGCGGGTCGCTGCCGCTGAGCGCGCCGATCACCGTGACCAGCGGTTTGGTCAGCATCATGTAGAACAGCGCGAGCAGGATGCCGGTGAGCACCAGGCTGCGGGCAAAACCGTTCAGCAGGGTGATGCCGGCGCGGTCGAGAAAGCGGCTGCCGAAAGCAAAGGTGTCGACGTCCAGGTACAGCGTGCCCAGGTATTCCTCCGGCATGTGCGTCAGGTACAGGCGTGCCTTGAACTGACGCTGCTCGCCGAACAGGAAGTCGCTCAGCGGCCGGTAGCGGTCCTGCAGCCTGGGCCGCTCGACATCGGCCAGCACGGTTTCGTTGTTGTCGATCAGCCGTGCACGGATGACGGCCGGCGACTGCAACAGGCCGCGGGTCAGCTCCAGCGCCAGCTCCGAGTCGATGTTGTAGGCGATGCGCGAGGCCGGGTTGTGGCTGATTTGCAGCAACGCGTTCACTTCACGGTTGATGGACGCGTCTTCGCTGGCATAATCGATGCCGATCTGGATGAGACTGAGCAATGTTCCCAGGATGAAGCCGACCAGGACTGTCAGCCGGGCTTGCTTGTATGACAGGCGATTGGTGAACTTGATATCCATGAGTCCCGAGCCGGTTTCCCGTTCCTTGCGCTGCGCAAGCATAGCCGAATAGCCCCGGCTGCTGGCGGGTCTGTCTGTTCATTTCAGTTGATCGCCAAGCGGGGGCCGCGCTGCGCCCCTTCGCGGGCATGCCCGCTCCCACAGGTACAGCGTAGCCCCTGGCTGAGCAATCCCTGTGGGAGCGGGCAAGCCCGCGAAGGGGCGCGCAGCGGCCCCAAAAAACTGAAATTGTTAGGAGTCGTCATGGACGCTCGCTTGATTGCTTTTCTGGACCGCGCCGAATCGGTACTGGCGCGCCTTGAACCCTTGTTGCCCGCACAACGCCCGAACATCGACTGGGGCACCACCCTGGCCGCCCGCTGGCAGCGCGATGGCCGCAGCGGCTACCTGCTGCCGCTGGAAGTCAGCCTGGACATCCGCCTGAGCGACCTGATCGGCGTCGACAAACAGCGCGACCAGCTGGGCCGCAACACCCACCAGTTCATCAACGGCCTGCCAGCCAACCACGCGCTGCTGTGGGGCTCGCGCGGTACCGGCAAGTCGTCGCTGGTGCGCGCCTTGCTCGCTGAACATGCCGGCGCCGGCCTGCGCCTGATCGAAATCGAACGTGATCACCTTGCCGACCTGCCACGGGTGGTCGAGCAGCTGCAGAAGCTGCCGCAACGCTTCATCCTGTTCTGTGACGACCTGTCGTTCGAAGCCGGGGAGGGCGACTACCGGGTGCTCAAGAGCGTGCTGGATGGTTCGCTTGAGCAGGCGCCGGACAACGTGCTGCTGTACGCCACCTCCAATCGCCGCCACCTGGTGCCCGAGAAGGAGAGCGACAACGAGAACTGGAAGCGCGTGGACGGCGAGCTGCACCCCAGCGAAGCGGTGGAAGACAAGATTGCCTTGTCTGACCGCTTTGGCCTGTGGCTGTCGTTCTACCCGTTTACCCAGGACCACTTCCTGAATGTTGTCGAGCACTGGATCGGCCAGCTGGCGCGCCCTGCGGGCCTGGTCTGGCAGCGTGATGAACAGCTCGACATCCTCGCCGTGCGCTGGGCCACCGGCCGCGGTAACCGTAATGGCCGTTGTGCCTATCAGTTCGCCCGCTACTGGGTCGGGCTGCAATTGCTGGAGCAAAAGTAAATGATCGACCTCAATGCCAGTGGCGCCGGCCTCGACGGCTACAACCTGCTGGCGGCGCAAGTGCAGGCGCTGTTTGCCGACGAGCGTGATTTCATCGCCAACGCCGCACAGTTTTCGGCGTTTCTGTACAACCAGGTTGACGACCTGAACTGGGCCGGGTTCTACCTTAACCGCAACGAAGAACTGGTGCTGGGCCCGTTCCAGGGCCAGGTGGCGTGCGTGCGCATTCCGTTCAGCAGGGGCGTGTGCGGGGCAGCGGCGGCAACGCGGCAGACTCAGCGGGTAGAGGACGTGCACGCGTTCCCCGGGCACATTGCCTGCGACAGTGCGTCCAACAGCGAGCTGGTGATCCCGTTGGTAAAGGAGGGCAGGCTGGTTGGTGTGCTGGACCTGGATAGCCCCAAGGTTGGACGGTTCAGCGAGGCGGACCAGGTGGGGCTGGAGCGGTTGGCGGCGATCTTCCTTGAGCTGACCGACTGCTAAGTGTTGCATCGCCTGTGCTGGCCTCTTCGCGGCTAAAGCCGCCCCCACAGGTACTGTATCGCCCTCAGGCCTGGTGTGATCCCTGTGGGAGCGGCTTTAGCCGCGAAGAGGCCAGCACAGGTTCAAGCGTCAGTCGTAGATCACCTTCTTCTTCCAGGTCTCTTCCTCGTCGGTCTTGAGCCCGTCGGTCAATTCGTTGTGCTCGTCCTCCGCCGGTGCCATGCGGTCCAGCACCTGGGCATTGGCACGGGCCAGCAACTTCTCCAGATACGTCAGCTGCTCTTCATACACCTTGGGCTCGGGCTGCTTGCGCAGGTACTGCACGCCGCGCTCGAACGCCAGGCGTGCCTGGCCAGGCTGGTTCTTCTGCAGGGCCTGCTGGCCGAGGTTGTTGAAGAACTCGATATGCAGCAATACCAGGATGTGGCGGATTTCCTTCACCCAGTGCTTGGCTTCGACTGCAGGTAAAAAGCCTTCCTGAGCCGCACGGGTTACCTGGTTGTGCATGGCCTCCAGCAAGAAGCGCACATCCTTGGCCTTGACCTCGGTGTGGATCGGGTTGGGCGGGTTGTTCACCGGTATCTTGTCGCCCAGGGCGATCAGCCCTTCCAGCTCGGCGATGCGCGCCTTGAGTTCGGCATTGTGCTTGTCCACCGCCAGCTGGCGCTGGTTAAGGTTCAGTTCCAGGCGGGTCAGCAGCAGTTTAAGGGCCGGTGTCATGAACTGGCCGGGGAAGGTCTCGGTGATTTCGCCACAGCGGCGCAGGCGGTCGGCCAGTTCGATCCTCGTCCGGACGCGTTCGATCTTGCCGTTCTCGACCACATTGTTTAGGTAGCCGATCACGATCAGCAACGCGATGCCTGCCACGATGAGCAGGGTGATCAGAAGTGGTGTCACCGTTAATGCCTCATTGAAGAAGAATTACAGCTTTGAGTGTAGTGAGTTTGCCAAGGGGCGAACAGCGGCTGTATGCCTGTGCCGGCCTCTTCGCGGCTAAAGCCGCTCCCACAGGTACTGCACAGGCCTGGGAGCGGCTTTAGCCGCAGACAGGCCTGTGCAGGATGACTTCTCTCTATATCGACAACCCGGCCCGCATCTGCACCCCAACCCACCCGGAAGTCATTGATTTAAATAAATTTCTACAAAGGGGTTGACGCCTTCCCGAACCATCCATAGAATGCGCGCCACTTGCAGCGTAAAGCACACAGCGAAACGCGGCAGGGAGTGAAAGCAGGCAGTAATGCCAGCAGCGTGTCCCCTTCGTCTAGTGGCCTAGGACACCGCCCTTTCACGGCGGTAACAGGGGTTCGAGTCCCCTAGGGGACGCCAATGCGGGAATAGCTCAGTTGGTAGAGCACGACCTTGCCAAGGTCGGGGTCGCGAGTTCGAGTCTCGTTTCCCGCTCCAGTTTCTCCGGCAACGCTTGACGGCGGGGCAGGAAAAGAAAATCCAGGGTGAATCGTAAGGTTCAAGTCTGGTGCACTGAAAAGTGTTGTGTGTCCCCTTCGTCTAGTGGCCTAGGACACCGCCCTTTCACGGCGGTAACAGGGGTTCGAGTC
>NZ_SSOI01000071.1:62493-119392 GCF_029873175.1 Pseudomonas sp. BN505
GGTAGAGCACGACCTTGCCAAGGTCGGGGTCGCGAGTTCGAGTCTCGTTTCCCGCTCCAGTTTTTAAAACTATGGCGTTCATGACGGTGTAGTAGGTTGTAAAAGTTTCAAATGCGGGAATAGCTCAGTTGGTAGAGCACGACCTTGCCAAGGTCGGGGTCGCGAGTTCGAGTCTCGTTTCCCGCTCCAATACAAAACGCACCAAGGAATTCTAAAGTTCCTTTGGTGCGTTTTTTTTTGGCTCCGGAATAGCGGGGCCATGGCTATACCGCCATGGCCGCCCCTTAGCGGTATTCGATGGTGAAGTTCAATGCGCCTTTGGCCTCGCCGGGCGTCACCGTTGCTTCGGTCTGATAATACCGGGCACGCAGATCGATGCGTGTGTTGCCGGGGGTAAGGGGCACCATATCCACGAACTCTTCGAGTTTTAGTGGGTTATTGTCGATGCGCAGCACCTGGATACCGATGCCGCTGGCGCTCGAGTCGCTAGTCAGGGTAAACAATCCCAGGTCACGGTCCACCGGCACCGAGCCGTCCACGCCGTTCAGGCGCATGAACGCTCGGGCAACGCTACCAGCCGGGTCGTCGTCGCAGTCGTTGAGGGTGATGTAGAAATCAACCGGATCGCTGGTGCTGCCCTGGCCTGTGAAATCAGCAATGTCGTGGGTTCCAAGTTGTACCGGGTTTGCACTGACGGCATTGGCCCTGAGCGTGCACTGGGCCTGCCGGACTTGCCCGCCCAAGGTAAGTCTTACGGCATCCCCGACATCGCTGACGACACCCCTGACGACCTCCTGGTTGAATGAGCTCGTATCAGGCGGGATGGGGCCGGTCTTGATCAACGCCATATACTTGATGATGAGATTTTTCATTTCCAAGGGCGAGGGCGTCATCTTCCTCGCGTTTTCACCCACATAGGGAATGGCGCCGATACCACCGTCGTTAGCCTGGAACGTATTGCTAGCCACGCCATTGAGGAAGCCGCCCAGTTCCAGATACAGGCCTACGCCCGGAATGCTGGTTTGTAGCACTTTGCCCGTCACATCCTTCCCGTCGACGGGGGGGAAGGTGCCTGGGGCGACAGGTAATGGCGTACCCATGTTGGCTGTCAGGGTCAGCGCCCCGTCGTTATCGCACAGCAAGCTAAAGCCAGGACCTACCACTCCAGTGCTAGTGGTCGAGTAGATTTTGCTACCCACGGGCGCATCACGTGCCACCCACTTAATGCCGGCGATGTTGTGCGTGAACTGCAACGGGCCTGGGGTGGTTGGCCATTCGCATCCCAGGGCATGGGCCTGGCTTGACAGTGTCATCATCGTCGCCGCAGCAGCGATGCCGATTAAAGAACGCGAAAAATGGGGCATGGTGGGTTCCTGTTGCAAGCCTGCGGCGTCGTCGCACGGGCTGGGTCATGGGGTAGGACAGCGCAAGGTCTGCAGGCGGTAGCCTTGGTCTTCAGGCATGGTTGCCGGGTCGATTTTCAACAGGCAGTGCTGTTCGGCGCGGTCGCCCCAGCGCGCCTCCAGCGTTTGTGCCTGGGCATCTGTTGCAATCAGCACCTGGCCAGCCTGGCCCACTACCGCTAACTGCTTGCCCTGCTGGTCATTGACCTGGGTACCGAAGGGCAGCGGGCGGCCGTCTGCATGTTGCAAGGTGAGGATCAGGCGGCTGACCTGCCGCGCCTTGAAGGCTGCCAGGGCGACCGCGCCTCGACGGGGGACAACCTGGGTGGCGCCATTTTCGATTTCCACATCAGGGCTGAGCTGGTCGGTTTGCAGGGTTACCTGGTTGACCCGGTAGGGGCGCATGTGCGGGGCGAGGATGTAGCCACTGCTGTCGGTGCTGCCACCGGGCACGTTGTCGACACCCACGCCGGGTACATCGGGCACATGCACCAGCGCAGTGGTCTCGCCCAGGTATTGCCCTAGGACGATGCCGCCGGCATGCGCCAACATCGCGCCACTGGCATTGACCGAGACGCTGCGGAAGTCATCCGCTTCGGTGTAGCCGGCCCCCACGTTTAGCTTCTGCGTCTGATAGCTCATTGACGCCGAGGCGGTCTTGCGCTGCTGTTCGTCGTTGGCCAGCGATGCCAGGTAGCTCAGGCGGTTGTCCTGCGAACCGCCATTCAACGTGGCGCGTTCGCTGAAGTGGCCATTGCTTTCCTGCACATCGAAATTTGCAGTCGTTGACGTGCCCCAGCCCAGCGGGATGGTGACCCCCAGACCAACGATACGGTCGCTGCCGCTGTCGTCACTCAACGACTGCGAGGCATACAGGTTGATGCTGACCCGGCGGTACTGGGTATTGAACTGGAACTGGTACTGGCGGCGTTGGCGGTTGGTGCCCCAGTAATCGTCCTGGGAAAGGGTAAGGCTCAGTGAGTTGCGGTTGCCGAGCGTCTGGTAGATCGAGCTTTCCAGGCGGCTGCGGCGGTTGCCCTGATAGCGGCTGGAGGCATTGCGCTGCTGCACCGCTTCGTCGAACTCGCGATAGCCTTCGGTGGAGTAGCGATAGCCGGCGAAGCGCAGGCTGGTGCCGGTCTGAAAGGCTTTGCCGTAGCGCACAGAGTAACTCTGCCCTTGCACCTGGCCGCCTTGTTCGCCCAGGTCGGTACGCGCCTGAGTCACGTCCAGCGACACCGCGCCAAGGTTGCCGATGTCGCGTGCGATGCCAAGGTTGGCGGCATCGTAGTACTCGCTGCCTAGCAGCCCGCCATACAGTGTAGTGCTCCACTGGCCGCCACGGGCCAGGGTGGCTTGCCACAGTGCGGGGTTGTCGATGCCATCGGCGCCGTCATAGCGCCCGGCCACCAGGTTGTAGCGCCACACGCCTTCGCGCAGCAGGTTGCTGAGGGTGGAGTAGGGCTGGATGAAACGGCGCACCTGGCCATCGGCCTCGGTAAGAACGATTTCCAGGTCGCCGCTACCGCCAATGCCCAGGTCATTGATCTCGTAAGGGCCGGCGGCAACGTATGTGGAGTAGATCGGGTAGCCGTTCTGCAGTACCTCCAGCTTGGCCCGGCTCTGGGCCACGCCGCGGATCACCGGCGCGTAGCTTTGCATCACGTCTGGCAGCATGCCCATGTCGGTGGCCAGTTGTACCCCTTTGATGGGCAGGCTGCGGAACACATCGCCACTGCTGAACGTTTCGCCCAGGGTCAGCGTGCCCCACTTCCCAGGCAGGTCGTGCTGGGCGTAGGTGTTGAAGTGTACCCAATCCCGGCCTTCGCCGTCGTCGCGCCAGCTTTGGCTGCTGCGCAGGCGCCAGCCGCCCAGGTTGATCCCGCCATTGAGGGACAGGTCCTGGCTGCTGTTGGAGGTGCCGGTGTTGCCGCTGAAATGCTGCGCGGAGGCCTGGTAGCTGACGAAGGCGGCATTGATGCCGTTGTCCCAGCGCTCTGGTGCAACGCTGCCGGCCACATCCCGGCGCAGGGCGATCTGCGGGATGGACAGCGCCAGCTGAAGTTGGCCGGGGTTCAGGTCGTAGGTGGCGTCGGGCACCAGCGAGGGCAGGTCGATGCAGCGCTCATCGCTGGGCAGTGGCTCGGCCAGGCCCTGTTCACGCAGACCCAGTTCGCGCAGCAGGCTGGCGCTGAGGCAGGGCTCCAGGCCCTTGCCATCGCTGCGTTCACGGAAATCGATTTCATGCTTGCCCGCAGGCGCCAGGTTGACCAGCACTTCAACCCGGTAGCGGCCGGGCGCCAGGGAGGCTTCAGTGGCCAAGGTGCTCAGGGCGGCTACGCTGGCGTCGCTGGACTGGCCTGGTGTTTGGCGCATGAAGTTGGGGTTGAATTGAACTGTGCGTTCATCGGCTGTAGCGGGAGCGACAGCTATGAATAACAGACTAATACTTGCGGCAGATAAAAATACAACTAAGCAATGGCTTGCAGGTAACTGCCGGTTTCGGATGGTGTTACGCATAAGAAGGAACCATTGGTTTGCGCCGTCTGATAGGCCCTGCAGCGCTAGTTGTGCAATTTGGAATACGATTTAAGGAGCATTCCAGTTAAGGCGGCTGAAGATAGCGTGAAAAACGGCTCATATTCTGTAGGAAAAGTCCGGTGAATGTGACCTTTTATCTGGTTTCTTGTATGCGGTGGCGGCCTTCGCAGAAGGCCGCCTATAAAGTTAATAGCCTATGTTATATCTACCGTTTCTGAAATCACGAACTGTATGGATCGGATACCACTTTCCTTTCTTCCCTTTCCTGAAGCCACCTTTGATCACGCCTATTTCTATAGTTGGTGCTTGGGGGGCTGGACTTGAAGCGGCAATGGACATTTCATCTATTACAGGGGGAGCGTCGATGACATTTTCCGAAAGAGAGGTTCTGCTGGATGTGGGTGTGGGCGTAGGCAGAACGTCATTGAAGGCTGGGTTGTTTCTATAGATGAAGTTGTCTGAAAGGTCTAGTGTGGCAGTCTTTCTTGGGGCGACTTTTGTAATCTTCTTGATGTTGTTGTTGGTCCTGTACACGTTGACTGTCTTGTTGGTGACGTTATAGATGTTTGTAGTAACCGTGGAAGTAGTAGTGACGGTGTCGCTAGAGGCATACAACTTGCCTGGCAATTCCGCGTTGGCAGCTGCATCTGCAGTTTTGGCCGCCCCCTTCGCCGCAAACCTGCTATAGGCCATGACCCCCAGCGTACTCACCGCACTGGCAATCCCCAGCCAGAACGCCCAGTTACTAAGCGTCTCGCTCCCTATCACCAGTGCCATTGCACCAACCACCAAAGCGGCCAAGTCAAGGCCAAGGCTGGCTGCGCCGATCGCGAAGGCCACGGTGAGGGCTATCGGCGGCAGGAACATGAAGCTAATCACTGCAAAGACAGCACCCATGGCCCAGCCAAGCCAGGATCGCCAGTCGGATTTTGGCTTTGGTTTGGGCGGGATGTACGGCGCCTCCATGCTGTGGCGCACGCCGTAATGGCCGCTTGGGTCGCGCCAGTTGACGGGGTTGCCGCCGCAGTACACATACGGGTTGATACCGGCGTCTTCTGGCGCCATCGTGTCCGGACTATGAAAGCGCATCAGCCCAGGGTTGTAGGCACGGTAGCCGCGCCCCAGTAGCGACCAGCCCAAGACTCGTTCGCGGGCTTCACCATTGAAGCCTAGCAGGCCCACCAGTTGGTCGTTGTCAGGTGAATCGCCATAGGCCGTGTACGCGTTATCGTGCAGTTCATCACTGCTGCATTCACCCAGCACACTATTTGCCGAGTCGGTCGCGTACAGCCGGTTGTCTGCGGTTTGGCCTGGGCGTTGCAGCCCCAGAGGGCGCTCGCCTGCGTACAGGTACTCGGTGAGCAAGTCGGCATCGCGTGTGCTGCTTAACCGGTAGCCTTGGTAACGGCGCGACACTTCCGGGGCTTGCTCATGACGTACGCCGATCAGGTCGTTGTGGCCGTCATAGCGGTAGCGATACAGAGGCTGCCCATCGCTGGCCCGTTGCACTTCGGTCAGGCGACCATGGTCGTCGTACACCAGCTTGTTGCCTTGTTCGTCGTTCTCCAGGTTGCCTTCGGCATCGTGCTCGAACGTTTGGCAGACCGGGTAATCAGGCTGCAGGGAGTGCTTTGCCTGTTTCAGGATGAAGCCGTCGTATATGTAAAAGGCCTCGTCCCATGCGCCATCGGCAAAATCGGTGTAGCACTCAGTCAGGTTGTTCAGCTCGTCGTAGACAAAAAACTGACTTTTGATGGCCCGGCCAGCAGGGTTGCGCGGCAGGCTGCTGCCGTCGCAGGTGTGTTGCTCCAGCTGGTCGAGTGCATTGTAGTCGAAGGTTTCCTGCAGCACTTGCTGGTTGTCACGGGTGACGGTGCGGGTACGCAGCTGGTCATCTTCCTGCCACGCCAGTGCGATGCTTTGGGTGAGGGTGGAGCCATCGTGGCGGGTGAGTGTTTGTTCGCGACTTTTCTCTCGGCCTAGTTCGTCGTAAGTCTGCTCGCATAACAGTACCTGTTTGTTGGCCAGGTCCTGGGTCGTGGTTTTCCAGAGTCGCCCGAGCTTGTCGTACTCGAACGTCGCTAGCAGCTCACCTTGGCGGGTCTGTTGCAGTTGCCCCAACGCGTTGTAGTCGTGGAGCACTTCAGTGCCGTCACTTTCTGCGTAGCCCAATGGCAGGCCCTGCAACGAATGGCGGTAGTCGCATTGGTGGCCATTGGCATCCTGCCCCTGCCATTCGGTTCTCAACAGGTAGCCTTGATCGGTGTACTTATAGGTATGCTCACCTTGTGCATCGCTGGCCTTGCTGACAGCTGAGGTATTGGAGTCGTAATCGAAGGTCGTACTCATTGCGGCATTAATGTCGATCTGAGTCTTACTCTTTACGGGTTTAACCTCGATCTGAGTCTTACTCTTAACGGGTTTAACCTCGATCTGATTAGGTTGGCTGGAGCGCGCGGGGTTGTAGTGGTAGGTGAAGGTACGCTGCCCAGTAGTGCGGGTTTCTACCAGCGAGGTATTGTGTTTGTAGGTGTAGGTTTCGTGTTGCTTACCCGCTTCCAAAGACTTCAGCCGTTCAAGGCCATCGTATTCCCTTTTCCAGGCAAGGGTGGGGGCAACACCTTTGCGCCGCTCGACCAGCAGTTGTTCGGCCAATGGGGCGGCACTGTGCAGCGCGAACTGGCTGAGCACGGCCGACTTGTCGGGCCGTTCGGTGCGGGTCACGCGGCCTTCGGCGTCGTAGGTGTAGGTGGTGATCCGTTTGACCGGGAGGTCGTTTCGTTTGAAGGTGTGTTCTTGGCTGATGCAGCGGCCAAGGCCGTCGTAGCTCGAATCATGCCGGCCAATGGCCTGGCCTGCGTCGTCCAGCCGGTATTGACTCGACACTTTGTCGAAGCGATTGCTCTCTGTAACCTGCTGTTGCTGGCGAACACCAGGTTTGTCCGGTGTTCCCACCCAGCGGGTGATGACATCGCCTGTTTCGCCAAATGGCGAGTATTCGCTGTGCTGCGTAACGCCGTTCGGCGAGGTGGTCTTGCACAGCCGGTTCCAGGCATCGTATTCAAAGGTGGATGTCAGCGTCAGGGTCTTGCCGTCGTAGTAGTCGAAGACGGTTTCTTCGCTCATTTCGCCCAGTTCATCGTACTTGCGCCGCGCAACCAACCTACGCTGCCGCGAACTTGTAGTACCCGGCGCGCTATCCACGGCGTCCGTTTCGCGCTCTTCGGTCACCACCCGGCTGCAGCCATCCAAGGTGATGAGGGTGGTCACGCCCGTACTCCCGGTGACCGACTGCCAGGCTTGCCCGGCAGCGCCTTCTTCAGGGTGGGTGACCAGCCCGTAGCTTTGGATTACCTTGGTCTCGTCCATGCCCTTGCCGGGCGCAACGGTTTCCTCTACCAGGCGGGCGAGCGGGTCGTAGCGGCTGCGAATGCTGTTGCCGGTGTCATCTTCTTCGTACACGATCTGGCCATGCAGGCCAGACACGGCCATGCTGGTGGTCTTCTGCACCAGGTCGAAGCCGGACACGGTTTCGTCGGTCCAGTATTCCAGGCCATGCTCCTTGTCGACGACCTTGCGGTATTCCCATTCGACGCGTGAACTGCGGCTTTCAATGGCCCGGCGTAGCGGGTTGGTGCTGTCTTCACCGTAGCGGGTGGTCACCTGGTGGTCGGGGCGGCCGTGCAGGAAGGCATTGTCAGGCCTGTTCAGGTAGGCGCGCTCCACCTTTATCAGCAATTGTTCGCGCTCACCGGGCTGGTGCGCATCGAACACTTGCAGCACCTGTTCTTCACAAGGTGCAAGCCATTCGCTCGCTTGGCCAAGGCTGGACAGCGCCGGGAAGGCCTTGTAGGTCATCCGTGCCCGTTGGACGGGGGCGTCGCCGGGCATATCCTGTACGGGGTAGGCCGTCTTGCATTTGACGTTGCGCACAAAACCTTGCGGGTCGGGTGGGCAGGCCCAGGTATCGCCGTCCTTCTCGCCAGCCTTGTCGTAGTACTCGTAGGTGACGCGTACACCCGTGGGGGCTTGCTCTTCGGTGACGTTGCCGTAATCGTCATACAAGGTGATCGCCGTTTCCTGGTGCAGTTTGCTGCCGTCACCACGCAGCTTCAGGCGTTTGGTGATGGTTTTGGGCAGCTGGAAGTAGCGCGGTTGATCTTTGAAACTCATGCCAGGGCGTTCATGGAAGACGGTTTCGGTTTCTTCGATATGGCCGTCTTTTTCAAGCGTTTGCTTGGTCATCAGGTGGTAGCGGTTGAACGTCTGTGTCTGTGTGCGCGCGACCTTGTCACCTTTCCAGTAATGAGCGGTGACGCTGTAGCGGTAGTTGGATTGCGCCCGGTACAGGTTGTCCTGGCCGTCATCCCGCCAGGTCACATCGCTGTTGCTGCCAACAAAGCTGTGCGCCATCTGGATGTTGCTTTCTTCGTCGACGTGCGTGTAGGTGTAGGTCGTTTTCAGCGGCGGCTGGTCGTTGCGGGGTTTGACTACATGAGAGGTCACCCGCGGCAGCACTCTTTGTGGTCGCGTGCCAGGCAGCAGGTGGCCAGGGTCGTCGTCCTCGCCATAACCCACCTCCTCCACCGCGCCCGAAGGCGTGGACACTTTTGCAAGGCAGGTCAGGCCGCGGGAGGTGGTGTAACCGAAGCGCCAGTTGCCGCCCAATTCGGGTGGTAGTTTTATCTCCACCAATGCCCGGTTTTTCAGTTCCAGCATGTAGCGCATGAAGGGCTGCTTGTCGGCCCCGGCGCCGGGGTGCGTATCAATGGTTACCCTGCCGTCGGTGTACTTCAACTCCAGCAGCAGCGTGCCATTGTCATCAACGATCTTTTCCAGCCGTCGGGTCTCAGGCAGGTAGCTGAGCGTTATCCCATGGCCGGAGGGCGCCCTGACCTTGGCGGGCAGGGCGATGGGGTTGACCACGTCATGCAGGGTGAGTATTTCCACAAGGCCGGACTTGTGCACTACACGGTACGGGCCTACGTTTTCGCCGTGTTCGTCAAAGCCGTCGTCGTAAAAGTGGAAACTGTGAATTTTCTTTTCGCCAATGGTGGGTTGCGGGCCTGTCCCTGTCACTTTGTAGCTTTCACCCGTATGCAGGGTAAGTATTCGACTGGTGGGCACGTAACGGGTCATTGCCAGTCGCCAGCCCGTGCCGAAGCCTGAGTCCTCGGTATTGAACGGGCTGTACGACAGGCGCAAGGGCAGGCCGGGGCCGGTCAGGTCGTTGCCGGCCGGCACTTGCAAATCAATGGCCAGGTTGTACTGGCCGGTGCGCTGGTCGACATGGTTCTGCACGAAGCTCTGGAAGTTAGTGGCGTTGCTGTGCAAGCCGGAATCGTTAGCCATGATCAATTGCTCCTTGGGGCAATGGTGACCTTGATGCAGGAAAGTTCGCCCTGCTTGATCGGCTCGCCTTTACCGATGACCCTGAAACCACGGCTTGGGATTGGTGGATTGGTATCCAGGCCGGTGTTGAACAGGTAACCCGGGACCCCCGGGTCGCCCGCGTAGAGCCAGATTTTGTCGATGCCGATTTTTTCGAGCGAAGCGTTGGCGCGGCTCGTGTCAAGTTCCACCCAGGCGCTGTTGGCTTTTTCACAGCGCTCGTTATCGGTGAGGAGAAATGTCGATTTGATCGGCACGTTTCGAATGCGAATGGAGTAGGGCGCTCTGGCGTTCTCGGGGCATTGTTTTTTGGGTAGCACATTCACGGTCCTGCCGCTGCCCGTTGCTGGTAGCTCCACCCCGCAGGCGGGTTCAGTGCCGTTATCGTCGGTGTGGAATAAAGCGAGCATAGGGATTGGATCCGCCTGGGTTGCTGCAAAACTGGCCGCACCACTTAAAAGCAATGGTGCAGCCAGCATTGCCTGTTTAATGGCTGTTGTGACGGCCAGGCGACGCTCATGTAAGTGCTTCATTTTTCGTGCTCCCTGTACAGGTTGTTTGAACAGACAAAGTAAGAAATCTGTGTATGTCGCTGGGTATGGAGTGGCGTACTGTCTGTTCGGAGCTTATTGAACCTGCCGTGCTGTGACACCTGTCAGAATTAACAGGTGTGCTGAAGTACCGGGTATTGGGTTTGCGGCTGCTGCACGTTTTATCGGTGCTGTCACCTGGTAGATTTATCAGGTGTGCGCGTGCATGGCGGGCGAGCACTACCTGTTATTTCTGCCAGTAGCCAGCCGCAATGGCGCGCCGTAAAACTAAAGGCATCTTGAACCCCCTAGGAGTATGTTCATGGCGCCCAAACGCTCAGTGGAAGACGGGGCTGATCAGTCCCCGCACACTCCCGCCCCACAAATCCCGACGCAAAATGCGTGGGGTGAAATTGATGTCAAGAACATGAACGGTGCAGACCTGGAATTTGTCATCACAGATGCGGATATCAGGTTTGGTCAAGAGATCTATCCGGTCTGGCGCGGCGTCGCTGCAGACGGCACCCCTTTTGATGAACTTGATGCGGTGGTTGAGGTACCTCAAGAATACGACGCCACAAAAACGATGGTGGCGCGTGTCGCCAATCGTTATGTTGAACCCTACGACGGTGGGTGGGCCTTTTTATCTTATAAAGTTGATAACCCAGCAGAAACTACGCCGGATTCAATGCGCGTATTTTGTTACCTGGGTTTGCGCGACCGTGGTGGTGCTGTCGAAACATTATCGGTGCCGCAGGCGCGTGAGTCGCATGATCGTGTGGTTGTTGTTTCGGCTTTGGAGACTGAAGGAGTGCGCCTGTTTGCGCCACGCTACCGCGCCATGCAGGCTGGCGACAGCGTCGAACTGGTAGCGCGCAAGTTCAATACTGCGGGCGACGAAGTAACGCCACCGGCAAGCGCAGTGTACACGGTGACCGAGGCCAACCTGGCTGAGCCGCCGTGGTGGGACGTCGCCAAGGCGGAGTTCATTCGCGTGCTGGGTGGACGGATGGAGTTCCAATACACCATCACGCTGGGCGGTAATAGC
The DNA here is from genome assembly GCF_029873175.1 of Pseudomonas sp. BN505. NCBI lineage: Bacteria > Pseudomonadati > Pseudomonadota > Gammaproteobacteria > Pseudomonadales > Pseudomonadaceae > Pseudomonas > Pseudomonas sp. BN505. The sequence continues at coordinate 73,407 of NZ_SSOI01000071.1, forward strand.
AAGAAAATTGAATCACCGGTGCAGCAGGTGGCGGTGGCAAGGGAGCCAAGCCCGGTCGAGCTGCTGCCTGAACCCAGCGTCGACGGCTTCTCGGGCGCACCGCTTGACCCTGGCGAGTTCCCCGATGGCGTCACTGTTCGCGTACCTCCCTATCCGGGTATTCAAGTGGGTGACTACTTGCTGCTGCATTGGAAAAGCCCCGCCCGGATCGAGCCTGAGGTGCAGTTTGCACGCATGGATGCGAGTAGCCTGCAAGGCGATGAGACCGTATTCCAGATTGACCCAAGCCTGCTTGTAGCCGGTGATCACTACGTGTTCTACCAGTTTGCACGTGCGGGTCATGCGTTGACTTCCGATAGCCTGGACGTCGAGTTCGATCCGGCGCGCAGCCTTCCAGCACCGGTCATCGCGCGTGCCGCGCCGGATGGTCCGGCCATGCAATACCTACCGGCGGAGAGCGCAATTCTCGGGGCTTTCGTCACGGTACCTGATGTTGCTTTGCGCCCAGGTGAATACTTTGAAGTTCACTGGGACGGCTATGAGCAAAACGGGAAGCAGGTTACTGATACACCTGAGGAAGAAGGCGGCCGAATTTTCAAGATAGACCCCGGCGTTGTCGCCGCGAACATGCATCAAGCCGGCGCGGATAACAGCAGGCGTTTCAACGTGTTTTACCACATTGTCGATCAAGATGGCGTGCGCTCGCTGCCGTCCGCCGCTGTGGACTTGCGCGTCCAGCCGATGGTTTTCGAAAACAATATTACGTGCCTGCAAGCGGATAACAACGGCGAACTTCGGCGATCCGACCTCACCCTGAACGGTGCAATGCTCGAAGTGTCTGGGGCGGTGCTCTGGCCTTTCGTTGCGCCAGGCCAGCCCTTCACATTGGCCATTGAAAGCGACGCCGTATTACGTGATCGGCAGCCTGTGAGCCGTGGCGAACATAGTAATAGCCGGATACAGCAGTGGTTGAGTGTTGCTGTTTATAACAACTTGGTGGATGGCCAGGAGTACACCGTTAACGGGACTGTAAGTTTCGATAACGGCCACAGTTGGCACGGGCTCTTGCCGCTGCGGCTTACGCCGAGAAAGTCAATGTAAGCGTCTTTGAAACAGGCCCGGCCGGGCAGGCTCACCGGCGGCCTGGCGGTGCATTAATGAAAACATGGAACATGGAGATCAATTCTGATGAACAGTAAAATTCCTGCGCTGACTCAAGCCAGCAGCCCTCAATCGCTTGAGGAGTTTCTTAAAGAGATGGAAAAGGAGCCAAAAACCTTCAGATGGGATGCGCTGCTGGTGTTTGACCGATTCGCTGCCAACAAACTGCTTACCCAGGAGTACATTGACCGTATCGGTATCGAAGATGAGTTCTTCCCTACGCTACCCGACGACAAGGTCAAGGCAGGTAATGGCATCGAGCATGTCTTAATTGGCCTCGAGCTTGACAAGCCCCTGCTGTCTTTCGAAAACGCGGATATCCAAGATCCGCTGGGCAAGTTGCAGATGCGCTTGGTGGGCGGTAAGCACCTCGAAGTGATAGAAAGGTACCTGGATGGCAAACCTGTCAGGGTAGTTAACGCCCTGAAGGTCTATAACGCTGCCACATTCGGTTTACTGGATATGAAGATCAGGCTGCTGCAGGCGAAAGGCTCAGTTGATGGTAGCGGCACAGTCTTGCTTGATGTGGGTACGGCATTCGACCATATGTTCAGTGGAGGGGGGAATGACCTGGAGAAAAAGCAGTTGGGGACCTATTTCGACCAGGTGTTCGCCGCCTGGCGTGAAAAAAATGTAAAATTCACCCAGTTCCCACTTAGCGAGATAGTCGTCGCCGAAGGTTCGCCTATCAATCCTGGTCGCTTTATTCTTGGCACCCACACCGCACAGGGGGGGGATGTGCTCGGCAGTGAAAATTATGGTAACGGCGCAGTCGTTGTTTTTGTTGCCATGAAGGGCAGTATAGATGGCGGTATACCCAGTGGCAATGGGGCGCTGCTGTACATGTTGCCTGATGCGGCAAACGCATATACCAGTAACCTGGTGTTGTCACAGAAGTTTCTCGCGAAAATCATCCGTTCTGGCCTGGACAAGTTTGAATGGATTCGTGGTAAGTTTGATGTGGTCGCCTTGGCTGGCGACTATTATAAGTTTGTCGCCAATGCATCGGCTACTACCCACGTGGCGTTCCAGTATTCCGATCATGGCAATGGTGGGTCACTTCAGCCTTGGCGCTGGCAATTATCGGTTAATGGAGTTAATCCTCAGCTTTTTACGAAGGGGGATGAGCTGGTATTCTCGGGCAGGTCGCTAAAAACGCGCTAGCATTCCACTTCAGTGGTGGGTACCGTGGTGTACTTTATTCAGGTGGGGAGTGCTGGGCGTACTCGAACCTTGGAGATTTATGCAACGACGTCAATTGATGCGAGCTATACATGTACGCTCTCTGATGCGGGGTTGTTGAAGTTTAAGCTGGCTGATGATTTCAAAGTCACTGTAGATGTTTCTATTGAGGATAATTGGGGGGACGGTGACGGTCCTGACGATGCCAGAGAAAGTTCAAAGGCCATTTTAGGTGGGTTGGAAAGTACTTTGAGGGTGGCGTTCCGCAAAAATGCCGAAGAGATCATGGACGTCGAGTTCGAAGTCGACGCTTTGCGTCTTAATAATTTGCTATTCCGTGGCGAAAACGTCGTCGACCCGCGCGACGTGTCCATGCCGACCGACTTGACCCTGCTCGGCAACCTGGCGCCCAAGCGTACCTCGTTGGTCATAAGCCCTTCGGAACCGATTGTTGCAAGCGGTCAGGTGATCGATTTCACCGCCGAATCTGAACTAGGTGGTGTCACTTGGAAAGTGGAAAACCTCCCAGGCGAAAAAGGCGAAACCGGGGGGTTCAGCGATTCATCGAATGGACGATATACGGCGCCATCGGATGTTGCGCTGCGTGCCGAAGGCCACCGCCGGTTGATCGTGACGGCCACCCGTGGCGAGTTGGTCAGCAGGGCGTTGGTTAGCGTTGTGCCAAGCCAGGTCACGGTGAACCCATGGGTAGCGGTGGTCAATGTGGGTATGAGTCATTCGTTGAGTGCAGCCACGCCACATCCTGCCGGGCTGACATGGGACACCCCCGAGCTGGGGACCGTCGCCCCCGACGACGATTTGCTGAACCCTGGAGGTTACAAGTACACCGCGCCGGTGAGACTGCCCACCCGTGACGAATCAGACCCGCTTTGCTACCTCGCGCTGCGCCTGGACCCCGTCACCGTTCACTCGGCTGCCGGAGGTACGGCAGCGACCATCGACATGCTGGTGGTTGGCTCCAAGAACCCCAATTACTGGTTGGAGCCGAAAGCCTTGCCCGATGGCAGCGTCGAGCTGCCGTTCTACAAGGTCAACCGTACAGGTGGCAAGGTTACCGTACCCGAGCCTGTCGAGTGGACGGTGCTGCGCGGCAGTGGAACCGTCGACCCGGTTAAACGGGTCTACACGCCCGCGCCCAACAATAGCGAGCAGTACGTGATCATATCGGCATTTTACGACGACGGTGTTTCTGTCGATACCGTCGACTACGTCGTTTTGCCGCTGCCATTCGTTCCGGTGCGGCGTTACGCCGAAATCCTCAATCCAGCTATCAATGAGGTGTGCGATGGAGAGTGATATGCAGAAGGCCACTTTGCAACCAGACCCGCCAGCTTCGGTGCGTCTCGGCTGGGGGGGCGTGCTTGCCCTGGACCGCACGCTCCTTGACCTTGTGCTGCGTGAACAGTACCTCGAAGCGCTGGGGAATCTCGGCTCGATGGACCCTATCAACCTGGAGGCTTACCTTGACGAAGGGCGGCGAATCAGCGTGGCGCTTCAAGGGTTGGTGCTGGGCCCGCCCCAGGTCAGCTTCGAAAATGCGACGCTGTTTAGCCAAGACCTGACGTTACGGATGAACATCCTTGCCGGGGAATACATGCGGGTAGTGCATCTGCCTGGCAGCCCCAAACGGGTCGTGGAGAGCTTCACCATCACCGAAGCCATGGGTTTTCGCGTCGAAGCACCGTTGTCAATACGGGTCGGCCAGCCGAAGGGGAGCCGGTTCACGTTGCTGGAGCTGGATCTTGCCAGTGCGGTCACGTTTTCCACCAACCTGGGGCCAAACCATTATTCCAACACCGTGCTTGGTCTTCGCTTGCAGGAATCGATCAGCTACATGCGGGCGTACCAGCGCACCTATTCCCTGGGCAGTTTCGTCATGGACGATTACTACCCGCTGAGCCCGGAGCAGTTCATGGTGCGTACTATGGCGGCCCCCTGGGGACAAAGCGAAGATAGCCCTCGCCATGGGGATGGTGCGGTGCTGGTCTTCATGAAGTTGGGGATCGACGCGCGCCCAGGGGTGCAGCCAGCCCCAGGTATCGTCTACGCTTATCCGATCCCCGAGGGTGCGTCCGGTGTGCCAGGAGCTCTGATTCTCGTTCCGGATATCGAGGATCTTGGGGCGGGAGACTACAGGGATGTGTTGAAGACCTTCAGCCTGCCCACCGGCTTTACGTTCTTCCCTGGGCTACCGAACGCCGGAGTCGATCTTGTAGTACCGGGCAACTGGCGTAAAAGCCAGCAGGCCGTAACGGTCGAACCCGCCTTCGCGAAGGTTGTAGCCGGGGAGTCCATTGCGTTCACTGCTGATGGCGCAACTGGCCCCGTTCAATGGTCGGCCGTTAACCTGAAGCGCCCTGCGGCGATCGGCTCATTCAGTGGCGCTAGCTACAGCCCGCGCTCTGCAGCCAGTTTTGTCGAGGACCAGCAGATGGTGCTGGTGACCGCCACCTCGCCTGAAGCAAGCGGCGAGGGGCGCAGCCACGCCTTGGTGATGGAAAGTGCCCGTGCGGTGCATGTTGCACCGCGTGTTGCCACCTGGGTGCAAGGTGAAGACCCGATCGCGCTCCGCGCTTCCAGTGTCGGCTCAGGCCCCCTGGTGTGGACGCTGGTGGACGCAGCGCTTCTGTCGGAGGGTGAACAACGCGTTCAGACGCTTGACGAGCCGATTGGTAAGCTTGAAGACAAGGGTGGCGGACGGGCCATTTTTACGCCCTCTCGGCCTAGTGGCACGGGCGATTTCAGGGTTCAGCGAATTCGTTGCACCAACCAGCAGACCGGAGAAAGCGCTGAAGCTGCGGTGGTAGTGATCAGGTGGTATGCAGGCTTGAATGTGGTTCCGTTCCACGTGGCCCAGGCGCTTTCGGTTCAACCCACGCCGTTTACCGTGATGTCCAAAGACTTCTCGCAAGACCTGGGCAGTGCCATGACCTGGACTGTAAGTGGGGAGGGGGAGTTCAATGGCAGCGTGTATATGCCTCCGGACGCTCCCAAATTCCCCATTGCGGTGGTCACTGCGTTCGACGGCGTGGAGCGCACCGGCTACGCCATCGTGGAGTTCAGCGAGGGCCGGCAGGCAACCGCCGGTCTGTTGTCATGGGAGGCGCTCTCCACCTTTGAAATTGAAGCCGTGGGTGCGCCCCGATGCTTCGCCAACGGTTGGCAGCAGATAGAAGTCCGGGTGACCGTTGCAGCTGCTAATGATCACAATGACCAACCGGTCAAGATCCCCGACGCCGATCTGGCAACTTTGAAGTTCTTGAATGCCGACAGCAATAACGATTTACCCTTCCTCGCGCCAATGGAAGAATCCTTGAGCAGCGATGCTTCAGGTGATCAAGGCTGGGCGGTAAACAAAAAACCAAACAATATCCAAAGGCAAGCTGCTGTGAACAACGTGTCGAGCACGCCTTTGCAGGCCAGAACTCAATATTTCTACCTCCATTCCCGTAAACCGGGGACGATCAGGGTTATTGCTTCAATACAGAATACCTTGACAGGTAAAACAGTCACATCAAGGGCAAGTGGCGAGAAAGGCAGGCTCGAGTTGATGGGGCAGGACCTGCCTCCCTTCACACAGCAGTCCTATTCCTTCAAGCGCACCCGCGCTATAGGGGATAAGTCTCCGTCCGAAGGGGATGAGTTCGCCTATGTTGATAAAAGTACTGACAACTGGTTGCTCGATTACGTCCAGAGGGAGGGGCGCCAGATCCAGTTTGCACGCGTGTTCATCTCCGATAATAAATCGGGTGTGCGTTGGTCGTGGGAGCCCGGGTCGTCATCGATGCCGATCAAAGACGACGATTTTGTCAGCTACACGGGGTTCTCGTTCCAGTCGATTGATGGTGGGATCTATGACCGACTGGTGTTTGACGGGCGGCTCTACCGCATGGCGAAGCAGCGAGGGTACGCACTGCCGCGGCTGGTGCTAGGTGATGGGCCGGGTGCCGGGGAACTGATGATCACCCTGAACCGGGATACGGGTTTCGTTCGGGAGAGTGGGTTGGAAGACCCGGCTTATCGCCAGACCCTTGAAAAGAACATGACATTCACCCTGCTGGATATGGAGGGCAACGTGCATCCGCTGACGTTTGCCTTTGGCGTTACGGCGGAACAAGAAAGTCAAGGCATAAGCCATCGGGACCTCCTGCAACTTTCCACTCGCTAAGCCTGGGCTCACCTCGGCACATTTGAGCGCCGAGGTGGCCACTCCACGACACCTTTTGGATACCCAATCACATGGCTATTGAAACCGTACTCCACTCTAATGCATTCAATGCTTCTGGTTTTGTGCAAAACAATGTCGACCCGCGCACCGGCCAGTATGCGTTAAGTATCAACCTGCCATCCCTCGTCGGTAATGACCAGATGGGGCCAGAACTGCCGATCCGGCTTATCTTCAACCCGTTCAGCGACCAAAACGTCGGCTTTGGGCGTGGTTGGTACATCGCCCTGACTCAGTACGTGCCCGGTACGCGCATGCTGCGGCTTCACACAGGAGAAAGCTTCAAGGTGACGGGCAGTGGTACAGAACCGGGCATCAAGGAAAGAAAGCTCGAAAATTTCCGTTTTCATGATGACAGTGTCGGCAACAAGAAACAGTTTCGGGTGGTTCACAAGTCGTACATGGAAGAAGTCCTCAGTGTATATGGGGTGGGTGACAATGCTGTTGCGTTGCCTTCCGAGGTGCGCGCAGCCTCCGGCCATCGTATTCTGCTGAGCTATACGCCCGATACCCAAAGACTGGAAAGTATCGACGATGGCACAGGGCAGGCATTGCTGAAAATCAGCTATGGCAGCACTGTGACCCTCGACCTGCACCCCAAAGCCAATGGTGGCAACAAGCCTTTGGCGCAATACCAGCTCATCTTGCGCAATGGGGAGTTGAGCCAAATTGACTTGCCGGCAGAAGCAGGGGGCAACTGGCGTTTTGAATACACCACTGCCTTTGGCCTGACCTGCCTCAAAAAGGTATCCACACCCTTCGGTAGCGTGGAAGATATCCGCTACGGGGAGGATGGCGATACAGGCCATTTGCTGCCGGGCGGGGGAACCCGTATGGCGATACCGCGAGTGACCACTCATACGGTCAACCCTGGCGCTGGCCAGCCGTCGGTGAAAACCACCTACACCTACACCATTTTGCAAGGTGGAATTCAGGCGCCGAACAACTTTGTAGGTAACGGCAGCGGTGTCAGCTGGCGTGACGATGGCGAAGATAACCTGTATCGCGCCCCCTCCACCTACCAGTATGGCAGCACGGCTCACCTATGGCGCAAGGGCAAGGATGACAATGACCAGTTACTGCGCACGACCCAGCGCACGTACAACCGTTTTCACCTGCAGGTAAGTGAGGCGGTGTTGCAAGGCAACAACCGACTTGTGAACAGCACGGCGTACCACGGCAGCGTGGCAACGGACTTCGACAAGCAGCCTGACAACTTCCAGCTGCCACTGGAACAAGCCCGTAGCTGGTCAATCCTGGGAGATGCGCCCAGGGTTCGTTACGAGCCGGCCACCCGGACCGAGTATGACCTGCATGGCAATTTGACCGCTCGAACACTGCCCTCAGGGCAGCGTACTGTCATCGAGTATTACCTCGCCCAGGGTGGTGACGGCTGCCCGGCAGACCCGGACGGCTTCGTGCGTAATCAGAAGTGCGTGACGGAATACCCGGCAGCAGGTGGAGACCAACCTGCACCTGTCTTGCGCAAGCGTTATCAGTATGAGGCGCTCGCCCGGGTCGGCTACCCAGGTGCCTCGGCCAAACCGCTGGCGTCCGATTGGCTGGTCCCGACACAGGAAAGCCTGTGTGAAGTGGTAGGTGAGGTGGAGCAGGCTGCGCTGCAAGTAACCACCATGAGCCCGGTTAATGCGCCCACCGACTTGCTGCGCCATGGTCGCCCGCTACTGCAAACATTGCTCATGGGCGGGAAAACCACCAAGACAGGTTTTACCTACGACAAGGAAGTCCTCGATGGGCACCCTGTGCTGGTGACCGAGCAGCAGGTGACTGGCTTCGATCATGGCGAACTCGACGGTGAGACCGGCGAGCCGCGCCATGTTTGCAAGGAAATCACGCTGAAGGATTCGATGCTCATTGGCCAGCCGCTGCTCAATCGCGACGACAACAATGTCGAAATCGAGTACGAGTACGATGCTCTGCGCCGGGTAGTTCGCGAAACGGTATCGCCCAAAGAAGAGAAGTACAGGGCATCGCGCTTGTATGAGTATGGCCTTGTGAGCGCACCTGGCGGCAAGGCGTCGCAAAGCCGGGTGGACGTCAAGGGGGTTACCATTCGCTCGTACATCGATGGCCTGGGGCGAGTGGCCAGCGAAGAACGTCATGACGCCGACGCCGAAGACATCCGGCTGCATCAGGTCTTCCGTCCGCGCAATGCGTTTACCTACGATGAGCTTGGCCAGCTGGCCGAGGCAATCGAATACGATTGGAAAGGGGGGGAGCAAATGCCGCTGGCGACCCGGTATGAATACGACGACTGGGGCCAGCAGCGCTGCGAGATCGGGCCGGATGGGGTCAAGCGGTTTGAGGAGCATGACCCGATCGGGTCCAACCCTGGGGGTCAAGGCCCCGAAGGTAACCTACCCACTCAGACCAGTTGGAGCGAGTCTGCCGATGGCACGTCGAGCCTGGGCAAGACCACCACCTGGTTGAACCTGTTCGAGCAGCCTGCCCAAGTACAGCGTTTCGACCTGGCGGGTAAGCCGTATGCCAAGCATGAGTATTTCTACGATGGCCTGGGGCGTAATGTGCGGGAAGTCGATGCAGGCAACGCGGTTACCCGCTCCAGCTATGACGCTTTCGGCCGCCTGGTTGACCAGACGCTGGCTGACAAATCCGTGGTGCACCGCGATTATGCCGTGCACAGCAGCGACGACCTGCCGACGCTCATCAGTGTCAATGGAATCGAGCTGGGGGAGCAGGTTTTCGACGGCCTGAACCGCATGATCACGTCCATCACCGGGGGCCGTGCGAAGCACAAACACTATAAGCCTGGCGAGACCAAGCCGAGCAGGGTGAAGACGGCTGCCGGCAACGTCATCGAATACCAGTACGTGCCGCAGTTGGGTGAGGACCCGGAAGTGCGGCGCATTCCGGGTAAACAGGCGGAATACAAATTCGACCAGCATAACGCGCGTCTTACCTGGTGCAAAGAAGAAGGGGAGGAGCTGACCCGTGCGTATTTCAGCACGGGCGAGATCAAGATGGAAACCCGCACGATCGGGGGCGAGACTTGGGCCATGGAGTATGGCACCAGCCTGTTGGGTCGCCAGTTGTTCTACAAGGATGTTCTCGGCCAGACGCAGACCTATGACTACTACCCCAGCGGCCTGCTGGAGCAAACTGCGCTGGGGACCACGAGCAGCCGGTTCTTCTACGATGGGTTGAGCAATACCCAATGCATACTCACCCTCGATGGCACCCAAGGACTGGCCACTGAACTGGAGTATGACCACCAAGGGCGAGAGTGCCTGCGCAGGTTCGTGTTCCTGAGCACCGTGGTCGAGGCACCGAAAGAAGACTTTGAGTTCGCAAACAAAGCGGTGCAGGCGCTGGTGAAAGAGGCCGGGCTACTGGTGCAGGGTGTACAAGAACTGGTGCAGGAATATAGCGTGCTTGATCAGATAATTTCTAAAAAGCTGAGCGAGAAAGGCACTAAAAAGCTGAGCGAGAAAGGCAGTCCGTTGCGTGAGGAAACGTACAAGTACGACGTGCGCGCCCGCCTGGAGGAATACTCCTGTACGGGGTTGCTTTCCCATAGCCCGAAAGACCCGGCTGGAAAGACTATTCGCTACCAGTTTTTCGAATTCGATGCACTCGATAACATCACATGGGTACTGACCGAGTTTGAGGAAGATGACGGTAGCACGGGCTCAAACGAGGCCACTTACCTATTTGAATACGAAGACCCTGCGCAACTGACCGGCGTGACAAACACCCACGCTGACTATGCCGACTTCACGCTGAAGTATGACTGTGACGGCAACATGACGGTCGATGACAAAGGCAAGACGTTGAGCTATGACGCCCTGGGTCGCTTGAGCAGCTACGATGGGAGCGGCTATAGCTACGATCCTCTGGACAGGCTGGCCGGCCAGGAGGTATGAGGGAAGGGAAATAAAGATCGGGCCGTGAGGCTAATGCCAGTCAGTTAAGACCGAGACATTGACCTTTTTCCCCAAGGCCGCAAAATCCGATGCTTGGAAACGAGCATCGGATTTTTTATGCGCCTGTCACAAGCTCTGTCCCTCACTCACGAAACGGCATCGCGGCCAAATGCACTGGAGGGTCTGGGAGCGTTGCTCGATCCGGATATCGTGTAACAAGCTTTTGAGACAGCGGGCGTCTCAACCATTTGCAAGCGTCGCCTCCCGCTCGAAAGCCTGGTGTGGTGCATTATCGGCATGGCGTTGTTGCGCCGGATGTCGGCTTGGGATGTTGTGAATCACATGGACATCATGCTGCCGGGCAAGCGGCCAGCCATTTGCTGATAAACAGTACCTTCGAGAGCTATCACAGTAGCGAAATGAAGCTGGCAGAACAGTTGATCGCCACCACCCCAAACCATTCGTTGACCCTGTTCGACAAAGGTTTCTATTCGTGGGGCTTACTGCACCACTGGCAATCGTAAGGCGAGCATCGGCACTGGCTGATCCCCTTGAAAAAGGGCACCCAGTACGAGGTGGAGCACAACGACCAGCAAAATACCCGACCCGAAAATAAAAATGCCAGTCAGCTTAACTGACTGGCATTAGGCGCTGAGGCCCGATTTTTTTTGCGGGCTCAGGGTATGTCCACTCTGAACTGGACATCACTGTTGGCGGAACCGCCGGTGACCGGGGTAGCGATTGCTTTGTACGCGACAGAGAACAACATGTCGGTAGGTTTGCTGTCATGCAGGGGGTACTGTTTGGAGGCGATCCCGTTATCCACCGGTGTGCCTACGTTGTCCTTGAGGATCAAGGCCAGACCCTCGGCGCCATCTGGCTCCAGGGCATACAGTGTGCCAGTGGCACCAGCGCCGCCGTAATTTCCGGTAAAGGTTACGCTGGCATGGGCACCGGGCAGCAATATGCAGCCGCTCCCGGGTGTAACGCGCAAGCCGAAGGCGCGGTTTGCAGCCTCGTCATCCGCTTCCTTGAACTGGGCAGCGTTCACGTTGCCCATAAAGATTCGGCTGGTGGGCAGGCCAGTCGAAGGGTCGATGATTTCAATCGAACAGGTCCCACTGCTGATCTGGCCGAAGAAGTTGATCGACCCAGTGTTTGCCAGCGCGTGTTGACTCGCCATGGCGAGTCCAAATGCGAAGACTAGCGGCTTCATGGAAAGCTCCTTGATTTTTTGAATTACTATAGTGAACGAGCCCGAAGGGCTCGATCATGGGGAATGGCAGGCAGTTTCAGGGGGCGCTAGATAGTGCTTTGTGCATCGCCGGAGTTGCGACCCCGTAGTCATTGATGGTGGTAAAGGTCAACTGCAAGGCATTTACCGATTTGATACGGGCCAGGTCATAAACCTGCTGCCCGAAAGGCGGCGCCATTGCCATGGCCTGTATGGCTTCCGTTGTACCTGCAGTACTGACCTCCAGGCGGCCGAACGTGTAATGGTAGGGCGTCGGGTTGTCTACCACTAGCTGGACACGCCCAGGGCCTTGGCGCACAGACCATCTCAGCTCACCGATGCGGTCGACGGGCCGGTCTTTCAATTCGCTGGGGCGGTAGAAAAGCTTGAGGCGCGTACGCAAGCCAATATTGAGGACGTTTACGTCCTCAGGGTTTACTTCGGGAATTTCCTGAACATTAAGGTAGAAGAGTGTTTCCCGATCCTGCGGCAGCTTGTTGGGCAGACGGCTGATCTGCACCATCTGCTCCTTGCCGGGGTCCAGGCGAAACAACCCTGGCGAGGTCGCCAGAGGGACGGCTGTGTCGGTATCGTCCTTGGCGGTGTTGACCCAGCTTTGTACCGCGTAGGGGCGGGGGCTGGGGTTGGCGATCACCACAGAAGTGCTGCGTTTGTCGCTGTCGAAAACGATACGTGTGGTGTTGACGGTAAGCGCTGCCTGAGCGGGTTGCATGATGGCTGCTAGGCAAATACCCAAGCCGAGGCGGCGCAAGTGAGTCTTCATCTGGCGATACCTGCTGAACGGGACGAGTTGACCCCAGGCGGCTTCAGCACGCCTGGGCCACCTTTTCACGGGATGTCGACAAGGAATTGCACATCGGTGTTGGCGGCACCGCCAGTGACGGTGGTGCCAATGGATTTGTATGCCGCAGAGAAAATCATGGTGGTGGGGTTCGAGGTATCCACTGTGTAATCCTTCGAAGACATACCGTTGGCCACCGGTGTGCCGGTATCGTCCTTGATGGTCAAGGCCAAATTTGTGGCCCCATTTGGCGCCAGCGCATACAACGCCCCACCTGTACCAGCGCCGCCGTAGCCACCGGTGAAGGTGACGCTGGCGGTACCTGCGACGACGTCACAGCCGTTGCCTGGGGTGATACGCATGCCGAAGGCGCGCGAAGCCGCTTCATCGCCTGTTGCTTTGAACTGTGAAACGCTGACGTTACCCATGTTGACACGAGACATCGGCAGGCCCGTTGATGGGTCGATGATTACGATCGGACAGGTACCGGCATGGACGTGGCCGTGGAAGTGGATCGAACCGGTGTTGGCGGCTAATGCGTTGCTGGCCAGGCCAAGCCCGACGGCAAGCGTGAGAAGCGTCTTTTTCATGTTTGACTCCAGTGCAACAGTTGTAGGCAGGACGTTCTGGCCCCTTGAGTTTCTGCCGAACAACTGGCCGGCAGGAGGACGCGAGATTAGGCCGAGAAGCAATTGATTTGTGTAGGGAAAGTCTGATTATGTCCTGGTAAATTCATCAGGCTGGCGTTTGGTTATGTGTCGCCCAGTGATCTGGCAGCCAACTTGTTACTGATTTTTTAATCAGAATGGTCAACTTCAACGTTCAGTGCAACTGACAAAAATGCTAGTTTTCAGGCTTTGCTCAAAGGGGTTCAATCAAGTCTTGTTCACAGGCGGACTATGCATATGAAAAAGCCGATGAGTGATGGGGCTGATCCAGCGTCTGCGGGCTCAGTACTACTGCCCATGTGGGTGGATTTGACCACTGTCAATACGTGGTGGAGATATAACAATTATGAAGACTTTTTGATCGAATCGATGGTTATGGTCACCCCTATGCCGGGTGGGTTCATGGAAACTACGATGAGAAAGTTTAAGCGTATTGAATTAATTGGTACGGGAGCTGTTTATACTCAAGCTAATCTTTATCCAGGGTATGACGTTGTCACCGGCACGAAGAAGCTCAATAACCTAGGTGTCGAACAGATCTATTGGTTGACCGAGGTGCCGCTTCCCGCAGGGAGGTTGAGGGTGACGTTGCGTCTCGATAGCAGCTACCGCAGGTATCGGGCGCAAGATCAAAGTGTGCTGAGTCTTGAGTGGGACGGGGGCGCGTCTTACGCCTATTACTACCCTAAGGATTCAATGATCCCTACAACGGTGCCCCCGGAGTATGGGGAGTACTACGATCGACGCAAGAAAATCGAGATCGCGATGATGCCGCGGGCTGTCGATTCACAGCTCCAAGACCTCTACATTTACACGATTACGACCCAGAGCCTGCGAGATCACCTTTTCTATATTTGTCAACAACCTCTAGCATACAGAAGCCTTGCGGATCGGACGTCACAGGCCCCTACGCCTGAAGTGCAGGCTCTCTTGTATGCGGAGTTTTCAAAAACCGATTTTCCAGAAGTCGCTGCAGGTAATCCCCCCACAGACAATGCGTGGTTCAGCCATCTGGTTACTCCACCGGGTGCCTGCGTGCCGAATGGAGGAACGCAGCTCCCAGGCGGGTGGAATACTAACTACAAGATAGGCCCTAAAAGGCCGTGGAATCCCTCAACGGTTGCGAGTGCTGGTGAAGTGCACAAAATCGCTCCGCAGGCACGGATTTTTCCCGCTGGTGAGCAAAGGCAGCAATTGGGGTTTGCAGGCGCTACCATAACTGGTGCCGAATGGAGTGTGGTGGGTGAGGCAGGGGGGCGTATTGTCACAGAAGGCAGCGACCACTTTTATGAGCCCGCAACAAAGCCGCCTGACCTCTTGTTCAGCCTACCGGGGGAAACGCTGATACCCGCTGTCTTGAAATCAAGCTATCCTTGGCTACCTGCGCGCACTGATGTGGTGACGGCTGCTGGAGGAGGGGCCCAGGCCTCAGCACTTTACGTCACGATGTTCGTCGGGCCGACGCACTTCATCAGATTTCGCGCTGAGGGCACCGCTTTGCGGTTGAGCTGTTGCTATTTCAACCGCAATCAGGAGGAGGTGGAGTTACAGCCGGAGCATGTCCAGTGGTATATCCTTGCCGGCAACGGTGAGGTAAGGCAAGGGATATTCACACCCCGGTCGGCAGCACCAAGCCCTGTAACAATCCTGATGGCAGAAGATCTTCGCTATCCCGATGAGTGGCGATTCGCGGTGACGATCATTCCTATGCCGTTACTGACCCTACGCGATGTATTGCGGCTCCAGCAAAGCGCAAGCGTGTTGTCACATTCAACTTTGCCCAGTGCAAGCCCAGCCTAGTGCTGGCTGCCCGGTTGCCCACTGAGCAGTTGCTTCTCCTGGTGCCAGTCGAACGGCTCATCGTTCTGTTCGGCCTCGTACCGGCGCTCTTCAAGGCGTTGATACAGATCCAGCTCTTCATCAGGCATGAAGTGCAGGCAGTCGCCGGCGAAAAACCAAAGCAGGTCGCGTGGCACCAGATGGGCGATCTGCGGATAGCGCTGAATTACCTGGCAGATCAGGTCCTGGCCCAGGTACTGGCTTTGCAGCGGGTCTTGCGGCAGCAGGGTCAGCAGTTCTTCGAAGCGTTCGAGGAACAGGGCGTGGCTTTCCTCCGGTACCTGGTCGGCCTCACCCAGCGCCACCAGGATGGTGCGCAGGTGGTTCAGCAGTTGCAGGTGGTATTCCAGGTGGGGGTTGGCCATGTGGATGGTCCTCGAGGTGGTTGAAACGGGGGCGGAGTATACGCCGGTGGGCAGGGGGCCGCAAAAGGGCCCCCTGCATTCAGCGCACCTTGCCTTGCTCAGGCAGTAATTGCTCCTTGTCGAATGCATCCACATCGATCACGGCCCTGCGTGCGTTTTCGGCTGCACGCAGCCGTTGCCCCTCTTCGCCTTGTAGTGCACCGCTCTGAACTGCCGCATCGATGGCCGACTGCCCTGGTGCTGGCTGTACCTTGCCCTCCTTGATCGCCTGATGCAGCGCTTTGTGCAGTGGCGCAGTCTCGTCCAGCAGGTTGCTGGCCCGCTGCAATGCCGCAACCGGGTCACCCTCGGCCTGCGGCCGGAAACAGCCGGCGAGCAACTCCTCCAGCGCCGGGTCGCCCTTGCTGCGGCCAATCAGCGCCGCCACTTCGGCATCCAGCTCATCGCTCGGCCCGGTATGACGGCGGCCGAAGGGGAACACCAGCACGCGCAATGCGCAACCGACAAACCGGTTGGGGAAGTTGTCGAGCAGCCGGTCCAGCGCCTGTTCCGCCTGGCCGAGGCTTTCTTCCATGGCCCAGCGCAGCAGTGGCTGCATGTGCTCGGGCGAGCCCAGGTCGTGGTAGCGCTTGAGTGCGGCGCTGGCCAGGTACAGGTAGCTGAGCACATCGCCCAGGCGCGCACTCAGGCGCTCGCGGCGCTTGAGCGCACCACCCAGCAGCATCATCGACAGGTCGGCCAGCAGGGCGAAGGCGGCTGCCTGACGATTTAGGGCGCGGAAGTAACCTTGGCTCAAGGCATCACCGGGCACTGGCTCGAAACGGCCGAGCCCCAGGTTGAAGACCAACGTGCTGGCCGCGTTGCCGGCGGCGAACATGATGTGTTTCATCAGCAGGTCGTCGAATTCCTTCAGTGCCTGGTCACGGTCCTCGCGGCCGGCCAAGGCCATTTCCCTGAGCACGAACGGATGGCAGCGAATGGCGCCCTGGCCGAAGATCATCAGGTTGCGCGAAAGGATGTTGGCGCCTTCGACCGTGATGAAGATCGGCGCACCTTGCCAGTTGCGACCCAGATAATTGTTGGGGCCCATGATGATGCCCTTGCCGCCGTGCACATCCATGGCGTGCTGGATGCATTCGCGCCCCCGCTCGGTCAGGTGGTACTTGAGAATTGCCGACAGCACCGAAGGCTTTTCGCCAAGGTCCACGGCCTTGGCGGTCAGCAGGCGGGCGCTGTCCATCAGCCACGCGTTGCCGCCGATGCGTGCCAGCGATTCCTGGATGCCCTCGAAGGCCGCCAGCGACACATTGAACTGCTCGCGGATATTCGCGTACTGGCCGGTCACCAGGCTGGTGTACTTGGCCGCGCCGGTGCCGACCGCAGGCAGGGAAATCGAACGGCCCACCGACAGGCAGTTCATCAGCATCATCCAGCCCTTGCCAAGCATGGCCTGCCCGCCGATGAGGAAGTCCAGCGGCACGAACACGTCCTTGCCGCTGTTGGGGCCGTTCATGAACGCGGCGCCCAGCGGCAGGTGGCGTTTACCGATTTCGACACCGGGGGTGTCGGTGGGTATCAGCGCAAGGCTGATGCCCAGTTCTTCCTCTTCGCCCAGCAGGTGGTCAGGGTCGTAGGCCTTGAAGGCCAAGCCCAGCAGGGTAGCGACCGGGCCCAGGGTGATGTAGCGCTTCTCCCAGTTCAGGCGCAGGCCCAGCACTTCTTCGCCATTCCACTGGCCTTTGCAGATAATGCCGGTGTCGGGCATGGCGCCGGCATCAGAGCCAGCGAGCGGGCCGGTCAGGGCGAAGCAGGGGATTTCGTCGCCGCGAGCCAGGCGTGGCAGGTAGTGGTTGCGTTGTTCGTCGGTGCCGTAGTGCAGCAGCAGTTCGGCCGGGCCCAAAGAGTTGGGCACCATCACCGTGGAAGCCAGGTCGCCACTGCGGGTGGCCAGTTTCATCGCCACCTGCGAGTGCGCGTAGGCAGAGAAGCCTTTTCCGCCATATTCCTTGGGGATGATCAGCGCGAAGAAACCATGCTGCTTGATGTGGTCCCAGGCGTCGGGCGGCAGGTCCAGGTCCTGGCCGATCTGCCAGTCGCTGACCATGGCACACAGGTCCTCAGTGGGGCCGTCGATGAAGGCCTGTTCTTCTTCGGTCAGCTTCGGTGCCGGGTAAGCCAGCAAGGTGCGCCAGTCGGGGCGCCCGCTGAACAGTTCTCCGTCCCACCATACCGTGCCGGCGTCGATGGCCTCGCGCTCGGTTTGCGACATTGGCGGCAGGGTGCGCTGGAACCAGCTGAATACCGGGCCGGTGAACACTTTGCGGCGCCACTCCGGGAGCGCAACCAGGGCGATCTTCAAGGCCAGTACGATCCAGATCACAGCCAGAAGCCAGCCGGGCGCACTGCTGAAAATGCCCATGAGCAGCACATAGGCCGCCATGATGCCGAGAATCTGCAAGGGCGCCAGGCGCCGGTGCGTGAGGTACGCCGCGCCGATCACCAGCACTACCAACCACAACAGCAACATAATCGGTCCTCCTTGGAACCAAGGGCTTGAGCCGTCCCAGACAGCTTAGACGCAATGCTGTGAACGGCAGCTTCAGAACAGTGACAGGGTGTGGCAGCGGGAGTTTCAGTTCATTTGTTCGTCTGTGCCGGCCTCTTCGCGGGCACGCCCGCTCCCACAGGAATACCGGTGGCGTGAAGATTGTGGTGGTCCTGTGGGAGCGGGCGTGCCCGCGAAAGGGCCGGTACAGGCGGCGAAGGTCTGGAGTAGACTGCACCACCACCGCATTTCATAAGGACGTTGCCATGCTGAAGATCTGGGGCCGCAAGAATTCGAGCAATGTGCGCAAGGCACTGTGGATTGCCCAGGAACTGGGCCTTGATTTCGAGTCCATCGACGCCGGTGGCGCTTTCGGCGTGGTCAACGAGCCGCAATACCGCGCCCGCAACCCCAACGGGCTGGTGCCCATGCTCGAAGACGGCGACCTGACCCTGTGGGAGTCCAACACCATCGTCCGCTACCTGTGCGCCGAGTACGGCGCAGAGCTGGGCTGGTACCTGGACGACCCGCGCCAGCGCGCCTTGGCCGACAAATGGATGGACTGGACCACCTCTTCCTTCGCCGCACCGTTCCGTCCGCTGTTCTGGGGCCTGCTGCGCACCCCGGAAGACCAGCGCGACTGGGTGGCGATCAACGCCGCGCACAAGCAGTGCGCCCAGCTGCTGGCCATTGCCGATGAAACCCTGGCCAATCAGCCCTACCTGTCCGGTGACCAGATCGGCATGGGCGACATCCCACTGGGTAGCTTCATCTATGCCTGGTTCGAAATGCCCATCGAGCGCCCGGCCATGTACAACCTGCAAGCCTGGTATGAACGCCTGAAACAACGCCCGGCCTACCAGGCCGCGGTGATGACTGCGCTCACTTGAACCTGCTTCGATAGTCATTATCAATAGATGTGACTGTACTTGTGCGGCCTGGCCTTGCACCATTGGCCGCACTCACTGCGCCAGTGACTTTACCTGGCGTGTCCTGCACCTTTTTCCTCGGTAAGTGACCCGCTATGAGTTCCGCCCTGTCCATCCGACAGCTCACCAAGACCTACGGCAACGGCTTCCAGGCCCTCAAAGGCATCGACCTCGATGTTGCCGAAGGCGACTTCTTCGCCTTGCTGGGCCCCAACGGCGCCGGCAAATCCACCACCATCGGCATTCTCTCCACCCTGGTGAACAAGACCAGCGGCACGGTGAACGTTTTCGGCCATGACCTCGACCGCGAGCCTTCAGCGCTGAAGCGATGCCTGGGTGTGGTGCCGCAGGAATTCAATTTCAACCAGTTCGAGAAAACCTTCGACATCGTCGTGACCCAGGCCGGCTATTACGGTATTCCGCCCAAGCTGGCCAAGGAACGCGCCGAGCAGTACCTGACCCAGCTGGGCTTGTGGGACAAGCGTGATGTGCAGTCTCGTTCGTTGTCTGGCGGCATGAAGCGCCGCTTGATGATTGCCCGCGCGCTGATTCACGAGCCGCGCCTGTTGATCCTCGACGAACCCACCGCAGGTGTGGACATCGAACTGCGCCGCTCCATGTGGAGCTTTCTCACCGAGCTGAACCAGAAGGGCATCACCATCATCCTCACCACCCACTACCTGGAAGAGGCTGAGCAGCTGTGCCGCAACATCGGCATCATCGACCACGGCACCATCGTCGAGAACACCAGCATGCGCCAGTTGCTGGGCAAGCTGCATGTCGAAACCTTCGTGCTCGACATCAAGCAGGACTTGGCCAGCGCGCCGGTGCTGCAAGGCTATCCGTGCCGGCTGCTGACTCCCCATACCCTTGAAGTGCAAGTGGACAAGGACATCGGCATTACCGCGCTGTTCGGCCAGTTAGCGTTGCAGAACATCGAGGTGCAGAGCTTGCGCAACAAGACCAACCGACTCGAGGAGCTGTTCGTGTCCCTGGTGGAAAAAAACCTGTCGAAGGTGGCCGTATGAGTGTGGAACTGCGCACCAACTGGGTCGCCCTGAACACCATCGTCTACCGCGAAGTGCGGCGCTTCTTGCGCATCTGGCCGCAGACGTTGCTGCCGCCTGCGATCACCATGGTTTTGTACTTTGTC
The DNA here is from genome assembly GCF_029873175.1 of Pseudomonas sp. BN505. Lineage (NCBI taxonomy): Bacteria > Pseudomonadati > Pseudomonadota > Gammaproteobacteria > Pseudomonadales > Pseudomonadaceae > Pseudomonas > Pseudomonas sp. BN505. Next base: position 93,436 of record NZ_SSOI01000071.1, read on the forward strand.
ATCTTCGGTAACTTGATCGGCCGACAGATTGGCGACATGGGTGGCTTCACCTACATGCAGTACATCGTGCCGGGTCTGATCATGATGTCGGTGATCACCAACTCCTACGGCAACGTGGTGTCGAGCTTCTTCGGCAGCAAGTTCCAGCGCTCGATCGAAGAACTGATGGTGTCACCGGTGTCACCGCACACCATTCTTGTCGGCTATGTGCTAGGCGGCGTGCTGCGCGGTTTGGCGGTGGGGGTGATCGTAACCATCCTGTCGATGTTCTTCACCGACCTGCAGGTGCACCACCTGGGCGTGACCGTGGTCGTGGTGCTGCTGACGGCCACCATCTTCTCGCTGCTGGGCTTCGTCAACGCCGTGTTTGCGCGCAATTTCGACGATATCTCGATTATCCCGACCTTTGTGCTGACGCCGCTGACCTACCTGGGCGGGGTGTTCTACTCGATCAACCTGCTGCCGCCATTCTGGCAGACCGTGTCGCTGGCCAACCCGGTGCTGCACATGGTGAACTCGTTCCGCTACGGCATCCTAGGGGTGTCGGATATCAGCATTGGCACGGCGATCACCTTCATGCTGGTGGCCACTGCGGTGCTCTACACGTTGTGCATCCGCCTGCTGGTCAGCGGCCGTGGCATGCGCGCATGAGCCCTGCTGTGAACATCTGAGCTTGCGCCGGCGCCACTGCCGGGCAATCCACCAGCGCCAGTACAGCAGGGTGGTGAAGTAGGCGGCAATGCCCAGTACCACCCCGCACACCACCGACCCCAGCAGGAACGGCTGCCACACGGTTGCAAGCTGGTCGGTGATCCAGTCGAACGTCAGTTCGTCGGGCAATGTGCGCGGCGGCACCTGCATCAGCCAGGCGCCGGTCATGTAGGTGACGAAGAACACCGGCGGCATGGTGAGCGGGTTGGTCAGCCACACCAGGCTGACCGCGATCGGCAAGTTGCCACGTACCGGGATTGCCAGCGCCGCCGCCAGCAGCATCTGCATGGGGATGGGAATCAACGCCGCGAACAGGCCCACGCCCATGGCCCGTGCCACCGAATGGCGGTTCAGGTGCCAGAGGTTGGGATCGTGCAGCAACTTGCCGAAAAAGCGTAAGGACTTGTGTTCCCGAATGCTGGTCGGGTCCGGCATGTAGCGTTTGAAAAGTCGGCGCGGCATGTAGGCTCCCGGAGCGTTGATCCGCGCAGTATGCCCTTAATCCTGCGCAGTCTCGTTTAGAGTTTGTGACAATTGTTGAGCAAGCTTTGCCGGCAATTGAGCTATGCCTCAGGGGGTGATTTACCTTCTGGAGCTCTACCTCATGCGCACAGGGATGTTTGCGCTCGCGCTCGGGCTGCTGTGCCTGGGCTTTCTCCCCGTATTGCCATCGGTCGGGTGGCTGCTAGCGCTGGCGGCCTGTGCTGCCGTCAGCCTGTTTACCCGTGTTTGGCCGGTGGGCTGCTTTCTGTTGGGCCTGTGTTGGGCGTGCTGGTCTGCTCAGCAGGCGCTTGATGACCGCCTGGCTGCCGGCCTGGATGGCCGCACCTTATGGCTGGAGGGGCGGGTGGTCGGCTTGCCAGCACGCACCTCGCAAGGCGTGCGCTTCGAGCTGGAGGCAGCACACTCGCGGCGGGCCGAGCTGCCGCAACGCCTGCAACTGAGCTGGTTCGGCGGGCCGCCGCTGCGGGCCGGTGAGCACTGGCGGCTGGCCGTGACCCTTCAGCGCCCCGCCGGGCTGCTCAACCCACATGGGCCCGACCGGGAGGCGCAACTGCTGGCCAGGCGGGTGGGTGCAACCGGTACGGTAAAGGCCGGGCAACTGCTGGCGCCGGTAACCGGTGGTTGGCGCGATGTGCTGCGTCAGCGTTTGCTGGTGGTCGAAGCCAATGGCCGGCAGGCCGCGTTGGTGGCACTGGTGCTTGGCGACGGCACAGGCCTGGCCCGGGAGGACTGGCAGACGTTGCAAGCCACCGGCACGGTGCACCTGTTGGTGATCTCTGGCCAGCACATCGGCCTGGTGGCCGGCTTGCTGTACGGTCTGGTCGCCGGACTGGCGCGTTGGGGGCTGTGGCCCGCTCGGTTGCCGTGGCTGCCCTGGGCGTGTGGCCTGGCCATGGCGGCGGCGCTGGCCTACGGCTGGCTGGCCGGTGCTGGTGTGCCGGTGCAGCGCGCCTGCCTGATGCTGGCGGTGGTGTTGCTCTGGCGCCTGCGCTTTCGCCACCTCGGTGCGACGCTGCCGCTGTTGCTGGCGCTGGTCGCGGTGCTGCTGGTCGAACCGCTGGCAGCGCTGCTGCCTGGGTTCTGGCTGTCATTTATGGCGGTGGTCACGCTTGTCTATTGCTTCAGTGCCCGGCTAGGGGGTTGGCGGCCTTGGCAGGCCTGGACGCGCGCGCAATGGGTGATCGCCATCGGCCTGCTGCCGGTGTTGCTGGCCACGGGGCTGCCGGTGAGCCTGAGTGCGCCGCTGGCCAATCTTGTCGCAGTGCCTTGGGTGAGCGTGGCGGTGCTGCCTTTGGCACTGCTGGGTACGTTGCTGTTGCCACTGGGCGGGGTAGGGGAGGCGTTGCTATGGCTGGCGGGTGGCCTGCTGGATGGGCTGTTTCGGCTGCTGGCGCTGGTGGCGCAGCAGCGCCCGGCATGGGTGGCGCCGGCCCTGCCATTATGGGCCTGGCTATTGGTGAGCCTGGGCGCTCTGTTGGTTTTGCTGCCCCGTGGAGTGCCGCTGCGCGGGTTGGGCGGGGTGATGCTGCTGGCCTTGTGGGTGCCCAGGGAACCGGTGCCGCACGGGCAGGTCGAGGTCTGGCAACTGGACGTTGGCCAAGGGCTGGCGGTGCTGTTGCGCACCCGGCATCACAGCCTGCTGTACGACGCCGGGCCGGCCAGAGGCGAAAGCGACCTGGGGGAGCGGGTGGTGCTACCGACGTTGCGCAAGCTGGGGGTGGGCAGCCTGGACACGATGGTGATCAGCCACGCGCATGCCGACCATGCGGGTGGTGCCTCGGCCATGCAGCGTGGTCTGCCAGTCAGGCGGCTGATCGGCGGGGAAGCGCTGGAAGAAGTGCCATTGCAGCCTTGTGCCAGTGGCGAACAATGGGACTGGGATGGCGTGCGCTTTTCGCTGTGGCGCTGGGCGGCCGGGCAGAGCAGCAATGACCGTTCCTGTGTGCTGTTGGTAGAGGCGCAGGGCGAGCGCTTGCTGCTGGCGGGGGATATGGAAGCTGCTGCCGAACGGGCTTGGCTGGCAGACCATGAAACGCCGCGTATCGACTGGTTGCAGTCACCGCACCATGGCAGCCGCAGTTCGTCCACCGAGGCGTTCATCCGGGCTACTGCGCCGCGTGGGGTATTGATTTCGCGAGGGCGCAACAACAGCTTCGGGCACCCGCATGTTCAGGTGATGGAGCGTTATCAGCGGCATGGGCTGGCGGTGCATGACACGGCGGTGGAGGGGGCATTGAGGTTGGTGGTGGGGCAGCATGGCGAAGCCGAAGGTATGAGGGGGCAGCGGCGGTTTTGGCGGGTTCGAGCTGAGTGAGGGGGAGGCAGGCCGGTGCATACGCCAATTCCCTGACCTCCGGCAGATGAGCCCTCGGCGCGCCTATGGTAGAGTGGCGGCCTTTTTGCGAAGGGGCGTTTACTGTGTGGGAATTGGTCAAGTCCGGTGGTTGGATGATGCTGCCGATCATTCTGAGTTCCATCGCTGCCATGGCTATCGTCGTCGAGCGCCTGTGGACCCTGCGCGCCAGTCGCGTCACCCCGCCGCACCTGCTGGGCCAGGTGTGGATGTGGATCAAGGACAAGCAACTGACCAGTGACAAGCTCAAGGCCCTGCGCGCCGATTCGCCACTGGGCGAAATCCTTGCCGCGGGCCTGGCCAACTCGCGCCATGGCCGCGAAATCATGAAAGAGTGCATCGAGGAAGCCGCCTCGCGCGTCATTCACGAACTGGAGCGCTACATCAGCACGCTCGGCACCATCGCCGCCATGGCCCCGCTGCTGGGCCTGCTGGGCACCGTGCTGGGCATGATCGACATCTTCAGCGCCTTCATGGGCTCGCAGATGAATGCCAATGCGTCCGTGCTGGCCGGTGGTATCTCCAAGGCCCTGGTCACCACTGCGGCCGGCCTGATGGTCGGTATCCCGGCGGTGTTCTTCCACCGCTTCCTGCTGCGCCGCATCGATGAGCTGGTGGTGGGCATGGAACAGGAGGCAATCAAGCTGGTGGAAGTGATCCAGGGCGACCGTGAAGTGGAAGTGGCCGGAGGCAAGGCGTGAAGTTCCGGCGCAATCGCCAGCGGGAGAACGTCGACATCAACCTGGCGTCGTTGATCGACGTGGTGTTCGTCCTGCTGCTGTTCTTCGTGGTCACCACCACCTTCACCCGCGAGACCCAGCTGCGCGTCGAACTGCCCGAAGCTGCCAGCGCCGAGAAGGCGCCGGCCGACCAGGACAAGCTGGTGGAAATCACCATCAGCGCCGAAGGCGTGTATTCGGTGAACAACCACCTGCTGCCCAAGAGCGACCTGGCCACCTTGAGCGAGGCCATCGAGCGTGAGTCGGGCGGTGACAACAAGCTGCCGCTGGCCATCAGCGCCGATGGCAAGACCCCGCACCAGGCTGTGGTCACCGCAATGGACGCCGCCGGCAAGCTCGGTTTCAGCCAGTTGCGTATGACCACCGTCGAGGCGGCCCAGGGCACGCCTTGATGGCTTTCGCCGACCGTTTGCTCGCCGCCTGGTACGCCGGGCACCCAGCACTGGCGCTACTGCGCCCGCTGGAGGCGTTGTACCGCCGCGTGGTCACGCGCAAGCGGGCGCGTTTTCTCAGTGGCGAAAGTGCCAGCTACCGGGCGCCAGTGCCAATCATCGTGGTGGGCAACATCACCGTGGGCGGCACGGGCAAGACGCCGATGATTCTCTGGCTGATCGAGCACTGCCGCCAGCAGGGGCTGAAGGTGGGCGTGGTCAGCCGTGGCTATGGTGCCAAGCCGCCGCAGCTGCCCTGGCGGGTGCAGGCCGACCAGCCGGCCGACCAGGCGGGCGATGAACCGCTGCTGATCGTGCAGCGCACCGGCGTGCCGCTGATGATCGACCCCGACCGTTCCCGCGCTGTGCAGGCGTTGCTGGCCAGCGAACCGCTCGACCTGATCCTGTGCGATGACGGCATGCAGCACTACCGCCTGGCCCGCGACCTCGAACTGGTGCTGGTCGATGCCGCCCGCGGCCTGGGCAATGGCCGCTGCCTGCCAGCCGGCCCTTTGCGCGAGCCCGCCGAACGCCTGCAGGATGCTGACGCGGTGCTGTTCAACGGTGCCAGTGCCGACCGCGCCGATGGTTTTGGCTTCTGCCTGCAGCCGTCCGCCCTGGTCAACCTGCGCACTGGCGAGCGTCGTGCCCTCGACCATTTCCCCGCAGGCCAGCGCCTGCACGCGGTGGCCGGTATTGGCAACCCGCAACGTTTCTTCAATACCCTGCTGGGGCTAAACTGGCAGCCGGTGCCGCATCCCTTCGCCGACCATGCACGGTTCAGTGTCCAAAGCCTGGCCTTCAGCCCGCCGCTGCCGCTGGTGATGACCGAGAAGGATGCGGTGAAATGCCGGGCCTTCGCGGCTGACGACTGGTGGTACCTGGCCGTCGAGGCGCAGCCCACGCCGGCTTTCAGCGCCTGGTTCGACAACCAGCTGCAGCGTCTGCTGCGCAAGCCCTGAGCCTGTTTTCAATTTTCGGCCACCTGGCCTAAAGGAAGCCTCCAATGGACACCAAACTGCTCGATATCCTGGCCTGCCCGATCACCAAGGGCCCGCTCAAGCTCAGCGCCGACAAGACCGAGCTGATCAGCAAGGGCGCTGGCCTGGCCTACCCGATCCGCGACGGCATCCCGGTCATGCTGGAAAGCGAGGCGCGTACCCTGACTGACGACGAGCGTCTGGACAAATGAGCCTGGACTTCACCGTGGTGATCCCCGCCCGGCTGCGCTCCACACGCTTGCCAGGCAAGCCGCTGCTGGCGATTGCCGGCAAGCCGATGGTGCAGCATGTGTGGGAGCAGGCGCGCAAAAGTGCTGCCAGCCGTGTGGTCATCGCCACCGACGACGCCAGTATCCTGGAAGCCTGCCAGGCGTTCGGCGCCGAAGTGCTGATGACCCGTGCCGACCATGAATCGGGCACTGACCGCCTGGCCGAGGTGGCGGCGCACCTGGGCTTGCCGGCTGACGCCATCGTGGTCAACGTGCAGGGCGACGAGCCGCTGATCCCGCCGGTGATCATCGACCAGGTGGCGGCCAACCTGGCTGCGCACCCGGAAGCTGGCATCGCCACCCTGGCCGAGCCGATTCATGAGCCGGAAACCGTGTTCAACCCCAACGCGGTCAAGGTGGTGAGCGACAAGAACGGCCTGGCCCTGACGTTCAGTCGCGCGCCGCTGCCCTGGGCCCGCGATGCTTTTGCCAGGGACCGTAACGTGCTGCCAGAAGGCGTGCCGTATCGCCGCCACATCGGCATGTACGCTTACCGCGTCGGCTTCCTGCAGGACTTTGTCGGTTGGGGCCCGTGCGGGCTCGAACAGACCGAAGCGCTGGAGCAGCTGCGTGCCTTGTGGCACGGCGTGCGTATTCACGTCGAGGATGCCATCGAGGCGCCTGCCGTGGGCGTTGATACACCTGAAGACCTGGAGCGCGTAAGGCGCTTGCTGGAGGCTTGATGCGCGTCCTGTTCGTCTGCCTGGGCAACATCTGCCGCTCGCCTACCGCCGAAGGCGTGCTGCGCCATCAATTGCAGGCCGCCGGGCTTGCCGACCGGGTGCAAGTGGCTTCTGCCGGCACCGGCGACTGGCATGTCGGCAAGGCGCCAGACAGCCGCACCTGCAAGGCGGCGCTTGCGCGCGGTTACGACCTGTCGCCGCAGCGCGCCCAGCAGGTCAAGGCGGCGCATTTTGCCGAGTATGACCTGATCCTGGCCATGGACGAGAGCAACCTGCGCGATCTGCGCGCCCTGCGCCCGCATACCGCAGCGGGCGAACTCGACCTGTTCCTGCGCCGCTATGGCTCGGTGCTGGATGAGGTGCCTGACCCGTACTACGGCGGCGCTGACGGCTTCGAGCAGGTGCTCGACCTGGTCGAGGCGGCCTGCCAGGCGCTGGTGCTGGAAATCAAGGGGCGGCTATGACAGGGCAGTGGCAGGAGCAGGTATCGCTCAAACCGTACAACACCTTCGGCATCGACGTGAAGGCGCGTTACTTCAGCCAGGCTCAGGATGACCAGCAGGTGCGTCAGGCACTGGGCCAGGCGCAGCAGCGCGGGCTGCCGGTGTTGGTCATCGGTGGTGGTAGCAACCTGCTGCTCACCCGCGATATCGACGCGCTGGTGCTGCACATGGCCAGCCGTGGCTGCCGTGTACTCAGCGACGATGGTGAACATGTCGTGGTCGAAGCCGAGGCCGGTGAGCCGTGGCATGTATTTGTGCAGTGGACACTGGCGCAGGGCTTTTGCGGGCTGGAAAACCTCAGCCTGATCCCAGGCACCGTGGGCGCCGCACCGATGCAGAACGTGGGCGCCTATGGGGTGGAGATCAAGGACGTGTTTGCCGGCCTGACCGCCCTGGACCGCGAGACGGGCGAACTGCATGACTTCGTTTTGGCAGAATGTGCCTTCGGTTATCGCGACAGCCTGTTCAAGCGCAACCCCGGGCGCTGGTTGATCCTGCGCGTGCGTTTTGCCTTGAGCCGTACCTTGCAGGCCCATCTGGACTATGGCCCGGTGCGTCAGCGCCTGGCGGAGCAGGGCGTGGCCGAGCCGACTGCGCAGGCGATAAGTGATGCTATTTGCAGCATTCGCCGTGAAAAGCTGCCAGACCCGGTGGAGCTCGGCAACGCCGGGAGCTTTTTCAAGAACCCGGTGGTGTCGGCTGAGCTGGTTGAGCGTATTCGTGCGCAATACCCGGCAGTGGTTGCTTATCCTCAGGCCGATGGCCAAGTGAAGCTGGCTGCGGGCTGGTTGATCGAGCAGGCGGGCTGGAAGGGCCATCGCGACGGCGATGCGGGCGTGCATCGCTTGCAGTCGCTGGTGCTGGTCAACTACGGTCAGGCGAGCGGGGCACAGATGCATGCGCTGGCACGGCAGATCCAGGCGGATATCCTGGAGCGGTTCGGGGTTGAGCTGGAGATGGAGCCTAACCTCTACTGAGCGTTCGGCTTTGGAATGGCGGGGTGGCAGAAATCGAGCGCCGCCCGCGCGGCGCTCGATCTCATAGGCAATGCGGCAGTAGCGACGAACACAAGAAAAAGCCCCGCCAGTTCGCACTGGCGGGGCTTTTTCATTCAGCCTTGGCTATCAACCGTGATGAGGCTTGTGCTCATCGGCGGCTTCCAGGGCTGGCTCCTCGGTCGCTGCAGCAGCTTCCTGCGCGGCTTTGGCGGCGGCCTCGGCCTCACGCTTGCGGCGGCGCACTTCACGCGGGTCGTTCGGCGCACGGCCGTTGGCCAGCATGACGGTGGCAGCTTCTGCCTCTACCGGGGCAGGCTCGGCGACCACAGGTGCAGGCTCTGCGACTACTTCTGGCTGGGCTTCGACAACCAGTGCAGGCTGCTCGGCAACCGGAGCGGTTTCAACCACGGCCGGAGCCTGTTCAATTTCGCCCGCTTCGACAACAGGCGTTTCAACAGGGACTTCGGCGACGATCACCGGTTCGGCAGCAGGCGCTTCTTCAACCAGGTGTTGCGGAGCGACTTCGACCACCGGCTCGGCAGTGACCTCGGCCACGACAACCGGCTCGCTGACAGGCTGCTCCACCACTGGGGCTACGGCAACGTCTTCAGCCTTGGCGACGGCTTCAACCGGCTCGACCTTTTCAGCCTTCTCGACCGGCTGAGCGGCGTGGCTGTTGTCGGTCTCTGCTGCGGCAGCGACTTCGGCGGTGGCCAGTTCGGCCTGCTGGTTGGCCTGGGCTTCGGCGTCGGCGCTGATGTTGCTGCTGGCAACAGCGGCAGTCACGGCCAGGCCGGCGGCCAGTTCGGCACCCAGCTCGGTGGCCTGGTGCTGTTGTGGCTGCTCTTCGCTGCCTTCTTCCTCTTCGCCGCCGTCGATCAGCTCGCCATTGGCGTTGCGCTGGCGCTCACGACGGTTGCTGCGACGACGCTGGCCACGGGAGCGGCGGCGCGGACGCTCGCCATCGGTGCCTTCCTGTTCGTCTTGCAGCAGCTCTTCGTTCGGCAGTTGCTCTTCGGCCAGTTCGGCAGCCTGCTCGGCCGCTTCTTCGGCTACGCGTGGCTGGCGCTCTTCGCGTGGTGGGCGCGGGGCGCGTTCTTCGCGTGGCGCACGTTCTTCGCGAGGTGCGCGCTCTTCACGCGGAGCACGTTCTTCGCGAGGAGCACGCTCTTCACGCGGAGCGCGTTCTTCGCGAGGTGCGCGCTCTTCACGCGGAGCACGTTCTTCGCGAGGTGCACGCTCTTCACGTGGGGCGCGTTCTTCACGTGGGGCGCGTTCTTCACGGGCTACACGCTCTTCACGTGGCTGGCGCTCTTCGCGTTCGGCTGGCGGGGTGGCATCCAGCGGCTCACGCAGTTCGCGCACGCGCTCTTCGCCGCGGTTGCTGCGGCGGTCTTCGCGTGGCTGGCGTGGTGCACGCTCTTCGCGTGGGGCGCGTTCTTCGCGTGGTGCACGCTCTTCGCGCGGTGCACGCTCCTCGCGTGGCTGGCGCTCTTCGCGCGGGGCGCGCTCGGCACGCTCTTCACGCGGCTTGCGCTCTTCGTCGCGGCGGCCGTTGCGGTTGCGGCTCTGTTGACGGCCGTTGCGGCGCTCCTCGTTGCGCGGGCTGCGCTCGGCGGCCGGTTTCTCGGCGACGACAGGTGCGGCAGCTGCAGGTTCGTCCTTGCCGGCGAACAGGCTGACCAGCGACTTCACCAGGCCTTTGAACAGGCTTGGCTCCGGGGCGCTCGGGGCCGGGGCGGCCGGGGCAACAGCCTGAGGCTCTTCAGCAACCGGTACCGGCGCGTTGGTGCGGGCCGGGGCGGTCTTGACCGCTGCTTCCTGGCGAACCAGGGTGCGGGTGGCGGTCTGCTGCGGTGCCTCTTCGGCTTCGGTGGTGGCGATCTCGTAGCTGGACTGGTTGTTCAGCACTTCCGGGTTGTCGTCGCGCAGGCGCTGGACTTCGAAGTGCGGAGTTTCCAGGTGATCGTTCGGCAGGATGATGATGCGGGCACGGGTGCGCAGTTCGATCTTGGTGATCGAGTTGCGCTTCTCGTTGAGCAGGAACGCGGCCACCGGGATCGGCACTTGTGCACGGACTTCGGCAGTGCGGTCCTTCAGGGCTTCTTCTTCGATCAGGCGCAGAATGGCCAGCGACAGCGACTCCACGTCACGGATGATGCCGGTGCCGGAGCAGCGTGGGCAGACGATGCCGCTGCTTTCGCCCAGCGATGGGCGCAGGCGCTGACGGGACATTTCCAGCAGGCCGAAGCGCGAGATGCGGCCAACCTGCACGCGGGCACGGTCCGCTTCCAGGCATTCGCGCACGCGTTCTTCAACGGCGCGCTGGTTTTTCGCCGGGGTCATGTCGATGAAGTCGATCACGATCAGGCCGCCGATGTCACGCAGGCGCAGCTGGCGGGCGATTTCCTCCGCCGCTTCCAGGTTGGTCTGCAGGGCGGTTTCTTCGATATCGCTGCCTTTGGTGGCGCGCGCCGAGTTGATGTCGATAGACACCAGGGCTTCGGTCGGGTCGATCACGATCGAGCCACCGGACGGCAGGTCGACCACGCGCTGGAAGGCGGTTTCGATCTGGCTTTCGATCTGGAAGCGGTTGAACAGCGGTACGCTGTCTTCGTACAGTTTCACCTTGCTGGCGTACTGCGGCATCACCTGGCGGATGAAGGTCAGGGCCTCTTCCTGGGCGTCGATGCTGTCGATCAGCACTTCACCGATGTCCTGGCGCAGGTAGTCGCGGATGGCGCGGATGATGACGTTGCTTTCCTGGTAGATCAGGAATGGCGCGGCGCGGTCCAGGGACGCTTCCTTGATGGCGGTCCACAGCTGCAGCAGGTAGTCGAGGTCCCACTGCATTTCTTCGCTGCTGCGGCCAAGGCCGGCAGTGCGCACGATCAGGCCCATGTCGCCCGGCACGGTCAGGCCGTTCAGGGCTTCGCGCAGTTCGTTGCGCTCTTCGCCTTCGATGCGGCGGGAGATGCCGCCAGCACGCGGGTTGTTGGGCATCAGCACCAGGTAGCGGCCAGCCAGGCTGATGAAGGTGGTGAGGGCGGCGCCTTTGTTGCCGCGCTCTTCCTTCTCGACCTGGACGATGACTTCCTGGCCTTCGCTGAGCACTTCCTTGATGTTCACCCGGCCTTCGGGGGCTTTCTTGAAGTATTCGCGGGAGATTTCTTTCAGCGGCAGGAAGCCGTGACGTTCGGAACCGAAGTCGACGAAGGCGGCTTCGAGGCTGGGTTCGATGCGGGTGATCTTGCCTTTGTAGATGTTGGCCTTTTTCTGCTCACGTGCGCCGGACTCGATGTCCAGGTCGTAGAGGCGTTGGCCGTCCACCAGGGCTACACGCAACTCTTCGGGTTGAGTTGCGTTAATCAGCATTCTTTTCATGTTGTACCGTCGGTTTCCGGGCTGCCGGAAACGGCGTTCGGCACACACGACGTCTCATGGTCGGTGCCAAGGTGCGCAAAGGGTGGCCGGGCCACCCCCGTGTCGAGCGACGTTCGGCACCAGCCGGTTGCCCAGCCTGCCGTTGTCGCGACGACGCGTCCTGTTTGCTGCGGTGCCAACAGGGCCCCGGTGGCTTCGAATGGATATCGAATCAACCAAGCGGGCCTTGTGCACTCAGTCAGGAGGAGGAATCAACCTTCAGCCGTGGACGCCCGGGGGCATCTGTTCAGGACCTTATCCGCTCGCCAGCCGTCAGTGGCTGGTGGCCGGACGCGGTGCTACACGGTCCGAGGGCTGTGCATCTCCACCCTGCACGTATCCCTGATAATTCGGGTGCTGCCGCGCGCTGAATCCGCAACGGGTTGCATTTTTCGCCACTGCAGTTACTGCACTGGCGCCATTGATGTCCAAGGCAGGTATTTCCGAAGCATTCGCCGTGCGTTGCGTGGAAGCGACTCGCGGGCAGAGGTACTGCGAAAAGAATCGGGTAAGCAGGTGAAACACCGCGCTTGTCGTTTTTTTTCGCTCTTCTCTACACAGCGCTGGTGGCGATTCCAGGCAATTCGGTAAACTGGCGAAAACCCCGTAGGACGGCCTCGCGTCCTGGAGAATTGCGTTGGTCAGGGCCGGCTGAAAGCCTGGTGCCGCTGGCCTGCCGCTTTTGGCGGCGTTCGCGACTATAGCAGCAATGATTAAGTGCTTCAATTCCATAAAAAATTGTTATGATCCCGCAATGACGACCAATACCCCTCCGACTTCCGGCGTTCAGCTGATCGAAGTCGCGCCGGAGCTTGCCGGCCAACGCATCGACAATTTCCTCATCACGGCCCTCAAGGGCGTGCCCAAGACTTTGGTCTACCGCATCCTGCGCAAGGGTGAAGTGCGGGTGAACAAAGGTCGGGTAAAGCCTGAGTACAAGATCCAGGCCGGCGATATCGTGCGGGTACCGCCCGTCCGCCTGCCGGAGCGTGACGAGCCGGCGCCGGTGGCCCAGGGCTTGCTGCAACGCCTTGAGGCGGCCATTGTCTACGAAGACAAGGCGCTTATCGTGATGAACAAGCCGTCCGGCATCGCCGTGCATGGCGGCAGCGGCCTGAGCTTTGGCGTGATCGAAGCGCTGCGCCAGCTGCGCCCGGACGCCAAGGAGCTGGAGCTGGTACACCGCCTGGACCGCGACACCTCCGGCCTGCTCATGATCGCCAAGAAGCGCAGCATGCTGCGCCACCTGCATGCCGCCCTGCGTGGCGATGGTGTCGACAAGCGCTACATGGCGCTGGTGCGCGGCCACTGGCCGACCTCGAAGAAGCAGGTAAACGCTCCGTTGCTCAAGAGCAACCTGCGCTCCGGCGAGCGCATGGTCGAAGTGAACGAAGAGGGCAAGGAAGCGTTGACCCTGTTCCGCGTGCTGCGCCGCTTTGGCGAGTTCGCCACCATTGTCGAGGCCCGTCCGATCACTGGGCGTACCCACCAGATCCGCGTGCACACCCTGCATGCCGGGCACATGATTGCCGGTGACAGCAAATACGGTGACGAAGACTTCAGTCGCGAAATTCGTGATTTGGGGGGCAAGCGCCTGTTCCTGCATGCCTATGCGCTGACCGTGCCGCTGCCGGACGGTGGTGAGCTGAAGCTTGAAGCGCCTGTGGATGAAGTCTGGGCGAAAACCATTGAACGTCTGAGTGCGTCCTGACCCATGAATAAAGGCTATGAGCTACTGATCTTCGACTGGGACGGTACCCTGGCCGATTCCATCGGGCGTATTGTCGAGGCCATGAATGCCGCCGCCGAGTGTGCCGGCGAGGCGCCCAGCAGCGACGACGCGGTCAAGGGCATCATCGGTCTGGCCCTGGGTGAGGCGATCCATACGCTGTACCCGCACCTGGCGCCTGAGCAGGTCGAGCGCTTTCGTCAGCACTATGCCGACATCTACATGGCGCTGGACCAGCAGCCTTCGCCGCTGTTCGAGGGCGTGGTCGAGTCGCTGGATGCCTTCCGTGCCGAGGGTTACCGCCTGGCGGTGGCGACCGGCAAGGCGCGTCGTGGGCTGGATCGGGTACTCAAGGCCAATGGCTGGGAGGCGTTCTTTGACATCACTCGCGCTGCTGACGAAACCCGCGGCAAGCCGCATCCGCTGATGCTCGAGGAAATTCTCGGCCATTGCGGCGTCGAACCGGGGCGTGCGCTGATGGTCGGAGACTCGGCATTCGACCTGCAGATGGCCAGCAATGCCGGCATGCATTCGGTGGCGGTGGGCTATGGTGCCATGTCGCTGCAGGCGCTGGCCGAGTTTGGTCCGCAGGTGTGCATCGATCACTTTTCCCAGCTGCGTGAGTGGCTGGGCGGTTCCGAAATTCCACTTCCAAGGTAGGTAAGCATGGCAGACGAATGGAAAGCCCCCGAGGCCGCACCCGAGGAGCGCGAAGGGCGCGAAGAGCGCAAGAGCTGGCAACTGCTGGAAAAGACCTTGCTGGCCAGTGTGCAGGAGCAGCGCCGGGCGCGGCGCTGGGGGATCTTCTTCAAGCTGCTGACTTTCATCTACCTCTTCGGCTTCCTGGCATTGTTCACGCCACTGATGGACATGGACAAGGCGGCATCGCGCAGTGCCAGCCATACCGCGCTGGTCGAGGTACGCGGGGTGATTGCCGACCAGGAGGGCGCCAGCGCCGACAACATCGTCAAGAGCCTGCGCGACGCGTTCAAGGACAGCAAGACCAAGGCCGTGGTCATGCGCATCAACAGCCCAGGCGGCAGCCCGGTGCAGGCGGGTTACGTGTATGACGAAATCCGCCGCCTGCGCGCCGAGTATCCGGCCATCAAGCTGTATGCGGTAATTGCTGATCTTGGTGCTTCCGGTGCCTATTACATTGCCAGTGCGGCGGACGAGATCTATGCCGACAAAGCCAGCCTGGTGGGCTCGATTGGTGTGACGGCGGCTGGTTACGGCTTTGTCGGCACCATGGAGAAGCTGGGCGTGGAGCGGCGTGCCTACACCTCGGGTGAGCACAAGGCCTTCCTTGATCCGTTCTCCCCTGAAAAGCCAGAAGAAACCCGGTTCTGGCAGGGGGTGCTGGACACCACGCACAACCAGTTCATCGCCATGGTCAAGCAAGGGCGCGGCGAGCGCCTGAAGGACAAGGAGCACCCGGAGTTGTTCAGTGGCCTTATCTGGTCGGGCGAGCAGGCCAAGGCGTTGGGCCTGGTAGACGGGCTGGGCAGTGCCAGCTACGTGGCGCGTGAAATTGTAGGCGAGAAGGAGCTGGTGGACTTCACTGTGCAGGAGTCGCCGTTCGATCGCTTCTCCAAGCGCGTGGGGGCCAGTGTGGCTGAGCACCTGGCGATGTGGATGGGGTTCCAGGGGCCGCAGTTGCGTTGAGTTCGGCGTGCATTTTGCGGCGCCTGTGAGACCGAGCGCCGCCCGCGAAGCGCCGCGCGGGCGGCGCTCGGTCTCACAGGCACCGCAAAATCTCAAGCCAGGCTCAAGGGACAACCACCCCCTCCCGGGTCAACATATCCACCAGTCGAATCAACGGCAGCCCGATCAGGCTGGTCGAATCGCACCCGTGGGTGCTCTGAAACAAACTCACCCCCAAGCCCTCTGCCTTGAAGCTCCCTGCGCAATCCAGTGGCTGTTCCGCCGTCACATAGCGCTCCACTCGCTCCCGGCTCAATTCGCGCAGCGTCACCGTAAACGGCACGCAGTCCACCTGGCAGTGCCCGGTCGCGCTATTGAGCAATGCCAATCCGGTCAGAAAGCTCACCTGCTGCCCGCTGCACTCCAGCAGTTGCTCGCAAGCCCGCTCGAACGTGTGTGGTTTGCCCAGCACCTGTTCGCCCAGTACTGCAACCTGGTCCGAACCGATAATCAGGTGCGCGGGATGGCTGCCCGCCAAAGCTTCGGCCTTTTGCCTGGCCAGCCGGCGCACCAGTTCCACGGCGGGCTCGTCATCCCGTCGCTGTTCGTCTATATCGGGGCTTGCCCAAGTGAAGGGCAGGCGCAGGCGTGTCAGCAGTTCGCGGCGATAGGCAGAGCTGGAAGCCAGTAACAAAGGAAGCATGGTAGACTCCGTTTCGGTTGAACCAATCCTATCACGCACGATGCCGCCGAATTTCCTTTGACAGGGACGGGGGGCATCCCTAGAATGCTGCGCCTATGTTGAATGACCCGATTCCACCTCACGTTGACCCGCGCAAATTAGCCGATCGTGGCGTAACCCTTAACGGTTCGCTGCAACTCGCTGATTTGGAAAGACTCTGCGACCCGCTTTCCGACAATGTCGGTACGGTGCAGGCGAAGTTCGATTTTGAACGAGATGAACAGCACGTGGTGGTTATCCACACCGAGCTGAACGTCGAGGTCAAGATGGTTTGCCAGCGTTGTCTTGAGCTGGTCACCCTGCCGATCTACAGCGAATGTACATACGCTGTGGTGAAGGAGGGTGCGAATACCCAGTCGTTGCCGAAAGGCTATGACGTGCTGGAACTGGGCGAAGATCCTTTGGATCTGCAGGCATTGGTCGAGGAGGAGCTTTTGCTCGCCTTGCCAATCGTGCCTGCTCACCATCCGGAAGAATGCCAGCAGCCGGCGGGCGCAGACGAGCCCGAATCGAGCAAGGACGAGGTATCGCGGTCCAACCCGTTCAGTGTTTTGGCGCAGTTAAAGCGTGACCCAAACGTTTAGGAGTTAATCAATTATGGCTGTTCAGCAGAACAAAAAATCCCGCTCTGCCCGTGACATGCGCCGTTCGCACGACGCCCTGTCGGAAAACGCGCTGTCGGTAGAGAAAACCACCGGTGAAATTCACCTGCGCCACCATGTTTCGCCAGAAGGCGTATACCGTGGTCGTAAAGTGATCGATAAGGGCGCTGACGAGTAATCCTTGTCCGCTCAGATCATCGCGATCGACGCAATGGGCGGGGACTTCGGTCCCCGCAGCATTGTCCAGGCTAGCATTGCCTGCCTTTCGGCTACCCCCTCGCTGCACCTGACCCTCGTCGGTCAACCCTCCCTCCTAGAAGATCTTGTCAGCGGCCTTGCAGCTGCGGATCGCGCGCGCCTGCAGATTGTCGCCGCCAGTGAGGTGATCGGTATGGACGAGCGGCCCTCCCAGGCGCTACGCGGCAAGCCGGACTCGTCGATGCGCATCGCCCTCGAACTGGTGCGTGACGGCAAGGCCCAGGCCTGCGTCAGTGCCGGCAATACCGGGGCGCTGATGGCGCTGTCACGCTTCGTGCTCAAAACCTTGCCGGGTATCGATCGGCCAGCCATGGTGGCGGCGATCCCGACCCAGGCGGGTTACTGCCAGCTGCTGGATCTGGGTGCCAATGTCGATTGCAGCGCCGAGAACCTCTATCAGTTCGCGGTGATGGGCTCGGTGGCCGCCCAGGCCCTGGGTGTGCATCGGCCGCGTGTGGCATTGCTGAACATCGGTACCGAGGACATCAAGGGCAACCAGCAGGTCAAGCTGGCGGCCACGCTGTTGCAGAACGCTCGCGGCCTTAACTACGTCGGTTTCGTCGAAGGGGATGGCCTGTACAGAGGCGAGGCGGACGTGGTGGTGTGCGACGGTTTTGTCGGCAACATCCTGCTCAAATCCAGCGAGGGTCTGGCAACGATGATCGGTGCGCGCATCGAAAAGCTGTTCAAGGGCGGTGCATTTGCCCGGGTTGCCGGGGCCGTGGCCATGCCGCTGCTCAAGCGCCTGCAGGCCGACCTGGCGCCGGCGCGGCACAACGGTGCGAGCTTTCTGGGGTTGCAGGGTATCGTCATCAAGAGCCATGGCTCGGCAGGCGTGCAGGGCTTCCAGAGCGCCATCCAGCGGGCGTTGATCGAAATTCAGGAAAACCTGCCGCAGCGCCTGCATGGCCGCCTTGAAGACCTGTTGCCTTAGGCATTTCGGCGATGAAGTGCTTAAATGTGACCGCTTGGTCTGCGTTTCCATCCAAGTTTTCAGATTCCGCGCCTGGCCTGCGGCCTGGCGCACCCTATCCGACGACAAGATCATAAGGGCTTGTTCAATGTCTGCATCCCTCGCATTTGTCTTTCCCGGTCAAGGTTCCCAGTCGCTGGGCATGCTCGCCGAGCTCGGCGCCGAGAAGCCAGTGATCATCGAAACCTTCAAGGAAGCTTCCGACGCACTCGGTTACGACCTGTGGAAGCTGATCCAGGAAGGCCCGGAAGAGCAACTCAACCAGACCGACAAGACCCAGCCGGCCATCCTCACCGCGTCCATCGCGCTGTGGCGCTTGTGGCTGGCGGAAGGCGGCGCCGCGCCAGCCTTCGTCTCCGGTCATAGCCTGGGTGAATACAGTGCCTTGGTTGCCGCTGAAAGCATCAGCCTGAAAGACGCCGTTCGCCTGGTCGAGCGCCGTGGTCAGTTGATGCAGGAGGCCGTGCCTGCAGGTCACGGTGCCATGGCTGCAATCCTTGGCCTGGACGACGCCGTGGTGGTGGAAATTTGCGCCGAAGCGGCAGAAGACCAAGTGGTCAGTGCCGTCAACTTCAACTCGCCAGGCCAGGTGGTCATCGCAGGTAACAAGGCTGCGGTAGATCGGGCCATGGAGCTGTGCAAGGCCAAAGGTGCCAAGCGCGCCCTGCCGCTGGCGGTCAGCGTGCCGTCGCACTGTGCCCTGATGAAGCCGGCCGCCGAGCGCTTTGCCGAATCGGTCAATGCCATCGAATGGAAGGCGCCGCAAATTCCGGTGGTGCAGAACGTCACTGCTGCCATTGCCGCCGACCTCGATGCCCTCAAGCATGACCTGCTGGCCCAGCTGTACCAGCCTGTGCGTTGGGTCGAGTGCGTGCAGACCCTGGCTGCCAACGGTGCAGTCAACCTGGTCGAGTGCGGCCCGGGCAAGGTCCTGGCTGGCCTGAACAAGCGTTGCGCCGACGGCGTGACCACCTACAACCTCAATACCCCTGACGCCGTTGCCGCCACCCGCGCGGCACTGGCCTGATTTGGAGAAGCTTGCATGAGCCTGCAAGGTAAAGTTGCACTGGTCACCGGCGCCAGCCGTGGCATTGGCCAGGCCATCGCCCTCGAGCTGGGCCGCCAGGGCGCGACCGTGATCGGTACCGCCACTTCGGCCTCCGGCGCCGAGCGCATTGCTGCCACCCTGAAAGAGCACGGTATCACCGGCACCGGCATGGAGCTGAACGTGACCAGCGCCGAATCCGTTGAAGCTGTTCTGGGTGCCATCGCCGAACAGTTTGGCGCGCCGGCCATCCTGGTCAACAACGCCGGTATCACTCGCGACAACCTCATGCTGCGCATGAAGGACGACGAGTGGTTCGACGTGATCGACACCAACCTGAACAGCCTCTACCGTCTGTCCAAGGGCGTGCTGCGTGGCATGACCAAGGCACGTTGGGGTCGTATCATCAGCATCGGTTCGGTCGTCGGTGCAATGGGTAACGCTGGCCAGGCCAACTACGCCGCCGCCAAGGCTGGCCTGGAAGGCTTCAGCCGCGCCCTCGCGCGTGAAGTGGGCTCGCGTGGCATCACCGTAAACTCGGTGACTCCGGGCTTCATCGACACCGACATGACCCGCGAACTGCCAGAAGCGCAGCGTGAAGCCCTGCAAACCCAGATTCCGCTGGGCCGCCTGGGCCAGGCTGATGAAATCGCCAAGGTGGTTTCGTTCCTGGCGTCCGACGGTGCGGCCTACGTGACCGGCGCTACCGTGCCGGTCAACGGCGGGATGTACATGTAACACTGCAACTCAATGTGACGGATTTCGTAAAAAAAGAGTCATACTGCGAGCCTAAAATCCGTTATAAAGCTGCAACCAGATTCCAGGCAGCGGGTGCGGTGACTGGTTCGAAGGTGCGTTTAGCTTGAAAAGCGAACGTCTTTCTATAAAATTGGCCACCGGCCAGCTGCCTGACATATGTCCATTAGGAGTGAAAACTAGGTATGAGCACCATCGAAGAACGCGTCAAGAAAATCGTCGCCGAGCAACTGGGCGTGAAGGAAGAGGAAGTGACCAACGAGAAGTCCTTCGTCGATGACCTGGGTGCCGATTCGCTTGACACCGTTGAGCTGGTGATGGCTCTGGAAGAGGAATTCGAGACCGAAATCCCTGACGAAGAAGCCGAGAAAATCACTACCGTTCAAGCCGCTATCGACTACGTCAACAGCCACAAGGCCTAAGACACTGTAGTCGTCGCTTCTTGACGAGAAAAACCGCACTGCCTTTGCCGGCGTGCGGTTTTTTCTTTGCGAACGCGCTGCTTTGGGGCGAGCCGGCTTCGCTGACCGCGCACCAAGAGCCTGTTGCCATTCCATTCCTGCGCTTGAATGTAATCGCAAGAGACTCTGTTATTAGAAAAGGAGAGTACTGTGTCGCGTAGACGCGTCGTGGTCACCGGTATGGGTATGCTGTCGCCACTGGGTACCGATGTACCGAGCACCTGGCAGGGCATTCTGGCTGGCCGCAGTGGCATTGGTCCGATCGAACACACGGACCTGTCTGCCTACTCCACCCGTTTTGGCGGCTCGGTGAAAGGCTTCGAGGTCGAGCAATACCTGTCGGCCAAAGAGGCCCGCAAGCTTGACCTGTTCATCCAGTACGGCCTGGCGGCCGGTTTCCAGGCGGTGCGTAATGCCGGCCTGGAGGTCACCGACGCCAACCGTGAGCGCATTGGCGTGGCCATGGGCTCGGGGATCGGCGGCCTTACCAACATCGAGGAAACCAGCCGTACGCTGCACGATTCGGGGCCGCGTCGCATTTCCCCGTTCTTTGTGCCGGGCTCGATCATCAACATGATCTCCGGGTTCCTGTCGATCCACCTGGGCCTGCAGGGGCCGAACTACGCCATTGCCACTGCGTGCACCACTGGCACCCATTGTATCGGCATGGCCGCGCGCAATATCGCCTACGGTGAAGCTGACGTGATGATTGCAGGTGGCGCGGAGATGGCTGCCTGTGGCCTAGGCATGGGTGGCTTCGGTGCCTCGCGTGCGCTGTCCACCCGCAACGACGAGCCAAGCCGGGCCAGCCGCCCATGGGACAAGGGCCGTGACGGCTTTGTATTGTCCGACGGTGCCGGTGCCCTGGTGCTCGAAGAGCTGGAGCACGCCAAGGCCCGTGGTGCGACCATCTATGCCGAGCTGGTTGGCTTTGGCATGAGCGGCGACGCCTACCACATGACTTCGCCACCCGACACCGGCGAGGGCGCTGCCCGCTGCATGGCCAATGCCTTGCGCGATGCCGGTATCCAGCCGGAAGAGGTCAGCTACATCAACGCCCACGGTACCTCGACCCCTGCGGGCGACGTGGCCGAGGTGGCCGCGATCAAGCGCGTGTTCGGCGAGCATGCCTACAAGCTGGCTGTCAGTTCGACCAAGTCGATGACCGGCCACCTGCTGGGTGCCGCAGGCGCGGTGGAAGCGATCTTCAGTGTGCTGGCGATCAACAGCCAGATGGCCCCGCCCACCATCAACCTGGACGAACCGGACGAAGGTTGCGACCTCGACTTCGTGCCGCACCAGGCGCGCAGCATGCCGATCGACGTGGTGTTGTCCAACTCGTTCGGCTTTGGCGGCACCAACGGCTCGCTGGTGTTCCGCCGGTTCGCCGGTTGATGCACAGCTGGGTCGATGGCCAGCCCTCGGTTGCAGTCAACCTGCAGAACCGCGGCCTGGCCTACGGCGATGGCCTGTTCGAGACCATTGCCGTGCGCGGTGGCCAGCCCAGCTTGCTGGACGGCCACCTCGCACGCCTGGCGCTGGGTTGTCAGCGCCTGGCGATCAGTGCCGACATGGCGCTGGTGCGCGACGAGCTCCTGCGCTATGCCTGCCAGCTCGGTGAAGGTGTAGCCAAACTCATCCTTACCCGTGGTGACAGCCAGCGTGGCTATGCGCCAGTTGCCGGTGCCGTGCCACGGCGGATCCTGCAGGGCAGCCCGTTACCCAGCTATCCTGTGGAGCATGCCGAGCACGGCGTGCGCTTGTTTCCTTGCCAGACCCGGCTTGGGGAACAACCGCTGCTGGCCGGCCTCAAACACCTCAACCGCCTTGAGCAGGTGCTGGCCCGTGCCGAATGGCAGGACAGCGAGCATGCCGAAGGCCTGATGCGTGACGGGCAGGGCAGGGTGATCGAAGGGGTGTACAGCAATCTGTTCCTGGTGCGCGATGGCGTGCTGTTCACTGCCGACCTCAGCCGTTGTGGTGTGGCCGGGGTGATGCGTGCTGCATTGCTGGAACAGGCCGTGCTGCTGGGCATCCCGGCGCAGGTCGCTGACCTGCCGTTTGACGCGCTGGAGCAGGCAGATGAAGTATTTGTTTGCAATAGCGTTTACGGCATCTGGCCCGTGCGGGGCGTAGCCGCGCTAAACTGGTCGCCTGGCCCGCTCACCCGTAAACTGCAGGCCGTTGCCCGTACGTTACTGGAAACCTGAATTCGTGAGACGTAAATTCCTGCTACTGCTGGAAATGGGCTTGATCATTGCCGGGCTGGCGCTTGGCTGGTCGGCCTGGAAGGTCAACTCGGTCCTGGAGCAGCCCCTGCACGTGACGCAGGAGCGCCTGCTCGACGTGCCCAATGGCACCAACCCCAACCGCATGTTCTACCGCATGCAACAAGAAGGGTTGCTCGACGATGCTGTCTGGTTGCGCTTGTACTGGCGCTTCAACATGGCTGGCACCGCCCTGCACACCGGCGAATACCGCCTCACCCCTGGCATGACGGTCGAACAGTTGTTCGACGCATGGCGCCGGGCCGATGTGGTGCAGTACAACCTCACTCTGGTCGAAGGCTGGACCTTCCGTCAGGTGCGCTCGGCTGTGGCCAAGCATGAAAAGATCAAGCACACCCTGGACGGCCTGTCGGATTCCGAAGTGATGGACAAGCTCGGCCATACCGGCGTGTTTCCCGAAGGGCGCTTCTTCCCGGACACCTACCGCTTCGTGCGTGGCATGAGCGATGTCGAGTTGCTGCAGCAGGCCTACATGCGCCTGGACGAAGTGCTGGCAAAGGAGTGGGCCGAGCGTACCACCGACCTGCCGTATCGCGACCCGTACCAGGCGCTGATCATGGCCTCGCTGGTGGAAAAGGAAACCGGTATCCCCCAGGAGCGTGGGCAGATTGCCGGCGTATTTGTACGGCGCCTGCGCCTGGGCATGATGCTGCAGACCGACCCGACGGTGATCTACGGCATGGGTGAGCGTTACAACGGCAGGATTACCCGCGCCGACCTGCGCGAACCGACGCCCTACAACACCTATACCATGACAGGGCTACCGCCCACCCCGATTGCCATGGTCGGCCGCGAAGCGATTCACGCGGCGCTCAACCCGTCCGATGGCACCAGCCTTTACTTCGTCGCCCGCGGCGATGGCAGCCATGTGTTCTCCGACGACCTCGACGACCATAATTCGGCGGTGCGCGAGTTCCAGCTCAAGCGTCGTACCGACTACCGCTCCAGCCCTGCGCCGCAGCAAGAGGCACAGCCGGGTATTGACGACGCCCAGCCCCAGGTGCCTGCAACTGACGAGCCGGCTGCACAGCCAGCACCCGAAGCGCCGCCTGCGCAGGATGCCCCTGCTGGTGGTGCGCAAGCGGCCGAACGGCCGACGCCTGACGAACAACATTAAGGACTGCCTGTGAGCGGCTTGTTTATTACGCTGGAAGGCCCCGAAGGCGCGGGCAAGAGCACCAACCGCGATTACCTTGCTGCGCGCTTGCGCGAGCAGGGCCTGGATGTAGTGCTGACCCGTGAGCCCGGTGGTACGCCGCTGGCCGAAAAAGTGCGCGAGCTGCTGCTGGCCCCCACCGATGAAAGCATGGCGGCCGACACCGAGCTGTTGCTGGTGTTCGCGGCGCGCGCGCAACACCTCGCGCAGGTAATCCGCCCGGCACTGGCCCGCGGCGCCGTGGTGCTGTGTGACCGCTTCACCGACGCCACCTATGCCTATCAGGGCGGTGGGCGCGGTTTGTCGGTCGAGCGCATCGCTACCCTGGAGCAATTCGTCCAGGGTGACCTGCGCCCGGACCTGACCTTGGTCTTCGACCTGCCAGTGGAAGTGGGCTTGGCCCGTGCTGCCGCCCGCGGCCGCCTGGACCGTTTCGAGCAAGAAGGCCAGGCGTTTTTCGAAGCTGTGCGCCAGGCATACCTGCAGCGCGCCCAGCGCGAGCCGCAGCGCTACAGCCTGCTCGATGCCGCGCAAACGCTGGAAGCCGTGCAGCGCGCCATCGATGTGCTGCTGCCGGCGATTGTGGAGCGTTGCCGTGGCTGACGCCTACCCCTGGCAGCAGGCCCTCTGGCAGCAGCTGGCCGGCCGCAGCCAGCACGCGCACGCCTACCTGCTGCACGGGCCGCAGGGTATCGGCAAGCGGGCCATGGCCGAGCGCCTGATGGCCCGCCTGCTGTGCCAGCAGCCCCAAGGGCTGGATGCCTGCGGCGGGTGCAAGTCCTGCCTGTTGCTAAAGGCCGGTAGCCACCCGGACAACTTTGTGCTCGAGCCTGAAGAGGCCGACAAGCCGATCAAGGTCGACCAGGTGCGCGAGCTGGTGGCATTCGTGGTGCAAACTGCGCAATTGGGCGGGCGCAAGGTGGTGCTGATCGAGCCTGTCGAGGCGATGAACGTCAACGCCTCCAACGCGCTGCTCAAAAGCCTCGAAGAGCCATCTGGCAATACGGTGCTGCTGCTGGTCACGCACCAGCCCAGCCGCTTGTTGCCGACCATCAAGAGCCGCTGCCAGCAGGTGGCGTGCCCGCAGCCAAGCCTGGCCCAGAGCCAGGCCTGGCTGGCGGGTGCGTTGCCTGACAGTGACGAGGCCGAGCGTGACGAGCTACTGACGCTGGCCGCCGGTTCGCCATTGATGGCGGTCAGCCTGCAGGCACAAGGTGTGCGCGAGCAACGCGCGCTGGTTACTGACGGGGTGAAGAAGCTGATCAAGCAGCAGCAATCGCCCAGCCAGTTGGCCGATGCCTGGAACGGCGTGCCACTGCTGTTGCTGTTCGACTGGTTCTGCGATTGGTCGCATCTGATCCTGCGCTACCAGTTGACCCAGGACGAGGAGGGGTTAGGCTTGGCTGATATGCGCAAGGTGGTGCAATACCTGGCGCAGAAGAGCCGCCAGGCCAAGGTGCTGGAGGTGCAGGCCTGGATTCTGGAGCAGCGCCAGAAGGTGCTGGGCAAGGCCAACCTCAACCGCGCCCTGCTGCTCGAATCGTTGCTGGCTCACTGGCTGCAACTGCCGGGTACCCGCTGATTTTCATTTTTTTCATGTGTGCCGTTATCCCATGCTCGTAGATTCCCATTGCCACCTCGACCGTCTTGACCTGAGCGCCCACCAGGGCTCCCTCGATGCTGCCTTGCAGGCGGCTCGTGAACGTGGGGTCGGGCATTTCCTGTGTATTGGCGTCAGTGCCGAAAACGCCGGTGCGGTGAAGGCGTTGAGCGAGCAGTATGCCGACGTCGATTGCTCGGTGGGTGTGCACCCGCTAGACCTGGCACCGGGTGAAACCCCTGCGCTGGAATGGCTGCTGCGCGAGCTGGCCCACCCCCATGTTGTGGCGATTGGCGAAACCGGGCTGGACTACCACTATGAACCGGAAGCTGCCGAGCTGCAGCAGGCTTCGTTCCGCCTGCACCTGGAGGCCTCGCGGCAGACCGGCAAGCCGGTCATCGTGCACACCCGTGCGGCACGCGCCGATACCTTGGCACTATTGCGCGAGGTCAACCTGCCGCAGGCTGGTGTGCTGCATTGCTTCACCGAAGACTGGGAGATGGCCAAGGCCGCGCTGGACCTGGGGTATTACATCTCGCTGTCTGGCATCGTTACCTTCCGCAATGCCGATGCCCTGCGTGAAGTGGCTCGGCAGGTGCCGGTCGATCGTTTGCTGGTCGAGACCGATTCGCCGTATCTGGCACCCATTCCGTACCGTGGCAAACCGAACTTGCCACAGTATGTGCGGGAAGTGGCGGAGTATGTGGCTTCGTTGCGGGGCGCCAGTTATGAGCAACTGGCTGAGCAGACTACTGCCAACTTCAAGCGGTTGTTCCCGTTGGCACGGGTGGCTTGATGGCGCATGAGCCTGAGCGCACTTGCACTTGCACTTGTACTTGCACTTGCTTTGGCTTCTAAGTGCACGGTAGCTCAGGCGACACAGATTGCGACTTCAGGAGGCCGAGCGCAGGGCTTGCGGAGGGAGGTGACGGGCATGGATGCCCGTCAAGCGCTGGGCCCCAGGATGGGGCCTGCAGCGCGGTCCTCCCGGGAGCAAGCCCGGAGCGAGGGAACCCCGGAGCGTAGCGCAGGGGCCGGATGATGGGAGCGGACGGCTTTGGTTACTTTGGCCAAGACCAAAGTAACC
>NZ_SSOI01000072.1:0-22205 GCF_029873175.1 Pseudomonas sp. BN505
GGATTCGAACCTACGACCAATTGGTTAAAAGCCAACTGCTCTACCAACTGAGCTAACGACCCGGAAAATGGTCGGGGTGAGGGGATTCGAACTCCTGACATCCTGCTCCCAAAGCAGGCGCGCTACCGGACTGCGCTACACCCCGAGATGGCTCCGCGACCTGGACTCGAACCAGGGACCCAATGATTAACAGTCATTTGCTCTACCGACTGAGCTATCGCGGAACTGAACTTCGGTACAACTTACCGATTTGCTACTCCGAAGGCTGTGTTCGCTTCGGACTCTTTAGCTTCTTAGCTTTCGCTTTGTCGCTGCTGAGGCCGGCTATTCTACATTCTTCGTTTTGCTTGTCAACCACTTTTTTTCATTCAACTTACTGATTTGTAAGTTGTTTTGCGGTCACCGATGTTGCTGATGATTCGCTTAGTGCCTGACAACGCGGCGTATATTAGGGTCACTCGAATTTTGATGCAAGCAAAAATTTCAAAAATTTCAGCAAGTTATCCTGAATTCCCCGGAAGCCCCGGTTTTACTGGGCTGTGTCGGCCTCTTCGCGGGTAAACCCGCTGCCACAGGGGCCCTACAGCGCCTGGGAGAAAGCAAAAAAAAGCCCCGCAAAAGCGGGGCTCATGGTGAAACACATTACCCAAAGACGATTTCGTCGCCTTCCACTGTGGCGGTAATCGACGTACCCGGCACAAACTGGCCAGCCAAGATCAGCTGCGCCAGCGGGTTTTCGATCCAGCGCTGGATAGCGCGCTTCAGCGGCCGTGCGCCGTACACCGGGTCGTAACCCACGGCAATCAGCTTGTCCAACGCCTCCGGGCTCAGGCTCAGCGACAGTTCGCGCTCCAGCAGACGGCTGCGCAGGCGGCCCAGCTGGATCTCGGTAATGCCGGCGATCTGCTCGCGGCCCAGTGGCTCGAACACCACCACTTCGTCGATACGGTTGATGAACTCCGGACGGAAATGCGCGCCCACTGCATCCATCACCGCCGCACGCTGTGCCTCGCGGTCGCCTACCAGTTCCTGGATCTGCGCCGAGCCCAGGTTGGAGGTCATCACGATCACCGTGTTGCGGAAGTCCACGGTGCGCCCGTGGCTGTCGGTCAGGCGGCCGTCTTCCAGCACCTGCAGCAGCACGTTGAACACATCCGGGTGGGCTTTCTCCACCTCATCCAGCAGCACCACCGAGTATGGCTTGCGCCGTACGGCCTCGGTCAGGTAACCGCCCTCTTCATACCCTACATACCCTGGTGGTGCACCGATCAGGCGAGCCACAGAGTGTTTCTCCATGAACTCGGACATGTCGATGCGCACCATCGCCTCTTCGGTGTCGAACAGGAACTCGGCCAGCGCCTTGCACAGCTCGGTCTTGCCCACACCGGTGGGGCCGAGGAACAGGAACGAACCGCTTGGCCGGCTCGGGTCGGACAGCCCTGCACGCGAGCGGCGCACGGCGTTGGCCACGGCGGTTACCGCTTCGTTCTGGCCGATTACGCGCTGGTGCAGCAGCGCTTCCATTTTCAGCAGCTTCTCGCGCTCGCCTTCCAGCATCTTGGACACAGGGATGCCGGTCCACTTCGAAACCACTTCGGCAATTTCTTCCTCGGTTACCTTGTTGCGCAGCAACTGGTTTTCGGTCTTGCCGTGCTGGTCGACCATCTGCAGGCTGCGCTCCAGGTCGGGGATTACCCCGTACTGCAGCTCGGCCATGCGGCTCAGGTCGCCTTTGCGACGGGCGGCTTCCAGTTCCTGGCGGGCCTGTTCGATCTTTTGCTGGATCTGCGCAGAGCCCTGCACTTCGGCCTTTTCCGATGCCCAGATTTCTTCCAGGTCGGAATATTCACGCTCCAACCGCTCGATTTCTTCGGTCAGCTTCTCGAGGCGTTTTTTCGCCGCTTCGTCTTCTTCCTTCTTCAGCGCCTGCGATTCCACCTTCAACTGGATCAGGCGGCGATCAAGGCGGTCGAGCACTTCCGGCTTGGAGTCGATCTCCATGCGGATGCGGCTGGCCGCTTCGTCAATCAGGTCAATCGCCTTGTCCGGCAGCTGGCGGTCAGTGATATAGCGGTGGCTGAGCTTGGCGGCTGCGATAATGGCACCGTCGGTGATGGCCACCTTGTGGTGCACTTCATAGCGCTCTTTCAGGCCACGCAGAATCGCGATGGTGTCTTCCTCGCTTGGCTCCTCTACCAGCACCTTCTGGAAGCGGCGCTCCAGGGCGGCGTCCTTCTCGATGTACTGGCGGTACTCGTTCAGCGTGGTGGCGCCGACGCAGTGCAGCTCGCCGCGCGCCAAGGCTGGCTTGAGCATGTTGCCGGCGTCCATGGCGCCTTCGCCTTTACCGGCGCCGACCATGGTGTGCAGTTCATCGATGAACAGGATGATCTGGCCTTCCTGCTTGGACAGCTCGTTCAAAAGCGATTTGAGGCGCTCTTCGAACTCGCCGCGGTACTTGGCACCGGCAATCAGCGCGCCCATGTCCAGCGCCAGCAGGCGCTTGCCCTTGAGGCCGTCAGGCACTTCACCATTGATGATGCGCTGGGCCAGGCCTTCGGCGATGGCGGTTTTACCCACACCGGGCTCACCGATCAACACCGGGTTGTTCTTGGTGCGGCGTTGCAGCACCTGCACGGTACGGCGGATTTCGTCGTCACGGCCAATCACCGGGTCCAGCTTGCCTTCTTCGGCACGCTTGGTGAGGTCGACGGTGTACTTGTCCAGCGCCTGGCGCGACTCTTCGGCGTTCGCATCATTCACTGCCGCGCCGCCACGCAGGTTGTTGATGGCGTTTTCCAGGGCTTTTTTGCTCACGCCCTGGCTCAGCAGCAGCTTGCCGAGCTTGCTGTTCTCGTCCATGGCAGCCAGCAACACCAGTTCGCTGGAAATGAACTGGTCGCCCTTCTGCTGGGCGAGGCGGTCGGCCTGGTTAAGCAGGCGTGCCAGGTCCTGCGACATGTTCACGTCGCCGGTGGGGTTCTGGATTTTCGGGAGCTGGTCGAGCTCTTTCACCAGTGCCTGGCGCAGGCTGTTGATGTCGAAGCCAACCTGCATCAGCAGCGGCTTGATCGAACCGCCCTGCTGTTCAAGCAGTGCCTGCATCAGGTGCACGGGCTCGATGGCTGGGTGGTCCATGCCAACGGCCAGGGATTGAGCATCGGATATTGCTAATTGCAGCTTGCTGGTCAAACGGTCTATTCGCATGGTGTACCTTCCTTTAAAGGGCAGGTCGGAGCGATGGACAGCGCCTGTTTATGAAGAAACCTGCCTGAGATGACCTTATAGATAAGGCTGATTCTGGAAGATTCAAGCGTAGCGGGGTTGACCGAAGTCAACCTGTTGGATTAACGGAGGCCATTCGCGGGCATGCCCGCTCCCACTGGTACACCAACAGTTTCAAAAGGTGTGGATTCCTTGTGGGAGCGGGCGAGCCCGCGAAGAGGCCAGTACAGGCTAGCGGGGTTGCAGCCACACCAGTGATGCAAACCGCCCACCCTGCGGGGTACGGCGATAGGAGAAGAACCGCGCATCACTGACCGTGCACAAGCCGCCGCCATACACGGCAGTTACGCCACGGGCAGCCAGACGAATGCGCGCCAGCTCGTAGATATCCGCCATCAGCTTGCCTGGCCGTTCGCCCTCGACGAATGCCCGAGCGGCTTGCGGGTGCACGGCGGTAAAGGCATCACGCACCTCCAGCCCCACTTCGAAAGCCTGTGGGCCAATGGCCGGCCCCAACCACACCAGCACTTCTTCAGGCGGCAGTGCCAGGCGGTCCAAGGTGGCTTCCAGCACGCCGCCCGCCAACCCGCGCCAGCCCGCATGCGCCGCCGCCACGCGAGTACCGGCCCGGTCGCAGAACAGCGCAGGCAGGCAATCGGCGGTCATCACGGTACAGGCAATGCCAGGCTGGTCGGTCCAGCTGGCGTCCGCCTCGGCCACCAAGGCCGGGTCGGCATCCGCCACCACCAGCCCATGCACCTGCTTGAGCCAGGCCGGCCGGATGGCGAACGTGTCGCTGAGGCGACGGCGGTTCTCGGCAACGGCAGCAGGGTCATCCCCTACGTGGTCGCCAAGATTGAAGGTTTCGTAGGGCGGCAGGCTGACGCCGCCCTGACGGGTGGTGACACAGGCGCGAACCGAGGCCGGGGCCGGCCAGTCGGGAAACAGCAGCGACTGCGTCAGGCCACTCATCCGATAAAGCTCTCGCGGTCTTCGCTCAGCAGCGACAGCAACCAGAGGAAGTCATCGGGCAGTGGCGATTCCCACTTCATGATTTCACCGGTGATCGGGTGAGCCAACGCCAGGAAGCGCGCATGCAGCGCCTGGCGCGGGAAGGTTTTCACCGCCTCGACCATGGTCGGGCTGGCAGCAGGTGGAATGCGGAAGCGCCCACCGTACGTCTGGTCACCGACGAGCGGGAAGCCAACGTGGGCCATGTGCACACGAATCTGGTGGGTACGACCGGTTTCCAGCTTTACCCGCACGTGGGT
This sequence comes from Pseudomonas sp. BN505, assembly GCF_029873175.1. Taxonomy (NCBI): domain Bacteria; kingdom Pseudomonadati; phylum Pseudomonadota; class Gammaproteobacteria; order Pseudomonadales; family Pseudomonadaceae; genus Pseudomonas; species Pseudomonas sp. BN505. Next base: position 4,497 of record NZ_SSOI01000072.1, read on the forward strand.
GTGCGAGCGGAACCGCTTGAGCACGCGGTAGTGGCTGACCGCCGGCTTGCCGCCGTCGGTGACTGCCATGCGCTGGCGCATGCCGCCGTGGCGGCCGATCGGAGCATCGATCTTGCCACCGGAAGTGACCACGCCGATCACGATGCATTCATAAATGCGGCTGACCTTGCGCGCCTGCATCTGCTCGACCAGCCTGGTCTGCGCCTGCAAGGTCTTGGCCACCACCATCAAGCCGGTGGTGTCTTTATCCAGCCGGTGAACGATGCCGGCGCGCGGTACGTTGACGATGTCTGGCACGTGGTGCAGCAGCGCATTGAGCAGCGTACCACTGGCATGACCGGCAGCCGGGTGCACAACCAGCCCGGCAGGCTTGTTGATTACCATGATATGGTCGTCTTCGTAGACGATATCCAGTTCGATATCTTCAGGGATCCACTCGCCCTGGGCCTCTTGTTCGGCCTGCAGTGCTAGCAGCGAGCCACCATAGACGGTGTCTCGAGGGCGCACAACGGCGCCATCGACCGTCAAGCGGCCCTCTTTGATCCACGAAGTAAGCCGCGAACGCGAGTACTCAGCGAACAATTGGGCGGCGACCTGGTCGAGGCGTTGGCCGCCCAGTTCGGACGGTACCTCTGCGCTAAGTTGAATGATCTCGGACATGCTCGATTCGGCGGGCGCACAGCCTTTGGTTTCGGCTGCGAGCTTGTGGTTAAATACGGCTTCTTTTGTCCCGGGGTTGGCCGGGGCGCTCATCATAACAGGACGGCACCGCCCAAGACAGCGGCCGTCAAAGGGACGCAAGCCGCCATGCAAGTGAAACACCTGCTGCTGATCGCCATCCTCGGGCTTACCGCGGCCTGTTCCTCTAATAAAGAGGTCATTGACGAGAACCTCAGCGAAGCCGAGCTGTACCAGCAGGCGCAAGCTGACCTGGACAACTCCAGCTACACCAGCGCCGTGAACAAGCTCAAGGCCCTGGAGTCGCGCTACCCGTTCGGTCGCTATGCCGACCAGGCGCAGCTCGAGCTGATCTACGCCAACTACAAGAACTCCGAGCCCGAGGCTGCCAAGTCGGCCGCGGAGCGCTTCATCCGCCTGCACCCGCAGCACCCGAACGTCGACTACGCCTACTACCTCAAAGGCCTGACCTCGTTCGACCAGGACCGTGGCCTGCTGGCGCGCTTCCTGCCGCTGGACATGACCAAGCGTGACCCGGGTGCCGCCCGCGACTCGTACAACGAGTTCGCCCAGCTGACCAGCCGCTTCCCCAACAGCCGCTACTCGCCCGACGCCAAGCAGCGCATGATCTACCTGCGTAACCTGCTGGCCTCGTATGAAATTCATGTGGCCGACTACTACCTGAGCCGCCAGGCCTATGTGGCCGCCGCCAACCGTGGCCGCTACGTGGTAGAAAACTTCCAGGAAACCCCATCGGTCGGCGACGGCCTGGCGGTGATGGTCGAGTCGTACCAGAAGATGCACCTGGACGAACTGGCCGCCAGCAGCCTGGAAACCCTCAAGCTCAACTACCCGGACCACCCGAGCCTGGCCGATGGCGAGTTCCAGCCCAAGCAGACCGAGTCTGACGGGCGCGGCTGGCTGTCCAAGGCCACCCTGGGCCTGATCGAAACCGATACGCCGCTGCCGCCGGGCGAAACCCGCGCCAACCAGGACGTGGTCAAGCAGTTCCAGGACGCGCGTGACGAGATGCCGCAAGAGCTGCTACCGAAAGACGAAAACGGCGATCCGATCGTGCCGGAAGGCCCGAAAGCAGCCGAAAAAGACCGTTCCTGGTTCAGCTACATGACCTTTGGTCTGTTCGACTGACACACAGCGGTAAATGAAAGGGAGGCCTTGGGCCTCCCTTTTTTATTGGCCGCGCCCTAGACTGTCAGCTTCTTCAATCGACAAGCTGGACACCATGGTTCGCCTACTTTTCTGGATCGCCCTGATCGCCGCCGCGTTCTGGCTGTGGCGCAAGTTCAAAGTCAGCCAACAGTCGCACCCCGAGGCGAAGCTGGATGCGCCCCTGCAGATGGTGCGCTGCGCCCATTGCGGCGTGCACCTGCCCAACGACCGGGCGCTGCAGCAGGGCAAAGAGTGGTATTGCAGCCAGGCGCACCTGCAACAGGGGCCTGGCCAACAAGGCTGAACACCAAACCGCGGCAGGAGCGGCCTTGCCTCGCGATAGGGCCGCGCCTACAAAGCATCGTGTACTCTCTGTAGCCCCGGCGATCTCAACCCAGACGCCCTGCTGGTGCATACGGCGCCGGGTCGATGATTGGCTTGGCCCCGGTCAGCAAGTCGGTAAACAGCTGGCAGGAAGCCGGCGCCAGCACCAGCCCGTTGCGGTAGTGACCGCAGTTCAGCCACAACCCCTCGTACCCTGGCACCGGCCCGATGTAGGGAATACCCTCGGGCGAGCCCGGCCGCAACCCGGCCCAGTGCCCCACCACCGTGGCCCCTTCGAGCCCTGGCAGCAACTCCACCGCCGATGCCTTAAGGCTTTCCAGCGCATCTTCGGTCGGGGTCTTGTCGTACCCGGCATGCTCCAGCGTGCTGCCCACCAGAATGTGCCCATCCCGCCGCGGGATCGCATAGCGCCCCTTGGCCAGCACCATGCTCGGCAAAAAGTCCTCGGCGCACTTGAACAGGATCATCTGGCCCTTCACCGGCTCGACCGGCAGTTCAAGGCCAAGGGTGCGCAGCAGGTCGCCACTCCACGCCCCGGCACTGAGCACCACCTCATCTGCCGCCAGCACGCCTTCGGCGGTCTGCACACCGGTGACGCGCCCGCCCTGCTGAACAAAGGCGGTGATCTGGCAGTTCTCTCGCAGGGTTACGTTGGGCAACGCCAGCAGCGCTGCCTTCAGCGATTTCACCAGGCGCGGGTTGCGCACGTTGGCTACACCGGCCATGTAGATGGCGCGCTTGAAACCCGGGCCCAGCACCGGCACCGCGCCGTAGGCCGCCGAGATATCCACGGCACTGAGCGGCCGCTGCTCACGTTCGGCCCAAGCCAGCGCTTCGGCTTCGTCATCCAGGTCGAGCCAGTACAAGCCCGTGGTGTGCACTTCGGGGTCGACGCCGGTGCTGCCGAACAAGCGCTCGCCCAGCTGTGGATAAAAGTCCTGCGACCAGTGCGCCAGGGCGGTGACTGCCGGGCTGTAGCGCCACGGGTACAGCGGCGAAACAATACCGCCGCCGGCCCACGACGACTCACGGCCGACTTCGCCCTGATCACACACCACCACCTGCCCGACCTTGGCCGCCAGGTTGAACGCCGTCAGCAGGCCGATCACCCCGCCGCCGACCACCACTACTTGCTTGCTCATCTGTCGATCCAACACCTGAAGTAAAACCGCGATGCACCGGGCATCATTCAACCTTCAGCTTCCCCAGCAGTGCTCGCTGCCGTCAACGGCCCCGGGGTTGCGCTGCACACCGGCCTGGTCCAGCTGGAAGTCGCCACAGCCATCCTGCGCCATCAGCCCATGGGGCAGCCGCCGGGCGCGCAGCGTGAAGGTGTCACTGTCGCGCAGGGCCTGCAAGCTGTAATAGCGGGTACCGTCGGGCAAGGCCGGGTCGCCCTCGGCATATTGGCCGGTGCGTACGCGGTGGCGCTCCAAGCGCAGGGCGGCATCATGCAGCAGACCAACCACTTCACTGCGTGCGGCTCGCCGAAGCTGGTCGCTGTAACTGGGGTAGGCAATGGCTGCCAGAATGCCGGTCACGGCCAGCACAATCAACAACTCGATCAGGCTCAAGCCTTGCTGCATGTCAGTCTCCTCTGAGTCTTTGCCGCCAGGTGATGCGCCGGGTTGTGTCGCCGGCCACGGCGTAGACGGCCTCCAGCACATGCCGGGACTGGGTTTGCTTGCTGACGGCCGTTATCCGGAACAAGGTGACAAGCAGCTCATCCGGCATATGCGCAGCGCAGGTACTCGTGCCCAGGTTCTGTACATGGAAGTAACCGCTCTGTGTGCCCTGCCATTGCCCGGCCAGATCGTGCGGTCGAGCTGGCGGCAAGCACGCGGTACACCGATCGGGAGGTGCCCGCTCGAGCTCACCCTCACCTGCTTGCAACGCGGCCTCGGCCTCTTCGAACGCCAGCAGACCATCGCGCATGTAGCCAGCCATTCGCGTCTCCACCAAGGCCTCGCGCAGGGCCGAGGCCGCCAACAAGCCGAGCAGCAAGCTCAGTACCAACGCCAACAGCAGCACAACACCGCGTTGACGCTTCATGGCCCCGGCACCGGGTTGCGCAGTGCCACGCTCAGTTCATGGCGCTGTTCGAGTTTGAGCGTGGGCTCGTACAGCGTGAGTGCAATATCTACCCGCTCTCCCCGGGGCGTTTGCACACGCTCGAAATGCACTTCTCGCACATTCTCCACCAGCGGCTGGAAGCTGGTTCGTCGCCTAAAGCTCAGGGTATCGCCGTTAAGCTGGTAGACGTACTTGCTAACGGGATACGCCAGTGGGTGGGGCTTGCTCGCGCTTTGCCCATCCTCCACAGATACCTTTTCAAGGCAGTCTGTCTGCAAGAACCAGTCAGGTGCTCCTGCCTGCCCGGGCAGCTCTGCTACCACGAGGCTCAGCTTGGACGGTGCCACCTCCAGAGGACGGGCGAAGGCCTGCTGTGCAGTGGAGCTCTTGAAGTCGTCAGGTCGCAGGCGCAGGCAGCCGAACATTCCGGCCATGCGAATATCCTGAGCCATACGCAGCAACGCCTGACGTGCCTCATCCTGCATGCGCACCGCGGTACTTTGCAGGCGCCACGTCTGGTGTGCCGAAGCGAAGAGCTGGCTGGCTGCGGCCAGCAGCATCAACCCGATGGCCAGCGCCATCACCACCTCAAGTAAACCGAACCCGCTCTGACGGGCCGTCATCGCCGCCTCTCAAGCTCACTGTGCGCCGCCATTGCCGCCTGCCCATCGCGACGCGCGCTGTCCGCAGCCTGCAATGCCTGCAACTGTATCGATGCCGTTGCGAACATGCCCACGGCCACAACCACGACCGCCAACAACACTTCCATGAGCGTCATGCCCCGTTGCCTCGCGTGCATCCCTGCACCTCCTGCGACTTTTCCTGCAATAGCCCTGAACCTGGCCGACTAGACCGCCTGGCCAGCGAACGTGAAGCTATAGCCAAGCACTTCCAGGGAGGAATGCACGGTGAAGCAACGAGGTGTAACACTGATACAAATGTTGTCGGCCTTGGCCATAGCTGTCTTGCTGACACAGCTCGGTATGCCGGCCTACGCCAGGATGAGCGACGACCTACACCGGGCAGCCGCTGCCCGTGATTTGGCACAGGCACTGCGCAGCGCACGCAGCCACGCGATGCTGCAAAGCCAGCCGGTGCTGGTGCAGGCGTTGGACGGTAATTGGGGGAATGGTTGGCGGGTGATGCTGGAGCATAATCAGCAGCTGCTGCGCGAGCAGCGCCTTTCGAGGCCGCTCAAGATTACGAGCAATCGCGGGGAGCAGTTCAAGTTCAGTACGCTGGGCGTTCCAATGACGCTGAACAACAGCTGGTTGGGAACAACGCTGGAAGTGTGTGAACGCTCATCTGCCAGCAGCCGATATCAAGTGGTGCTGGCATCGACCGGGAGAGTCAGATTGCTTGCAGAGGACCGAAACAATACTCGCTGTGCAAGCACATAGCCTTGAGCCGACCTTGCCGGCCCTATCGCCGGCAAGCCAGCTCCCACAGGGACATCACTGCCTTCAAGGCTTGTGCAGTACCTGCGGGAGCTGGCTTGCCGGCGATGAGGCCAGTACAGGCTTCAGTCAGATCAGCGAGCGAACCCGCAGCTCTTTTGGCATCGAGAAGGTGATGTTCTCTTCACGCCCGTCCAGCTCTTCAGCACCGGTAGCGCCCCAGGCCTTGAGCTGTTCGATCACGCCACGTACCAGCACTTCGGGGGCCGAAGCACCGGCAGTAATGCCAATACGCGCCGCCTGTTCGAACCAGCCCTGTTGCAGGTCCTCGGCACCATCGATCAGGTAGGCCGGGGTGCCCATGCGTTCGGCCAGCTCACGCAGGCGGTTGGAGTTGGAGCTGTTCGGGCTGCCGACTACCAGCACCACGTCGCACTCGCCCGCCAGTTGCTTGACGGCGTCCTGGCGGTTCTGGGTGGCGTAGCAGATGTCGTCCTTGCGCGGGCCACCGATGTTCGGAAAGCGCGCACGAAGGGCGTCGATGACGCGGCTGGTGTCGTCCATCGACAAGGTGGTCTGGGTCACAAAGGCCAGGTGGTCAGGGTCGCGCACCTGCAGCCTGGCTACATCATCTTCGTCTTCGACGAGGTAGATGGAGCCACCGTTGCTGGCGTCGTACTGGCCCATGGTGCCTTCGACTTCCGGGTGCCCTTCGTGGCCGATGAGAATGCACTCACGGCCGTCGCGGCTGTACTTGGCCACCTCGATGTGCACCTTGGTCACCAGCGGGCAGGTGGCATCGAACACTTTCAGGCCACGGCCAGCCGCTTCCTGGCGCACGGCCTGGGAAACACCGTGGGCACTGAAGATGACGATGACATCGTCCGGCACCTGGTCCAGCTCTTCGACGAAGATGGCACCGCGGTTGCGCAGGTCTTCTACCACGAACTTGTTGTGCACCACTTCGTGACGCACATAGATCGGCGGGCCGAAGACTTCCAGCGCGCGGTTGACGATCTCGATCGCCCGGTCGACCCCCGCGCAAAAGCCGCGAGGGTTGGCGAGTTTGATTTGCATGATCGGCTCCAGGCTTACAGGGCCTTCACCTCGAGGATCTCCACCTCGAAGGTCAGGGTCTTGCCAGCCAGTGGGTGATTGAAGTCGATGGTCACCTGGTCGTCATCGAACGCTTTGACCACACCCGGCAGCTCGGCGTTGGCGGCATCGTTGAAGATGATCAGCAGCCCGTCGGACAGCTCCATGCCCTCGAAGTTGGACCGCGGCATGACTTGCACGTTTTGCGGGTTGGGCTGGCCGAAGGCGTTCTCCGGGGCCACTACCACGGTGCGCTTGTCACCGGCCTTGAAGCCGAACAGCGCGTTTTCGAAGCCCGGCAACAGGTTGCCATCGCCAACCTTGAAGGTGGCCGGAGCTTTGTCGAACGTGCTGTCGACGGTGTCGCCGTTTTCCAGGTGCAGCGCGAAGTGCAGGGTGACTTCGGTGTTCTGGCCGATACGGGTGTCAGTCATGGACCGGATCCTCGGACTTCTTGCTCTTGAACATATCCAGCGCCAGCATCACCGCACCAACGGTGATGGCGCTGTCGGCCACGTTGAAGGCCGGGAAGTAATGGCGGTTTTGCCAGTGCACCAGGATGAAGTCGACCACATGGCCCAGCACGACGCGGTCGTACAGGTTGCCAATGGCGCCACCCAGCACCAGCGCCAGCGCCACGGCCAGCCAGGTTTCGTTGCGCCCCAGGCGCTTGAGCCACACCACCAGCACGGCACTGACCACCACTGCGATCAGGGCGAACAGCCAGCGCTGCCAGCCAGCGCCATCAGCGAGGAAGCTGAAAGCCGCGCCGGTGTTGTAGGCCAAGGTCCAGCTGAAGTAGTCAGGGATGACCACAATCTGCTGGTACATGGTCAGGGCGTTGTTGAAATACAGCTTGGTGGCCTGGTCGACGACCAGCACCAGCAAGCTCAGCCAAAGCCATGCAAGGCGCCCGAAGCGCCCCACTGCCGGGTTAGGCATAGTGACGCACCTCGCCCGAACCGGTCAGGTTATCGACGCAACGGCTGCAGATTTCCGGGTGCTCCGGGTGGCTGCCTACGTCGGCGCGGAAGTGCCAGCAACGGCCGCACTTGGCATGGCCGGACTTGACCACTTTCAGCTTGAGGCCTTCGACTTCGGTCACCACGGCGTCCGCCGGTGCCTGCACGAACGGCACCACGCTGGCGGCCGAGGTGATCAGCACGAAGCGCAGCTCGTCACCCAGCTTGCCCAGGTCGGCGCTCAGGCCTTCGTCGGCGTACAGGGTGACTTCGGCCTGCAGGTTGCCGCCGATGACCTTGGCGGTACGCTGGTTTTCCAGCTCCTTGTTGACCGATGCCTTCACCGCCATTACGCGGTCCCAGTAGGCGCGGTCCAGCTCGGTGCCTTCCGGCAGCTCGCTCAGGCCCTGGTACCAGCCGTTGAGCATCACCGACTCGTTGCGCTCGCCCGGCAGGTATTGCCAGATTTCGTCAGCGGTGAACGCCAGAATCGGCGCAATCCAGCGCACCAGCGCTTCGCTGATGTGGTACAGCGCGGTCTGGCAGGAACGGCGGGCGACACTGTTGGCGCCGGTGGTGTACTGGCGGTCCTTGATGATGTCGAGGTAGAAGCCGCCCAGCTCCTGCACGCAGAAGTTGTGCACCTTGGAGTAGACGTTCCAGAAACGGTACTCGCTGTAGTGCTCTTCAAGCTCGCGTTGCAGCAGCAGGGTACGATCCACGGCCCAGCGGTCCAGTGCCAGCATGTCTTCCGGGGCCAGCAGGTCGCGGGCCGGGTCGAAACCGGACAGGTTGGACAGCAGGAAGCGCGCGGTATTGCGGATACGGCGGTAAGCGTCGGCGCTACGCTGCAGGATCTGCTCGGAAACCGCCATTTCACCGGAATAGTCAGTGGCCGAAACCCACAGGCGCAGGATGTCGGCACCCAGGGTGTTGTTTACCTTCTCCGGCTCGATGGTGTTACCCAGCGACTTGGACATCTTGCGGCCGTTCTCGTCCACGGTGAAGCCGTGGGTCAGCAGTTCGCGGTACGGCGCGTGATTGTCGATGGCGCAACCGGTGAGCAACGACGAGTGGAACCAGCCACGATGCTGGTCGGAGCCTTCCAGGTACAGGTCGGCGACCGGGCCGGTGGCGTGGCCGATATCGTGCGAGCCACGCAGCACGTGCCAGTGGGTGGTGCCGGAGTCGAACCACACGTCCAGGGTATCGGTGATCTTGTCGTACTGGCCGGCTTCGTCACCCAGCAGTTCGACGGCATCCAGCTTGAACCAGGCTTCGATACCTTCCTGTTCAACGCGCTTGGCCACCGCTTCCATCAGCTCGACGGTACGTGGGTGCAGCTCGCCGGTCTGCTTGTGCAGGAAGAACGGGATCGGCACACCCCAGTTGCGCTGACGCGAGATGCACCAGTCCGGGCGGTTGGCGATCATCGAGTGCAGGCGCGCCTGGCCCCAGGCCGGTACGAACTTGGTTTCTTCGATGGCTTTGAGGGCGCGCTCACGCAGCGGCTCGCCAGCGCTTGGCTGCTTGTCCATGCCGACGAACCACTGCGCGGTTGCGCGGTAGATCAGCGGGGTCTTGTGGCGCCAGCAGTGCATGTAGCTGTGGCTGATGGTTTCGGTGTGCATCAGCGCACCGGCTTCGCTCAGTTTCTCGACGATGGCCGGGTTGGCCTTCCAGATGAACTGGCCGCCGAAGAACTCCAGCGACTCGACATACACGCCGTTGCTCTGCACCGGGGTGAGAATGTCGTCGTTGACCATGCCGTAGCGCTTGCAGGTGACGAAGTCGTCTTCACCGTAGGCAGGCGCGGAGTGAACCACACCGGTACCGGCGCCCAGTTCGACGTAGTCGGCCAGGTAGACAGGCGACAGGCGGTCGTAGAACGGGTGGCGGAAGTTGATCAGCTCCAGGGCCGAACCCTGGGCAGTGGCGACGACCGAGCCTTCCAGGTTGTAGCGCTTGAGGCACGACTCGACCAGCTCTTCGGCCAGCACCAGCAGACGCTCGCCGGTATCGACCAGGGCATACTTGAACTCCGGGTGGATGTTCAGCGCCTGGTTGGCGGGGATGGTCCACGCAGTGGTGGTCCAGATCACGATAGCGGCTGGCTTGGCCAGCGCCTCCAGCCCGAAGGCGGCAGCCAGCTTGGCCTCGTCGGCAATCGGGAAGGCCACGTCGATGGTCTGGGATTTCTTGTCGGCGTATTCGACTTCCGCTTCAGCCAAGGCCGAACCGCAATCGAAGCACCAGTTCACAGGCTTGAGGCCCTTGAACACGAAGCCTTGCTTGACCATTTCGGCCAGTGCGCGGATTTCGCCAGCTTCGTTGGCGAAGTTCATGGTCTTGTACGGGTTGTCCCAGTCACCCAGCACGCCCAGGCGAATGAACTCGGTCTTCTGCCCTTCGATCTGCTCGGCGGCGTACTCGCGGCACAGCTCGCGGGTGCGGTCGGCAGACAGGTGCTTGCCGTGGGTAACCTCGACCTTGTGCTCGATCGGCAGGCCATGGCAGTCCCAACCCGGTACATACGGCGCATCGAAGCCGGACAGGGTCTTGGAGCGGACGATCATGTCCTTGAGAATCTTGTTCAGCGCATGACCGATGTGAATCTTGCCGTTGGCATAGGGCGGGCCGTCGTGCAGGACGAACTTGGGACGATCCTTGCCAATTTCGCGCAGCTTCTGGTACAGGCCAATGCTGTCCCAGCGCTGCAGGATCTGCGGTTCGCGCTGAGGCAGGCCGGCCTTCATGGGGAAGGCGGTGTCCGGAAGGTTAAGCGTGGCTTTGTAGTCGGTCATTTCAGGCTCTTCGTTAGCGGTTGAGCGTGCCAATGTGCACGTGCGGCGGCGATATCCGCATCGATCGCCGACTTCAGCGCCTCCAGGGAGGCGAATCGCTGCTCTTCACGCAGCTTGTGGTGGAACTCCACCGTCAGACGCCGGCCATACAGGTCGCCGGCAAAATCGAGAAGATGAATCTCCAGGTGCGGGCGCCCATCACCGGCAACGGTGGGACGCACGCCAATATTGCCTACACCCGGCCAGGCCTTGCCGTCGATTTCGATGCTGGCCAGGTAGACCCCGGACAGCGGCACGCGGCGGCGCTTGAGCTGGATGTTGGCGGTAGGTGTGCCGAGCTGGCGGGCCAGCTTCTGGCCATGCAGCACACGGCCGGTGATGCTGTACGGGCGGCCCAGCAGGTGCTCAGCCAGCTCGAAGTTACCTTCGGACAGGGCCTTGCGCACTTCGGTGCTGCTGACCCGCAGGCCGTCCTGGATTACCGTGTTGGCGGCCTCGACGGTGAAGCCGTACTGCTTGCCGGCATCGATCAGGAAGGCGAAGTCGCCGGCGCGGTCGCAGCCAAAGCGGAAGTCATCACCCACTTCGAGGTGGCGCACGCCCAGGCCGTCGACCAGGATGGCTTTGACGAAGGCATCGGCGCTGAGCTTGCTCAGGCGCTGATTGAACGCCAGGCACAGCACCCGGTCGACGCCCTCGGCGGCCAGCAATTCGACCTTGTCGCGCAGGCGGGCCAGGCGCGCCGGTGCTGTATCGGGGGCGAAGTACTCGCGTGGTTGCGGTTCGAAGATCACCACGCAGGTCGGCAGGCCCAAGGCCTGACCGCGCTCGCGCAGGCGCGCCAGGATTGCCTGGTGGCCGCGGTGAACCCCGTCGAAGTTGCCAATGGTGGCGACACAGCCCCGGTGCTCGGGGCGCAGGTTGTGAAGACCTCGAACCAGCTGCATAACGCGCTTCTTGCTCATAAAGTGGCCGATTATAACCACACCCGGGCGCCGGTGACAGGCAGCAGCGCCCAAGGGCGGCGTGGAATATGAAAAACCGACGCCTGACCCGCCTGACGCCTCAGTGCAGGGCCTTGCGAGCGAAGTGCCGGGGCCGGAAGCCGCACAGGTACAGGCAGCCGAAATACGTCACGACACCTGCCACAATCAACGCCCCAAGCCGCAGGAAGCGCTCAAGCATGATGCCCTGCTCCCAGGCCGGCATATAGTGCATGCCCGCCAACAGTACCGCCGACATCAGCACCACTGCCAAGACAAGCTTGAGCAGGAACATTGCCCAGCCTGGCTGTGGCTCGAACAACTGCTGGCTGCGCAGCTTCCAGAACAGCAAGCCGGCATTCAGGCAGGCACCCAGGCTGATTGCCAATGCCAGGCCGGCATGTGCAAGCGGGCCGACCAGGGCAAGGTTGAACAACTGGGTACAGACCAGGGTGAAAATCGCAATCTTTACCGGCGTGCGGATATTCTGCTGCGCATAGAAGCCGGGTGCCAGCACCTTGACCAGAATGATCGCCAGCAAACCTACCGAATAGGCCATCAGCGCCCGCTGTGTCATGGCCGCATCAAACGCACTGAACTTGCCATATTGAAAGAGCGCAACGGTCAGCGGCTCGGCAAGGATGGCCAAGGCCAAGGTGCACGGCAGCACCAGCAGGAAACACAGGCGCAGGCCCCAGTCGAGGATCCGCGAGTATTCCTCGCGGTCCTTGTTGGCGTAGGTCTTGGCCAGGGTGGGCAGCAGGATGGTGCCCAGGGCCACGCCCAGCACGCCTGAAGGCAGCTCCATGAGGCGGTCGGCGTAATACATCCACGACACCGAGCCGGCCACCAGGAACGAGGCGAAGATGGTGTTGATGATCAACGAAATCTGGCTCACCGACACCCCGAGAATCGCCGGCAGCATCTGTTTAAGTACCCGCCACACACCCGCGTCCTTGAGGTTCAGGCGCGGCAGTACGAGCATGCCGATCTTCTTCAACGCTGGCAGCTGGTACAGCAACTGCGCCAGGCCACCCGCCAGCACGCCCCAGGCCAGGGCCATGATTGGCGGGTTGAAGTACGGCGTCAGCAGCACGGCGAAGGCAATCATCGCCACGTTCAACAGGGTGGGGGTGAAGGCCGGTACCGAGAAGCGGTTCCAGGTATTGAGGATCGCACCGGCCAGGGAAGAAAGCGAGATCAGCAATATATAAGGAAAGGTCACCCGCAACAGGGAGGTGGTCAGCTCGTATTTTTCTGCGTTGTCGACAAAGCCTGGAGCTGTTGCCCACACCACCCACGGCGCCGCGAGGATGCCGATGGCAGTCACCAGGGCGAGGACCAGGGTCAGCAGGCCGCTGACATAAGCGATGAAGGTACGTGTCGCCTCCTCGCCCTGCTGGGTCTTGTATTCGGCCAGGATCGGAACAAAGGCCTGGGAAAACGCACCCTCGGCAAAAATGCGCCGCAACAGGTTGGGCAGTTTGAACGCGATGAAAAAGGCGTCGGTGGCGACACCGGCACCAAAGATGCGCGCCAGGATGGTGTCGCGAACGAAGCCCAGCACCCGCGAAATCATGGTGATCGAGCTTACTGCAGCCAGGGATTTGAGCAGGTTCATCGAAAAGATTCACGCCAATGGCAGAGGACGCTGCCAGACAGCGTCCGAATGTGCGATACTCCCGCGCCTTCGCAGGGGAGCCAAAAATTCCCGAGTGTACAGGTCGCGCAGCAGAAAGGAATCTTTCCCTCTTGTTGGCGCACCGCTCGGCGGAACCTTGCAGGTGGCCTTGACAATCGATCTCTTGATCGGCATGATTCGCGGCCTATTTTGTTTGCTATTTACCTAAAGTCTTTCGAGGAGCTCGACGGTGGCCAACACACCTTCCGCCAAGAAACGTGCAAAACAGGCTGAGAAGCGTCGCAGCCACAACGCCAGCCTGCGTTCCATGGTCCGCACCTACATCAAGAATGTAGTTAAAGCCATTGACGCAAAAGACGCCGAAAAAGCGCAAGCCGCTTACGTTCTGGCTGTACCTGTAATCGACCGTATGGCCGACAAAGGTATCATCCACAAGAACAAAGCTGCTCGTCACAAAGGCCGTCTGAATGGCCACATCAAGGCGCTGAAAGAAGCTGCAGCTGCCTAAGCGACGCGCTATTCGAAAAACCGACCCTAGGGTCGGTTTTTTGTTGCCTGCGGTTTATGCTTGCGGGCAAGGCTCCATGTGGAACTCGGTCTTTGTGGGAGCGGCCTTGCGTCGCGAAAGGGCTGCAGAGCAGCCCCGGCAATCTCAGCTTCTGCGCTAAGACCGAGGGGCCGCTACGCGCCCCTTTCGCGACGCAAGGCCGCTCCCACAAAAAAGCGGGGCCGCGGTTGGCGGCCCTACTTTTACATTACTTGGCTATCTGAATCTTGGGCGCCCACTGCAGCCAGTCATCCTCTGCCTTGTCGAACAAGGCGAATGTCTGCTGCGGCCGTGCCGGGTTGCCCATCTGCTCGCCATCCGGTGTTGCAAAGGCGATACCGCCATCGATCAGGGTCTCCACCGACTCGGTACGCACGGTAGCCCCCTTGAACAGCCCCCAGTCGAAACCGAAGCCACTGCTGTTCCAGAACCGGCTGCCACTACGGACCAGGGCTGCATAGCGCGGCTCGATGAGGATATGGATCAGCACGCGGTCAGCGCTCTGGCCCAACTCGAAACCCGTCACCTTGCCAACCGCAACCTCTCGATAGGTCACTGGCACACCCGGCTTGATCGAACCACGCCGTGGCGCACTGAGCGTCAATGGCAAGCCCACCTCCGGCCCAGCCACTTGCGGGGCATCTGCCAAGGCGATGAAGTCGCGCTGCGGGCCACGGTCCTTGGCTGCCGGCTGCACCTCCAGGTACTGCCCGCCAATCAGCGTGTCGAGGTTCTCGGTGCGTACCAGGCCCAAGGCTGGCTTGACCACCCAGAACTGCGTGCCGGCACGGGCAATACGGTCCGCCGCCTCGGTGATTCGTGCCCGCAGCAGCACCGCTTGCAAGTCATTGGTCAGGTCGACGCTCTCGATACTGCCCACATCCAAGCCACGGAAGCGGATTGGCGTACCCGGCTTCAGGCCATCTGCACGGTCTACACGGACGGTGATCAAGGTACCCGCGCGGTTTACCGCTTCCTGGCTGTCATGCAGACGGAAGCGTGGAATATGGCGTTTCAGCGCCACATCGGGCCGTGGCGTGTCGAACGCAATACCGCCGGCCATCAGCGTTTGCAGCGATTCACTCTTGATCTTGATGCCCGACAGCCCCCCGGTCAGGGTAATGCCACTGACGTTCCAGAAGCGCGACGAGCCGTTGACCAGCTTTTCGTATTCCTTCTCGATATGCACACCGATCAGGATACGGTTGCTGTTACGAGCAAACTGGTAGCTCTGCACGCTCCCCACCTTGACCTGGCGGTACATCACCGGGCTGCCGATTTCCAGAGAACCCAGGGTATCGGCGAACAACACCATGTGCAGGCCTGGCGCCTTGAGGTCGAGCGGCGGCGCCTTGGCGCGGGCCTCGAACTCACGCTCGGGCCGTTCACCCTTCTCACCCGGGCGGATGGCGATGTAGTTACCTTTGACCAGCGCCTCCAGGCCGGTGATACCTGCCAGGGAAATCGACGGCTTGACCACCCAGAACTGCGTGCCCTCGACCAGATAGTCTTCAGTGAGCGGGTCCAGCGTCAGCTCGGCCGACGCGCTGGACAGGTTGTCTTCCATCTTCAGGGCTTTCAACGAGCCCACCTGGATGCCCTTGTACATGACCGGCGTGCGGCCTGCCTGCAGGCCCTCGTAATCGCTCAGCTTTACCTTGACCCGTATACCCGCCTGGGCGGCGTCGAAGTCTTCATAAAGGCGGAATGGCAGGCTAGGATCGGTAGGCGGGCTGTCCTTGCGGTACTCCGGCGTGGCAAAGGCGATACCACCGGCCACAATGCTCGACAGCGACTCGCTGCGCACCTTCACACCTGACAGCGAAGCATCGATGCTGACGCCGCTGGCGTTCCAGAAACGCGTGTGCTTGCGCACCAGGCTGGCGTAGGCGGGCTCGATGAACACCTTGATCTCGACGGTGCTCTGGTCCTCGGACAGGCGATAGCTTTTCACCCGACCCACCTGGATCTGCTTGTAGAAGATCGGGCTGTCACGGTTGAGCGAACCCAGCCTGTCGGCTTTGAGGGTCAGATGCAGGCCAGGCTCCGAATCCGAGAGCGGCGGCGCAACCTTCAGGGCGGTAAAGCGCTTGGTACGCTCACCCTCCCCCGGGCTGACGGCAATGTAGTTACCCGACACCAGTGTTTCAAGGCCGGTAATACCCGCCAGGCTGACACTCGGCTTCACCAGCCAGAAACGCGTGCCTTTGGTCAGGTGTGGTTCGGCGTCCTTGTTCATCTCGATGGTGGCGATCACACCTTGGTTGTCGCCCTTGGCGTCGAGCAACAAGCTCTTCACTTTGCCTACCGGCATGCCCTTGTAGATGACTTCGGTCTTGTTGGCGACGATACCTTCACCCGACTCGAAGCGGACTTCAATTTCCACGCCGGCCTTGCTATAGGCCTGCCACGCGAGCCAGCCACCGATCATCAAGGCGATCAAAGGCAGGATCCAGATGGCCGACCAGTTCGAGGCTGGCCGGGTTTTAGCCGTTGGCAGGTCACTCATGGTCGTCATCCGACTCCGTGTTATCCCAAATCAGTCGGGGATCGAAAGTTAAAGCGGCAAGCATTGTCAGGATCACCACAGTTGCAAAGGCGACAGCGCCCAGATTGGCTTCGACACTGGCTATTCGGCCGAAATTCACCACTGCCACCAGGATGGCGATGACGAAGATATCGAGCATGGACCAGCGCCCAATGAATTCGATGAAGCGGTACATCAATATCCGTTGCCGCGCTGAAAGCGGCTGGTGACGCTGAACGGAGTACAACAGCAAACCGATGCCCACGAGCTTGAAGGTGGGCACCAGGATACTGGCAATGAACACCACCGCGGCAATCGGCACCATGCCGTGCTTGAGCAGGGTGATGACGCCGGACATGATCGTGTCGGGGCTGCCCTGGCCGAGTGTACTCACGGTCATGATCGGCAGCAGGTTGGCCGGGATGTACAGGATCGACGCGGCAATCAGCAGGGCCCAGGTACGTACGATACTGTTCGGGCGGCGGGCATGCACAATGGCGCCGCAACGTGTGCAGGTCTGCGAAGTGCCATCTGGCACTCGCCGGTTCAGTTCATGACATTCATTGCAAACAACAATGCCTGCATCAATCGCCCGCATGCAGGTCCTCCCCCGATAGTGCACTCCAGATCTGGTGCGGCGACATGACCACCTCCAGCCATACCTGGACCAATAACAGGCTGATGAAGCAGAACAGCCCCAGGCCCACGGTCAGTTCTGCCAGGTCTACCAGCTTGACGATAGCCACCAGCACACCCATGAAATAGACCTCGAGCATGCCCCAGTCACGCAAGTGGTGATAGATGCGGTAGAACAGCAGGCCGAAGTTGCGCCCCACGTTCAAGCGGATACTCAGCAATACCGCCAGCTGGCAAAGCAGTTTTGCCAGGGGGATGGCCATGCTGCACAGGAACACGACTACCGCCACACCGCGCATCTGCGAATTGTACAGGCCCAGTACGCCACTCCAGACAGTATCGTCCGAGGTCTGGCCAAGCAGGTGCAGTTGCATGATCGGTAGAAAATTGGCAGGTACGAACAGCAACAGCGCGGTCAATACCAGGGCCAGGCTGCGGTTGACTACATTGTGCCGGTGGGCATAGAGCTCGTAGCCGCAGCGGGGGCATTCGGCTTTTTCATCGCGCTGCAGCACAGGCTTGCGCAGCAGCAGGTCGCATTCGTGGCAGGCGACAAGCTCGTCCAACGGCAATTGGGCCAGGGCTTCGGGTTCGACAGGATTGGGCATATAGCGCTTCTGGATAGGTGCGTGGGCCTATTCTAGTGTTCTGGCTCGAATTGTGGGAGGCGACTTACCACAGATCCCTGTAGGAGCAGCCTTGTGCTGCGAAGAGGCCGGTAAGGCTAAAGATTATCTTCGGCTGCAATGGCCGCTTCGCAGCACAAGGCTGCTCCTACAGGGCTTCAGGCAGGGCTGGGGATATTTGCGCCGCAAAGACAAAACCCCTACCTGCATGCGCAGATAGGGGT
>NZ_SSOI01000072.1:22255-26519 GCF_029873175.1 Pseudomonas sp. BN505
GCTACGACGCCGGCGCCGACGGTACGACCGCCTTCACGGATAGCGAAGCGCAGACCGTCTTCCATTGCGATGGTCTTGATCAGGGTAACAGTCATCTGAATGTTGTCACCTGGCATTACCATTTCAACGCCTTCCGGCAGTTCGCAGTTACCGGTCACGTCAGTGGTACGGAAGTAGAACTGAGGACGGTAGCCTTTGAAGAACGGAGTGTGACGACCGCCTTCTTCCTTCGACAGGACGTAGACTTCTGCGGTGAACTTGGTGTGCGGCTTGACCGAACCTGGCTTGACCAGAACCTGGCCACGCTCAACGTCGTCACGCTTGGTACCACGCAGCAGAACGCCGCAGTTCTCGCCAGCACGACCTTCGTCCAGCAGCTTGCGGAACATCTCAACACCGGTGCAGGTGGTGGTGGTGGTGTCACGCAGACCAACGATTTCCAGCGGATCCTGAACGCGGACGATACCACGCTCGATACGACCGGTAACAACGGTACCACGACCCGAGATCGAGAATACGTCTTCGATTGGCATCAGGAACGGCTTGTCGATAGCGCGCTCTGGCTCTGGGATGTAGCTGTCCAGAGTTTCAACCAGACGCTTGACAGCGGTGGTGCCCATTTCGTTGTCGTCTTTGCCTTCCAGCGCCATACGAGCCGAACCGATGATGATCGGAGTGTCGTCGCCTGGGAAGTCATAGGTGGACAGCAGGTCGCGAACTTCCATCTCGACCAGTTCCAGCAGCTCAGCGTCGTCTACCAGGTCAGCCTTGTTCAGGAAGACCACGATGTACGGAACGCCAACCTGACGGGACAGCAGGATGTGCTCACGGGTTTGTGGCATCGGACCATCGGCGGCCGAGCAAACCAGGATCGCGCCGTCCATCTGGGCAGCACCGGTGATCATGTTCTTCACATAGTCAGCGTGACCTGGGCAGTCAACGTGAGCGTAGTGACGAATGTTCGAGTTGTACTCGACGTGAGCGGTGTTGATGGTGATACCGCGCGCTTTTTCTTCCGGAGCCGAGTCGATCTTGTCGAACTCAACGACTGCCGAACCGAAAACTTCGGAGCAGACGCGAGTCAGAGCTGCGGTCAGAGTGGTCTTACCGTGGTCAACGTGGCCGATAGTGCCGACGTTAACGTGGGGAAGGGAACGATCAAACTTTTCCTTAGCCATCGATACAATCCTCCGCAGAAGAAATAGTCTTGCGCTGATAAAACAAAGGCAGATATTTTCATATCTGCCTTGTTTATATGGAGCTCTTGAGCGGACTTGAACCGCTGACCTCACCCTTACCAAGGGTGTGCTCTACCAACTGAGCTACAAGAGCGAAACACTTTGTGCAAAATCCGGCAAACTTGGAGCGGGTAGCGGGAATCGAACCCGCATCATCAGCTTGGAAGGCTGAGGTTCTACCACTAAACTATACCCGCGGAGCTTGCGGCTCTCGCTAAAACTGGTGGAGGGAGAAGGATTCGAACCTTCGAAGCTCTCGCAACGGATTTACAGTCCGTCCCCTTTGACCGCTCGGGAATCCCTCCAGATGTGGCCGGCATTCTATGTGTCTGCCGTCCTAGTGTCAAGCGTTTTTTCAAATTTTTTCAATCAAATCTGAAACTTAGCTGCTTTGACACCGCTTCCAGTTGTACCACCTGAGTGGTGTTCCCTGTGAAGCGGGCGCCATTCTATCAAGCTATTCACCAGTTGCAATACCCTGGCAGAAAATAATTTTATGTTTTAAGTCTTTGAAATCATTGGAAAGAGCCGAAAGGACCGTTTGGTCCAGTAAACGCTCGCTTTCCGGGGCAACCTTGAGCCAGCGACCATCGGCTCCAGGCAGCTGCCCCACCACCGGCAAGGTGGCAATATCCAGGCTCAGCAAGCGCTGACGCAGTGCATCCAGCTGCTCCTGCCCTGTCACACCCCCCACTACCAGGCATTCGTCACGGCGCCTGGGTGGTGCCGACACACCCGTTTCACGCAACAGACGGATTTCCTGCTGATTCCCCTTGTACAGAGACAGCGGGGCGACTTCCTTGACCTTCAGCGGTGCTTCCTGCTGATGCCACACGTAATAGAAGACGTTGAGCACCAGTAACAACAGAAACAACCAACGCATAGGCACCTCAATCCAATGGGCAGGCCATGGCCAGGCCAACGAAAACCAGGTCAGGGACGACACGCGCCTGCGGCACGGCCTCTCTCACCAGCGGCGCATCACCCCCAGTGAGGAACACCGCGAATTCTTCACCCCACAGTGAACGCGCCTGCTCAAGCTGGGTACGCGCAAAGCCCTGGAGCATCAACACGCAACCACGCTCAACCGCTTCGACTGTAGAGCGGCCCGGCGACAGGCTGGTCAATGCGCGCTCGGCGGAGGCATCGTCATAGCGAATGCGCCGGGTATGGGTACGCAACTGACTGCGCATCAGTGGCATGCCCGGACAGATGTAGCCACCCAGGTGCTCGCCGTCTGCAGCCACAAAGTCTGCTTTGGCGGCGGTACCGAGGTCGATCACCAGGCATGCGCCCTTGGCCAGGTGAAATGCACCCAGCGCAGCGAGCCAACGGTCCATGCCCAACCGCTGGTAGTCGTCATAACCGTTGCGCACACCGGCCATGCTCCGTGCCGGAAGCGCAACATGCGCCTGCACGGCAAATGCCTGGGCAATCAACGCACAAAGTGCATCGGTTTCTTCCTCGCTGCGCACACTGACAATGCGGCAACCTGTCAGACGCACCGAAGCCAGCGCAGCCACTTCGGCCAGCAGCGCTTGATCTGAATCGACAATCCCGCCACCTTCAATCACTGCATCAGCGGTATGAATCACGCGCCACTTGATGAAGCTGTTACCGCAATCGAGCTCAAGAATCATCACGCAACCTCAAACTGAGCTCACCACCACTGAAGCTCTTTTCAACTCCGTCCACCTCAAGGCGCAAGCCGCCCTGCCCGTCGACGCCAAGAACCACGCCATCGATGCGCGTATTACCGGCAACCAGTGAAACATTGCGTCCCTGCCAAAGGTGCGCCTGCTCCCACTCCTCCTGGAATGCGGCAAACCCGTAGCGACGATGGCGTGCCAATTCGTGCTGCATTTGCTGATTGAGCGAAGCCACCAAGTGGTTACGGTCTATAGCCGCGCCCACCTCACGCCGCATCGAGGTCCACTCCTGGTCGACCTGGTCATTGACCTGCATGTTCACATTGATACCGATACCCAGGACCACATGACAGACATCGGCCGGGTCACCCACCAGCTCCAGGAGAATGCCAGTGATCTTCTGCCCGCCAACCAACACGTCATTGGGCCATTTGAGCCCTACATCTTTTACCCCGAACGCCTGCAGCGTGCGCATTACTGCAACGCCTACCACCAGGCTCAAGCCTTCGAGCTGGCGAATGCCACCATCCACCCGCAAGACAAGGCTGTAATAGAGGTTTTCGGCAAATGGGCTGACCCATTGGCGGCCACGACGGCCGCGGCCGGCGCTTTGCCGCTCGGCCAGGACGAGAAATGGCGCTACCTGCCCTTGATTGGCAAGCCTCAAGCCTTCGGCGTTGGTCGAGTCGATGATTTCGTGAATGAAAACCGGCCACTGCTCGCCTTCGGCAAACCTGGCGATTGCCTGCGCGTCGAGCAAAGCCAGTGGTGCCGCTAGCTGATAGCCGCGCCCACGAACCTTGTGAATGGTGAGGCTCAGCTCGCTCTCCAGGTGCTGCAGCTGCTTCCACACGGCGCTGCGACTCACCCCGAGGGCTGCCCCCAGAGCTTCTCCGGAATGGAACCGGCCATCCTTGAGGAGATTCAACAACTTCAGCATGCCAGTCTCGACTTGGAATAAGGCACGCATGATAGCCATGGGCTGTTGGCTTGCATAGGAAAAGGGCCTGGATGGCCTGGATACCTGGCGTTGCACCCTGCTCTGTAGGAGCAGCCTTGTGCTGCGAAGAGGCCATTGCAGGCGAAGATAATCTTTAGCCTTACCGGCCTCTTCGCAGCACAAGGCTGCTCCTACAGGGGTCGGGCAGGGCTGGGGATATTTGCGCCGCAAAGACAAAACCCCTACCTGCATGCGCAGATAGGGGTTTTGCGAAATGAATCTTGACGATGACCTACTCTCACATGGGGAAACCCCACACTACCATCGGCGATGCATCGTTTCACTACTGAGTTCGGGATGGGATCAGGTGGTTCCAATGCTCTATGGTCGTCAAGAAATTCTGTAGCCAGAATGTCCAGATGGACAGCCCAGCGAAT